>NZ_BAACAN010000004.1:0-203384 GCF_054687055.1 Segatella asaccharophila | reverse complement strand
AGCAAGCTTGGCGCCCGTTTCCCCTCGACTTGCATGTGTTAAGCCTGTAGCTAGCGTTCATCCTGAGCCAGGATCAAACTCTCCATTGTATAATGGTTCTCCTCCGCATCCCTTACAGGACACGGGGGACATTTGTATTCTGTCCAGGGTGCCTCTCCGTTTATTCCTGCCTGCCGCGGGATAAGCCCGCGACAGGGAATTGCCGGTTCTTCTCTTCTCTCTTTACCCGGAGGCCACAGCCATACATATTATATATGATGCAGCCTCCGCTCTTTCTTGTTACTGCCTGTCTGTTTTATGGAAATCTTTTCAAAGAACTCTTTCTTTTTTCTCCGCCCCCGGTTTTTATCCGAAAGCGGTTGCAAAGGTAGTGCTTTTATACGTAACCGCCAAATCTTTTTAGGAAAAAATTAAAATAAATAATACGTATTTCTCCTTTATTGACAAAATAAAACCGGGAAAAAGAAATGTATTTTACACAATACCAACTACATAGCAAACAGAGCAAATAAAAGTATGATTTCAGAAAAAAAAGAGCGTCTTCGAAATAAATAAGTCTCCCTTCAATACTACACTCAATCAGCCATTTCATTTTAACCCGTCCGACCTGATCCTTTTAATCACCTCTTAAAAGCAGCGAAAGAAACAGGAATGTCTATTCTAAATCATAAGACGGGGCACATTTTCTTGGAATTACCCCGTCATATAAAACAAGTTTCATTTCATCAACCATCAAAAATTAGAAGCAGGTCCAACAAATGATTCTTACATTTAATAGTCATATATACTTTTACCCATACCAAATATCTGCACTGATCTTGTGTTCCTCCCTTTCGCCGTTTTCAGAACCATCCCTATCTATATCCGTACGTGTATAGTCTACAAAGATCTGCTCTATCATCTCACTCTTCTTGCTCTTCATGATAAAAAATCTTTAAAGGTTCTTGAAATATTGAATTACAGTTACCCTTCTAAGCTTTAATATAATGGTATTGAGTACTGCATCTATTTCACTATCGGAAAAATCAAGCGACCTTATTGCTTGAAATGACCTCCATAGAAACAGGAAAAATACTCTTATTCTTCACTCTCAAAGATAATAAAAAAAAGAATATGTCGATCATATTAAAGGTTAATTTTATTCTTTTTTATATTATCAATAGTCCCTTTTAATTATCAAGAGAAAAAGCCTTCAGGCTTACCGGTTATTCAATCGTTTTTTAATTATTGCCGGATTACCTGCAGCCATACAATCATCAGGAATATCATGTACGACGACAGAGCCTGCCCCGATAATACATCGTTTGCCAATTGTGACTCCCGGACAGACGATGACCCCTCCGCCAAGCCATGTATCTTCACAGATTGAAATAGGATAGCCTATCTCAACAGTACTTCTTCGTAATATCGGATCAAGGGGATGTGAAATTGTATAGAGTTGGCACATGGGGCCTATCCTTACATTATCCCCTAAATAAATAAATGCGCCATCAAGGAAACAACAATTATAGTTAACAAATACATTATGTCCTATTTTAATGCCATTTCCATGATCACAATGAAAAGGAGGACACACTTTAGAATCATCAGGAATATCCGGAATCACTTTTTCAAGAGTTTCCCTATAGCCAGGTGTAATAAGGGTCATTTGATTCAACATTTGACAAACTCTTTTACTATGGTTTAAGCTTGAAAGAATTTCAGGATCTTTAAAATTATAAGATTCCTCGCTTCGCATTTTTTCAAATTCAGTTTTCATAAAGCAGAAATAAAGATTACCCTCACTGCCTGCCGTATACACATTCCCTTCGGTCAAGAAAGGACTTCACCGACAGATTTGAATGACGGGGCAGAAAAGAGCTATCCGATCTTTCGGGCAGTGCCCCACCATCCATTTTGGAAACAAATATAACAAATAAATTTTAAAAGAACTGGAAAACACGACACTTTTTCATAAATTTGCACCGTATCATCACGCATAACCAGCATCAGAAAATTCAATTGTATGAAGAAGATATACATTATACTTTTTTTATCAAGCATCATCTCAGGAGCATTTGCCCAGTCAATGCACCACTATCAAACAAACCTCACCTTATCACAGAAGAATTTTGTGGATACCATTCCTATAGAATACCAAGACGATCAGATTTACATACCCGTTCTGATTCACGGTCAGTCCCATCGGTTCAATCTTGATACAGGCTCAAGTCAAGGGATGCTATACGAGAACCGTCAAATACCCATCATTCAAGACCTCGGGAGTGTCATCTCTCATGATGCCAACAACATCTCCGACACGATCAAAGCAGTGCAAATCGCTCCTTTTATGATGGGTAAATTGAATATTTCAGGATATGTAGCCTCCGTAGTCAAGCCTTCGCCCTTCACGACAAACGATTATGATGGCATAATCGGTTTTGATCTCTTTAATAAAGGTATCAGTGCAAAAATAGACGTTAAAGATAAAATCCTGATTGTTAGTGACATTAAAGGATATTTTGATCATGAACCAGGATTCGCACTTGAATACAAACTGAAATGGTTTGTCCCCTATGTTTTAGTCAGTCCCTTTATCCGCCATGTAGACCAAGCCCTCTTTGACAGTGGTGCAAAGCAGTTATATCAGATCAATCATACAAGTTTCCTCCAGCATGCCTACAAGAGCAAGCAAGTAAATACTCAAGTAGAAGGTCGGGCTACCGGTAACTTTACTGTTGGAACAAACAGCGTTGAGAAGCCTGCTGAAGTAGTCTTTCTCAATCTCAACCGGTTAAAATGGACAGATTATTCTTTCAAGAATGTCCATACGATTACGACGCAAGGGAATTCCAGGATCGGAGCACAAATTTTCAACTACGGAAATATTATTATTAATCCTAAAAGAAAGACCATAACCTTCCAGCCCTATAACCACACCGATAGTGTGAATGTCAGCAACAAACAGTTTGGAGTAGCCTTTATTGATGTCGAAGACCGGCCTCAAGTCGCCCTAATCTGGAATAAGAGTGATGCCTATAAGGCAGGTATGCGACAAGGGGACAGGATAATAAGTATTGATGGGAAAGAATTAACCGGCTATCAAGATTTCCTGAGTTGTAAATTCCAAAACGGAAAGGAATATCAGTTTGTTTTATTGGACGCAAGAGGCTTTAAGAAGGAGATCGTGATCCGACGATGACTCCCCCTGCCCCTTCCGCATCCGTTCTTTATACCCCCAGGACCGTCTTACCGCCCTTCATTCTCCAAAAGTTCATCCTTTGAAAAACCTGTCGTCAACTTTTTCCCCGTACTTGCATTCGTATAATCGAAAATGGCTCCTATTCCCGCTTTAGCTGCCAATGCCGTGAACTGTTTCAGATCAATATCCACCAGCACATCTTGAGCGATATAATTTTTCAACGCTTTTGGATCCAGATCAGCCCGAAAGGCCTTAGGACTAACCAGCAGAGTCACCTCCAGATTATCCCGGGTAACCTTCATTTGCCCTAATTTATTAAAGTCATCGAAATCATTTGGTGCCGTCAAATTACCAATAGACACTTTACCTTTCAGTTCGTCCAGAGGAGGAACTTGTCCACTACCCAGGAGCCGTGTCACCTGATCTGCAGACACAATCGTCGTTACGGTCTTTTTAGATTTTGCATCCCGGAAGGTAAAAGAGAGGGCACCCTTATTACTGACTAAAGACGAAGCCATAGATTGCAAACTTCCTTTCGGGCCATAAAAGAACAAGGCCATGCCTGTGGCCAGATCCCCCTTCTCCTGATTGATCAAATCCATGTTGATCCGACCATTATCCTTAATATCCAGGACCAAATTGACAGCATTATCGGATTTATCAAAGTTGGCCTCCGTGACGGAAGCCCAGTCAGCAAACTTCAATGGCAATTGCGAACTGATGCTCTTTGTCTGTGACTTCAAAGGATTACTTGAACAACTTGTCATCATAAGAATGATGGCAAATAATAACATTAAAACAGATGTGCTTTTTCTCATATTCTGTGTTTTTGAATTAAAATTCGTGGTAATCAGCTTTATTTTAACTGATCGTTTTCAAAGTTAAACATTTATTTTCAGAACTTACTGCTTAGAAACTAAAATTGTAGTGTTTTAGGAAATCATAACAATAAAACATTCCATGAACAAAGGTTACATAAGTCCCGTTGAACATAAGGCCACCGACAAGAAACGACCGGAAGAATCCCTCCGGGCGTCCACACAAAAAATAATCTTCAGAACGGTTTAATATCCCTACAACCTTTTACCATTTTTTCATCTCCATCTGACCATTTTTCATTCTCCCTTTTCCATTATGGAACTTATGATATTTACGTTGGCTGATCTGAAACTGAATACGATTCTCCACTCTCAGGAACCGGCTTAACTGACCAGCATCCAGCACTGTAGACAACTTATCAATGTATTTTTCACGTACATCAATAGCTTTCTTCTGGCGTTCCAGATGATTCTTAATCAACTCAGCTGCCTCTTTACTACTGGTAGGTTTAGACCACTTCTTTCTCTTCCCCATCACGGCTCTCATATCCTCATTATAGGATTTATAGATCGGCACAAAGGCAGTCCTCTGCTCATCCGTCAGTTTGAGGCGTGTGACCATCTCATTGACTTTACTCTCAAAGACCTTTTCCCTAATGCTGTCAGTCCTATTGTCTTGTGCAGACAAGGAGAGGACCGAAAGGACCAAGACAAATGATAATAATAACCTTTTCATTGTTTTTGTTTTTTATGCTGTTATTCACAGCGAGTCATTGAATTTATAATTTAATATTCCGGAATATCTTCCACTTCATAATCATCAATATACTTCATATCCTGATCATCAATTGAATTAAGGACTTCATCAAATGCATCCTCTGAGCGGGGACGGGCTGAAGGACGGGATCCCCATGGAACGGAACGATGGACTTTATCAGGGCATCGCTCCGGACGATGCCGCATATTTGCTGCCTTCGGCTTCCCCTTTGCATCAACTCCCCTATCCGTTGAAGGTGAAGGTGTGGAAGCCTGGGCGATCACATTCGGCGAAGGCGAGCTTGCCGGATGCGGTTGAGGAAGGTCATGAGTCTGCCGGAAAAAATACCCGGCTCCCAAAGAAAAGAACAACAGCACTGTAGCAGCTGCCAGCAGCATCACCTTCCGCTTCCTGACGAAGATAAGGTGCCGCTTCCGGTCTTCTATCGCTTTATCGACTGCCCGGTCTACCAAATGGTCAATATAATCATCCTTCTCCCGGAAGACATCTGATTTACGTGAATTCTTTATTTCTTTCATAATTCATGTGCTTTTAGATAAGACTTAACCTTATTGACAGCGTAAGAGTAATTGGTTTTCAAAGTACCTATCCGTTTCCCTGTAATCAAAGCAATCTCCTCATAACTCAAATCATCATAATATCTCATGCAAAATATGAGACGCTGCTGGGTAGGCAACTTTAGCAAAGCCTGCTGCAAAAGCAGTTCTGCAGCATCTGCATCCAGAGAGCACTCCGCCGTAAGTTTCCTTTCCAGCACCCCTCCCATATCGTCAATGCTCCGGAACAGCCCTGTATGATGCCTGAGGATATTCAATGATTCCCGGGTAGCAATCTTATAAATCCAAGGCACCAACTGATCCTTATCTTGAAGCTGATCAATTTTACGATACACTTGAATACAAGTCTCTTGCAAGGCATCTTCCGCATCATCGTGATCCACTACGATCCGGCGAATGTACAAGTACAAGCGATGCCCATATTCCTGCATCAACATCCGAAAGCCCAGTTCCCTCTGATCTTCAGAAGAAAGCATTCTCAACAGTTGCTCACTATTTTGGGGTACCTCCATACAAACTGAAATTTTACGATGACCTTGCAAGTCTTTCTTATCATCCACTTACTTAATAGATGAAGGAAAGAATAAAAAGTTAAAAAGAAAAAAGGAAAAAGTTGTGTTTTTCAGAAAATAAGGATAAGAGGCTACGAAATACACGAGATTCACAATCTTAGCCTGGTCCGTACAAGAAAGAGAAAAGACAAGAAGCGATCCTTCAGTCAGGATCACTTCTCAGATAATTTCGATACAACCCATCTATGATGGAATCTGCCAAAGAGATATTCGGCACCAAGATGGACTCACTATGCAGGCATTCACTAGCCTTCAAGAATATTTCAGCAGCCGGAACAATCACATCAGCCCGGTCATCTTTAAGTTGAAAAGTATGGATTCGCTCCTCAATGCTCATGGTCTTTAAGGTGTCATACATCTGTTTAAGATCAGACACAGGCAACTCACAATGATCCTTTTTAGGTTTAATCAACTTATAGAGTTTGTTAATATTACCTCCCGAACCGAGGATACAAATATCAGGAAACCTTGATGCAATATTTTTCATTTCCGTCTCAAAGTTCATTTTTTCCGCTTTTGTCACCTTTCCTCCAAGCAAGCGCAAGGTACCGATATTGAAAGAATGGCTGTCAACGAGTGAGCCGTCATGAATAAGAGAGACCTCCGTACTGCCCCCACCCACATCCATATAGACGAAATTACCTGCTTCAGAAGCATTTGTCTCGTCCAACTGACCTGAAGAGCGCAAAGCAGCGACCTCCATCAGATCATTACAGAGCAGACGAGCTTCCTCCACACCAGGAATAATTTCCAGGCAGATTCCCGTCTTCTTGCCAATCCTTTTCAGTATCTTCTTTCCATTTTCCGCATCTCTCATAGCAGAAGTTGCACAAGCCCGATAAGTTTTCACATCATTCAATTTCATGAATTCCTTGAAACCCCTCAGCATGTGAATCATCATGTATTCCCGCTCCTTGGATATTCTGCCAAGAGAGAACACGTCCTTGCCTAAACGCAAGGGGACGCGGATGAACATGATTCTTTTGTCACGCTCTTCTTCTATCTGTGCACTCTCGTCAAAACGTTTGATAAGAAGACGGGCTCCATTAGAGCCTATATCTATGGCTGCAAGATTAAATGCCGATTTTTTCATCATTATCTGTTTTAGACCTACAATTACAGGTCAGTTTCTTGATGGTATGCTTTAAACAATTCATATTGTGAACGGAAAGGCTGATCCCCCTCTCTTACCGGTTGTATCTCATTCGTGCCCGTACCATTCACTATCCTTCCGTTCGTCGTATCCTTCAGGCCATAGTCCACCGTCCGGAGCAAGTCCCTCTTCAGATCTTCATCATAAACAGGAGCCATTACTTCTATGCGGCTGATCAGATTACGCGGCATCCAGTCTGCACTCCCGAGATAATAACGATTTTTACCCCCATTACAAAAGATCAGGATACGAGAATGCTCCAGATAGCGATCAATAATCCCCACGGCATGAATATTAGAGCTGCACCCTGGAATACCGGGGACCAAAGAACAGTTTCCCCGTATCAATAGTCCGATCTTCACCCCCGCATCCGAAGCCTGATAGAGTTTTTTCACCATATCATGGTCCGTGACATGATTGATTTTAATTTTTATCCAAGCCTCTTTACCCGCCTGGGCATTCCTGATTTCCGTATCCATCATGCGGAGGATACGGCTTTTCATCGCATTGGGAGAGACCAGCAGATCATGAAAACGAACCTGGGAGAATGGACGTTTAATGAATTCAAAGACACGAGCGACATCATTGACGATCCCCGGACGTGCCGTCATCATGAAATAGTCCGTATACACCTTTGCATTATTTTCATGGAAATTACCTGTTCCGACACAGGCTATATTACCTTTTTTAGATTCAATGAGAAGGAGTTTAGAATGTATTTTCAACCCTTCTACTCCAAAAATGACATTTACCCCTTCTTCCTGCATTCGTTTACTCCACTTGATATTGCTCTCCTCGTCGAAGCGCGCCAGGAGTTCAATCACTACCGTGACTTTCTTGCCGTTATGTGCTGCATTAATCAGCGCCTTAACCACCTTTGAGTCTTTGGCCAAGCGATAAAGGGTAGTCTTAATCCCCTTAACTTCCGGTTTGATGGCCGCTTCCTGAAGGACCCGGATATAGCCATCAAAACTATGATAAGGAACATGTATAAACCTGTCCTTTAAGCGGATCAGATCCAAGATAGATCTCCGCGAGAGAAATTCAGGCTTCATGATCTGAGGCCATTTTTTATATTTCAGTTCGGTATGCCCGCAATCCGGGAAAGACATCAAATCCTTATGATTCTGATAGCGGCCACCGGCAAGAGATGTGTCCAGTTCTTTCATATCCAGTCGCTTCCGGATTTCCTTGATCATGTTTCTGGGCATATTCTGATCATAGATCACGCGTACGGCCTCTCCCTTCTTGCGGGAATTGACGCCGGCAGCAATCTTTTCCATCATACCGTAATCGGAATAGTTATCCATCTCCATTTCCGCATCCTTAGTAAACTTAAAGGAATAGGCATGGTAGACACTCTCTTTCAGACCGATGAACACCAGGGGCAGACAATATCTGACCACATCATCCAGGTACATGATATTATCAAAGCCTTCACTGGAAGGAATATGAACCCAACGCCCATAATATCGGTCAGGGACTTTCACGACGACATAACGGACCTTCCCGGATTCCACTTCCGTACGCTCAACCAGCAGATAAATACGATTATCCTCCAGGGAAGTCAGATTAGGAATCTGTGAGATCCAGATAGGGTTAATACTTCCATTCAGTTTCTGATAAAAGAAATCCGTCAAGAATTTCTTTTGCTCGTCATTCAATTGATTCTCATCAACCAGGCGTATCTTATGCGTTTCAAGTTCTTTAAATACCCGTTTCGTACATTCCGTATATTCCTGGGAATGCGACTTGTTGAGTTGATTTATTGTCCTCAGACTATGCTTGATCGTCTCACGCATCGACTTACTCAACTCCCTGTCATCCATCAGACGGCTCAATGCAGCCACTCTGACGCGGAAAAATTCATCAAGGTTATTGGAGTAGATACCCAGAAAAGAAAGTCGTTCCAGGAGAGGGACATATTCTTTCTCAGCTTCCTGGAGGATACGATGATTAAAATACATCCAACTTACATCCCGGGGTACATAAGCATCCTTGAACTTTATGTCATTTTTCATTAGCTACCATTTTGATACATCATACATTCAGGGAGCAGAGATCCATCTTCCGGTAACAGGTGATTTCAATCATCCACTTTTCCGTTTAATCCTTCCCTTTTTTCTTTTTCTTACCAGACAGATTGCCCAGTGACTTCTCTTTCTCATCAGAGGATTTCAGATGATCCTCTTTATTCAACTTTGCCCTGTCAGCTTTCTTTTTGAGTCCATCGGCTGCATCAGCTTCCACAATATCACGGTCTACTACGATATAATCCATATCCCCATCATCAAAATGAAGGGCCTTGCGAAATTTTTTCACTGTTCCACTAGGGACAATAATATTCGCCAAGCGCTCACTCTCTTCGAAAGAATGACGGCTGAGATGTTTAGGAACACCCTCAAAATTAACAGTCTTAAGAGTACCACAATCTGAAAAAGCGAAACTCTCTATCCGTTCAACTGAAGCTGGAAGATTAACCATCTCCAGAGAATCGCATCCTGTAAAAGCATCTTTCTCAATGGATATTACCGAAGAAGGGATCGTTACGTGCCTGAGATTTTTCTTTTTATAAAAAGCTTTCTGACCAATGATTTCGACACCTTCAGGAATTTCAAAATTTTCACCTTCATAAAGACAATAGATCATCCGTTTGTGGTCAGCAGAATAAACCGCCTGGTCATCATATTCAAAATGTTCACCTGAAATCTTTTGTAATGCTAAATTAAGGACTAGTTCATCAAATTTACTGTTTTTTTTGGAATTCTTCTGGAGAATTTCAAGAATAGCCTTCTTATTTTCTTTCATTCAATTTATGTAATTGATGTTTCTATTCTGCAAATATAAGCTGAATCCGCCGAAACCACAATGTATTATATGTTACTATTCTATGAAAATAACGTTACAAAACGATTTTTTGACCGAGTCATCAGATATTTATCTCTTTAAGAATTTTCCTCCACAAGAATTTTCCACCACTTGATCGTTTTCCGTTAACTTGCATTTCTATTTCTCCGGACAAACCAAAGCATATATGACACATTTCCACATCCGGCAAAAAGGCGGGCCTGCCCGTTCAGGATAGTCGTTTTTCCAGATGAGACTTAATCGCAGCGATGAAATCTTCAGAATTCACTTGTCTCGTCTCAACACCTTCCATAAGATGCACAAGATCCTTGGTAGTAATCCCCGCATTCAAGGTATCAAGGCACGCACCTTCCAATTGATCCCCAAAATTCTGCAATGCTACAAGATGGTCCAACTCACCCCGCTTACGAAGTGCTCCACTCCAGGCGAAAATAGTAGCTATAGGATTCGTTGAAGTTGCCTCACCTTTCAGGTAACGATAATAATGACGAGTCACGGTACCATGAGCTGCTTCATATTCATATTTTCCATCCGGGTTGACCAGCACAGAAGTCATCATCGCCAAAGATCCAAAAGCCGTAGAGAGCATATCGCTCATCACGTCACCGTCATAATTTTTGCAAGCCCAGATAAATCCGCCCTTACTACGGATGACACGTGCCACGGCATCATCAATCAACGTATAAAAATAAGTAATTCCGAGTTTTTTAAAGATCTCTTCGTACTCTTTATAGACTTCATTAAAGATCTCACGGAAAAGAGCATCATACGTCTTGGAAATGGTGTCCTTGGTTGCGAACCACAGATCTTGTTTCGTTTCAACAGCAAACTTGAAGCAACTTTCTGCAAAGGAATGGATACTCTTGTCCGTATTATGCATCCCCTGGATGACCCCGGGTCCGGAAAAGTCATGGATGATCTGTTCTTGTCTTTTTCCACTTTCTCCCTGGAAAACCAGCATTGCTGTTCCAGGCTCATCCGCACGGATCTCCACATTCTTATAGACATCCCCGTATGCATGACGAGCGATTGTGATCGGTTGTTCCCAGCCCTTTACTAACGGGTGGATAGAAGGAATGGTAATAGGTGCACGAAAGACCGTACCGTCCATGATACTCCGGATAGTCCCATTCGGACTTTTCCACATCTCATGCAGGTGATACTCTGTCATCCGCTGGGCATTGGGTGTGATCGTAGCACACTTCACGGCCACACCATATTTCAATGCCGCATGCGCTGCATCAATCGTTACCTTATCCTGTGTCTTATCCCGGTTAGGCAGCCCTAAATCATAATATTCCGATTTCAAATCTACAAAGGGCAGGATGAGTTCCTCTTTAATCCATTTCCACAATACCCGAGTCATCTCATCCCCGTCCATCTCCACGATAGGAGTAACCATCTTGATCTTATCCATATTATTTGTTTTGTGATTCATCTGCATCAGGCAAATTGAATCCATTCATAATTTTTCGTTGTCCCATATCACTTCCTTACAAAAATAACAGATTTATGCGATTCCCCCAAAAAACAAATATAGTTTTTCACAAAAGCACTTAAAAAAACACCAGGAATGAATAAAACTGCATTTTTCAACCAACCCGAACAATCAACTTAAAAAAATCCAGTAAGGGAGTCACTCAAAAGATAAGCCCCAATCAGCAATAGTAATCATATCTGCAAACAAGTCATTTCGTCTGGTCCATGTATCAATATACCGAAAAGAACACATCATTCACCGATTTAGTATTGCATAAAGTTCGATTGTTTATTAACTTTGCAATAACAAAAAATAAGAGGACGACAAATACTTATTATAATTGTTTGCCTTCTTACTTAAAATAAGAATCAAGATGAAAACAAAAGATTTTGAAATAAGGCTTTTCTCTTTTGACTGTACAGGTTGCGGAAGATGCCTGAAGAAGTGCAAGAACGATGTATTGAAAATTGTCGATAATGGCATGTGCAGATTCATAAACGTAATCAACGAAGCATCATGCATTGGTTGCAGAATATGCGAGGATAACTGCCCGACACACGCAATACTCATTACAAAAATTGAATAGAATTAATTTCAAACATACAATGAAAGATATTGAGAAAATCATGAAGAAAAGCTGTATCGGTAAACTTTGGGCAAATATGAACGCCGATACTAAGGATGAAACTTGTATCCAGGCCCGACAAATGATGGAGAATATATGTGAAACCGGGCCTCTGAAAAAATACTTGTTGCATTCATTGATACCGTCGGCAGCCGCTTACAAAGTATTGATTAAGAACGGAATGTCCGAAAAAGAAGCGTATGACGTAATTAAGAGAACCGTTTTCAATTCCATGGAGCCTGCGAGAAGAAGGATAAAAGTAATCTGTTCCCTTAGCTCATTTCCATGGATATTCAATCAGATATGGAAACGGATACCGAGTTTCGTCATAAAGAATTTCCCTAGCAGAGGTTGGGACATCCAATGGATAAAAAAAGACAAACACGAAATAAAATTCAATATGAACAGTTGCTTTTATTGCGACTTCTTCCGCGTACACAAATGTCCAGAACTTACCCGGATATTCTGTGACTGCGATCACATTATCTACGGATCGATGAAGGGTTTCAAGTTTATTCGCTCACAAACAATGGGCAAAGGTGCAGCAAAATGCGACTTTTGCTTTAAAAAAGCCTAATATAGATTTTAAAAAGGTTTATTGCAATTTACAAAAACGACAATCAACGGAAAGGAAATATATAAACGGAGGAGACATCTTTCGAACAAAGAATCAAATCAAAAGAATAGACATACAAAGGTATGGATATACATCATCAAAGAAAAAGGAAAGATTTGTAACAACCAACTGCAAGACACTAACTTTCTACAATTCTATCGTTGGTAAACATAGCAATATTTAACAACCATTCGAATCTAAACAAAATATCTCCCGATGAAATTTTCACCGGGAGACATCCATTCTTTAATTATTGTTTGTTTTACTCTGCTCTGCAGGAGCTTCATCAATCAAGTCCATGAACTGGTCAAGTTTCGGAGTAATGATAATCTCCGTACGGCGGTTACGCTGCTTGCCCAATTCCGTATCATTGCTGACATCGTGCACAAATACCGTGACATATCCCTCGGACGTGTCATCATGATGTGTGATATCGTCATCATTTCTTCGTCTTATCTCGTTTTTCATAACTTCGAGCAAGTCATCTACGGTTATGTAGTGCTGCTCATCACCGCCTATTGTATAGACCAGGTAGTGAACGTCTTGCACCGCAGCGTGCAGTTCTTCATTATCTCCGACAAATATCAGGAGATAGCCTCGCGTATCGCTGTCTTCCCGCATCGTGGCGCTACAGTCATTGAGGCGTACGGCTTCTACACCGGCCACGAGGTGAAAATGCTGTTCATCATGGCCAAGCGGCGCGAGAGCACCACCATCTTCCGTATCATCAACGAGATAGATCCCAAGGCTTTCGTCACGGAGACAAACGTTATCGGGGTCTATGGCGAAGGTTTTGACAAGTTTAAAGTAAAGATGCCCAGGAAGCATGAACGTCCTATACCGGCTGAGAAACTGGCGGAGCTATGATCAGACTAAATAAAAATGATGGTTGCTTCATACTACAGGTCCTTCCTGCTGAATAGCCTTTGCGAGCAGGCATAGGGCAGGATGATCCAGGCCAGCAAGAGAACAGACGATACGACCATACCCCATGTGTCGCCTAAGAAATCCTTGAACAGCGCACCGCTGTAACCCATCATCGCCGCTACATCCATCTTCAAAACAACCTGGAAGCGTGCAAGGTCGAGCGGATTGAGCATCAGCAAGCCCATCAGGGGCTGTTCGATGGGATAATCGCTGAACATAAAGACCAGAAAGAGAAGAACAGCATCGTAGATCATGGTGAAGAGCAGCCAGAGAAGCAGACTGGCGCCGATGCCGCGGGTCTTCTCGCTTATGAGCATGGCGATCAGGAAAGCCAGCGAGGTGAAAATAAGTGTCACCGCGCACCCCATGAGCAGCTGCACTGCCGATGTGACAACGTCGCCGTAGAGGATGATGGGGATGCCGGCACCCAAGAGAAAGGCGGACAGCAGGCTGACACTGCAGCCTACATACAGGCTCTGCCACACATCGCGGCGACGGAGTGGCTGGCAGAGCAGCATGGTGAGGAAGTCGCGGCTGTCGTAGAGATAGATGACCGTGTAGACCATCGACATGAGCGGCGCGATGAACAGCACCACATTGAGAATGGTGAGGGCGCCTTTGGTCTCGTTGTCCTGAAGCATCATGCTCGTCCACGATATGAGCGCGAGCAGGACAAAATAGGCAATGACAACCTTGTTTTTCAAGTTGTCGAGAAGGATTATCTTTGTTATTTTCCCCATTTGTTCAGTAATTCAATGACGGCATCGTGTGTGTTTGTCTTGCCTGTGTCATGGAGTAGTTCATGTACAGGCTTGTAAAACAGTATTTTTCCCTCATCCATAAATATAATATGTGTAGCCAAGCCGTTGAGTTCACTGAGGATATGGCTGGTGATGAACACTAACTTGCCACTCTCCTTGCGTATCTTCTCCTTGAGAATGTTGGCGGAAAGCGGGTCGAGTGAGGCTGTCGGCTCGTCGAGGATCAGGATGTCAGGGTTGAACAGGAAGGCCAGGGCGGCGTTCACTTTCTGCCTCATGCCTCCGGAGAGGGCGCCGGTGCGCTTGTCGGCAAACTGTTCAATATTGTAGGCATTGTATAAGTCTTTGTCCAGCTCACCGTGGTATCCGCGCACGTCGATCAGCGTTTTGAAGACATCGCGCACACTCATGTTCTCAGGGAAGTTGCTGTTCTGTTGCATGAAGCCCATCACAGCACGCGATTCGGGGCAGCGGGCTGCATTCTTGCCATTGACCAGCACTTCACCGCTCTGCGGCGTGACGAGGCCGAGGATGCTTTTCATCAGTGTAGTCTTGCCGCAGCCGTTCGGCCCGACGAAGGCAACACACTGACCTTGGTCGAGCCGGAGGTTGATGTCTTTCAGCACATGCTGGCGACCGTAGTATTTGTTGAGATGATTGATTTCTATCATGGTGTTGTTTTCGTTGCGCCTGTGAGTCAGACCGCCCAGCGCCGCATGCTGGGCGTGTGGTCCTGATAAGTGTCAGGCGTCACAGTAGGGATGATTTTCTCGGTCTGCTCCAACAGGTTCATCAGGAAGCTGCGGAAGAAGAGCAGGACATCGCTGTTCTGCTCCGCCAAAGAAGAGAAGAGGCTCAGTGGGCGGTAAGGCACGTCGCCCTTACCGTCGTGGTTGAGGTCGTAGCCGTCGTACTTGTCCCAGTAGTTGTTTTCCACGATGTTGCCATTGTAGCTCTTGTTGGTTGTCATGTCAAACGTGTTGCCGATAAAATTGTTGCGCACAATAGTGTCGTTGCTGCTTCCCGATACCAGTCGGATGCCCCAGCCGCAGTCGCGCACCTCATTACGCTTGACGAGCAGATCCTGTCCTCCGTCGATCATCAGGCCGACGGTGTTGCGCCTGAACACGTTGCCCTGGATGCGGGCATATTGCAGTTCCTTGATGAGCAGTCCGTAGCTGCTGGTGCCTTGGTTGTCTTCAAAGACATTGTTGAGCATGGTGACGTTGTGGGTGTACATCACTGCCACCCCGGCCCTATTGCGGCGAAAAGTGTTGCGCATGTATGTATTGTAATGTGAGAACATGAAGTGAAGCCCATATCGCTCGCAATCACTGATGGTATTGCGTGCGATGAAGGAATGCTCACAAAATTCCAGATAGATGCCGTCGCGGTGGTGCCCGACGGTATTGTCGGTGATGCGCAGCCCGGATCCTTTCCAGCAGTGAATGCCACTGCCCATGATGGGGTTCTGGGTGATGTTGCTCTCCACACGGTTGTGCTCCACGGCGCAGTGTGACGTGGATTGTAACATGATGGAGAACATATTGTCTTTCAATAGGTTGTGTGTGATGGAGACATTGCTTACATTCTCCGCGAAGATGCCGGCATAGTCTAAGCGCGACGAGCGGTTGCTGTGCGTTATCTTCAGTCCGGAGACGCTGACGTCACTGGCCCGTACCTCCACGACATGGCCTTTGTAGCAGCCGTCTATTACCGGCCAATTGATGCCCTGAAGCGTCAACGGTTTGCGGATGACGAGACGCTCACGATAAGTCGCTCCGCCGACAACCCTGATGGTGTCGTGCGGCCTCGCGTGTTTGAGCGCCGCATTGATGGTCGTGAACGGCAATCTCTTCCCTACTTTGAGCACGCGCGCGCTGCTCTGAGCGGGGAAGAGAAGGGTCAGCAGAAAGAAACTCAATGAGATAAGAGGTGGAATCCTTAATGAGATATTTTGAGTCTTTCCCATGAATCTAAGAGAATGGCATTGTTATCCTTTGCGAACTTCACGGCGTGGGTATGGTTTCTAAACGCTGCCACACCGCCGTTCATAGGTGTCTGGAACTCGCCCAGCACCAGTGATGCCCTCCGGATGTCTATCAATGAGTCGGGCTGGTCGTAGTCGGCCACATAGATCTTGGCAACCGTCGAGTCTCCAATCTGGTTGTCGTGCAAATAGTGGAAGAGACAAGTGGCGTCATCGAACTTGAAGCACTTCCCCTTGTCGGTGATGAACTCGCAGGAGAATTGCTTCTTTTCGATACTCATCCCGCATTTGTCGCAGTTGTCTTTACCGGCTTGGATAGCCTGCGGCTTGTCGTTGACCGAACAAGCCGCAAGCATCATTACTGACAGGACGATGCTGCAGAGAATCGTCTTCTTCATTCAGACTCCCTTCTTTTTACTGCCCAGGATGCCAATCTCCTTGAACACTACGAAGGCGAGAAGCAGACCGGCGACAAAAAGCAGATAACCGCCCACGTCGGGTTGTGACATCACGGTCATGTTCAACAACTGCTTCACGCCGATGATCGGTGGCTGATAGGCCATGCCCGGCACCCTGATGGGAGCTGTCGGATCCAAGTTGTGGCCGTAGACATAAGTCCAGTGATAGAAGTCGATGAAGCCCAACACGCCGAAGATGCCGAACGCGATCAGCGCGCTGATGGACAAGCCCTTCTTTCGGATGACGGCAGCTACAATGAAGAATACCGCAAAGGCGATGAGGACAATGGGCAGTGCGGAGAACTCCCAGAAGTCACCCGGATGGATCTGCGCCATGCCGACATAGTGGTTCAGCTCGTTGATCTTCTCTAAGTCGATGCCGTCGTCGCCGCCGTTAACACCCTTGAGACCTCCGATGAACATCGACATGCCCTCCGGATACTGCGGTGCCGCGATATCGATGCGCCACAGTGAGGTGAATGCAGCGACACCCGTCAGGATGGCTGCCACGATGAGCAGGACTGCACTCATCCTGCTTATTTTTCCTTTAAAATTCAGTTTCATGATGGTTGTTATTTTCTGTTGTGGCCGGTCTTAGGTGCCCCAGCCTGTGTTGTGGGCTTGGAGACCTCGAAATCCTTTGGCAGTTTGTCGTCGATCGTGAATTTCAGGGGTACGTTGCTGCCTGCATGGCTGACGCGGATGTAGCCTTGCATCTCCTGGTGGAGCGCACTGCAGAAGTCGGTGCAGTACATCGGAAGGATGCCTACACGGTTGGGAACGTATTTCAGCGTGCAGGTCTCACCCGGCATGACGAGGAGCTCGCCGTTGTTCATGCCCTTGATGGCGAAGCCATGGGGGATGTCCCATTCCTGCTCGATGTTGGTGACGTGGAAGTAGACTTCATCACCCATCTTGATGCCCTCGATGTTGTCGGGCACCAGGCGGCTGCGGATGGCGGCGATGTAGACATCAACGCGTTTGCCATGACGCTCTACGCGGGCCTCCTGAGCGGAACTGATCTTATACGGATTCTTATTCTCCGACAGGCGGGTGAACTGGATAGAGTTGGGCTTCAACATATCTGCGGCAATGGCAGAAGCATAGTGTGGCTCGCCTATCAACGGGAACTCAAGGATGAGTTTCATCTTCTTGCCGCTGATGTCATAGAGCTGGGCAGCCTGGCAAAGCTCGGGGCCTGTGGGAAGGAAGCAGTCCTTTGTGATCTTATTGTAGGCGACCATGTACTTGCCGTAAGGCTTCTTGGTGTCGGCGCCTAAGACAGAGAGGTGCCCCACACTGTAATAGGTGGGTACGCGGTCTTCGATCTGCAGGGTTTTGAGGTTCCATTTTACGATTTCTGAAGAGATAAAGAAGCTGGTATAGGCATTGCCGTCAGCGTCAAACTCCGTGTGGAGCGAGCCGAGGCCAGGTGACTGGACCTCGCCGTGAAGCGCAGCCTCATACTTAATAACGGGGATGCCGTTGACTTCGCCGTCAAACTGTTTGTTCTTGATAGCTTCCTGAATCTTGGAGAAGCTGAACACGGGAAGGTTGGCGGAGAGCTTGCCGTTACCGACGATATACTCGCCCGTCGGGTCAACATCGACACCGTGAGGCGACTTCGGGCAAGGAATGAAATAGAGGAAGTCGTGGAACTTCTTCGTATCGATCATCTTCACCTTGTTCAGAATCTCTGAGGTGGCCTGGTTCTTGGCGAAATCCATGACGTTGTGGGCGTACTTTGCGTTCTTCCAGACAAAATCGCCCTTGGCAGCGTGCTCCGCGGCTTTCTTCCAGTTAATGGCGAGGATGTAGTCCTTGTCGTTCTGACTGGCGTTAACCTCCAACAGGGAGTGTGCCATCTCCGTGTTATAGCAGGTGAAGAAGCTCCAGTCGGCCGACGGACCTTTTCCACTGTGGCTCAGGTCATAATCGAACGGAGGCAGCGCAAGCTGGAAGTCGAGGCTCATGTGGCCAGTGTTCTTGTCCACCTTAATATAAGAGACAGTGCCACGGAAGTCTTTCTTATAGTCCTTGATAGCTACATCGCCGTTCTCAAAGTCGAAAGGTACCGAGAAGCGTGAGCCGGCCACGACATACTCCGTGTTGCACGTGATGAAGGGTGAGGCATGATTGCCGCCCGTGTTAGGAATCTCAATGATCTCAGCCGTCTGGAAACGCTTGAGGTCGATACGTGCGATACGCGGCGTGTTGTTCTCGTTGATGAAGGCCCAACGCCCGTCATACATGGCGTCAGTCTCTGAAAGCTGGGTGTGATGGGAGTCACCCCATGGCACGAAGCCAAAGGACGTCATCAGCAACGGCTTGGTATTCTCATTGTAGCCATAGCCGTCTTCGGCGCACTGAGAGAAGACCGGGATGACCTTCAGCAGGCGACCTGAGGGAATGCCGTACACGGCGAGCTGCCCGGAGAAGCCTCCCGAGACAAAATCGTAGTACTCATCGTAGTGGCCCGGAGCCACATACACTTTCTTGGCAGCGTCGTCATCGACTGCGATGTGCCCGCCCTTCTTCATCTTGCAGGAAGAGAGTGAGGTCCCTATCGCCAGCATGCACGCCAGCGCGACAGTGAGATTTTTGTTCATAGCTTATGATTTAACAGTTAAAGTTCTACTGATTGTCGTATGTAATTTACAAAATTACGCAATGATCTCATTTCTGATGGGTAACAAATGTTATCCCATTGGGTTAAATAAGGATAAATTGTTTGACAGTTGAGAGGTGAAACCGCCCTTACATAGGAATGACATTCCGTTGCAATGGCGGTGAACCCTATTTACTATAATGTGGACGGTCTTACCGGCAACCGTTATTTGTTGCTCTCCTCCGGTGCCTTGTCGATGAGGTCCATGAACTGGTCAAGTTTCGGAGTAATGATAATCTCCGTACGGCGGTTACGCTGCTTGCCCAATTCCGTATCATTGCTGACAATCGGGTTATACTCACCACGGCCCCCTGCGGTTATCCGCTTAGGATCTACGCCAAAATGATCCTGCAAATACTGGGCTACGGAAGTAGCACGTAATGCAGAAAGATCCCAGTTGTTACGGATATTCTTCATTAAAGGACTACTCTTGCTGACCGGCACATCATCCGTGTTACCTTCGATCAGAATATCATAGTTCTTGTAGTCCATAATAATCTTGGCAATCTTACCCAGTGTTTCCTGAGCACGGTCATTTACAAGATAAGAACCGCTCTTATAGAGCATGTTATCAGCCAGAGAAATGTAAACCACACCCTTAAGAACCTTCACATTCACTTCTTGTAACTCATCCTTGCTCAAGGAGCGGGTCAAGTTATTGGTCAGGACCAAGTTCAGGGAATCGCTCTTGCTCTTCACTTCCACGAGATGACGAATATACTGGTTGGACTCATTGATCTGATCTACCAGTTTTGAGATATTGATATTCGTCGAATTGGCATTTGTCAAACTCTGGTTTAAAGAATGCTGCAAGGCATCATAATCATTCTTCTGCTGAGCCGTCTGATCTTCCAAAGAAGCAACACGGGCATTAGCTGCAGAAAGTTGTTCCTTAGTATTCTGATAATCAGTAGAAAGCTGCTGGTTCTCAGTCTGGCAATTCTCAAGAGCCTTTTTACTGGCACAACTTGAAACCAGAAGTGTGCCAACAATAAGGCTTAAAAACAATACGTTTTTCTTCATACTTATATCCTTCGTTTTTTAGTTATTGATTGTTTCTTTTAGCTCTCTTTTATTCATCATATTATTAGAAATATGCTGTATGCAAAGTTATGAATAAGACGACAAAATCACATAAAAAGTCAAACTGTTTATATATTTTTAACTTCCTGGAAAAGAAATTACTGAGTCTTAACGATTGCAATTAGAATAAAAACATTACCTTTGCAAACGCAAATCAGAAGGGGGGCGTAGCCCAGTTGGTTTAGAGCGCTGCAGTCACATTGCAGAGGTCAACAGTTCGAGCCTGTTCGTCCCCACTTTTTTATTTTTTCTATCTGGTTTCCCCTGAACAAGGAACAGGAAACAGATTTTATGCCGTAGAGATCTTTCAGGGATGGATCATTCGGACAGGTGACAGTAGTTTCACAAATGCTCCATAACCGGCTTCCTCCATTCTTTCTTCAGGGACAAATTTGAGCGATGCACTGTTGATACAGTAACGTAGGGATCCTCTTTCCTCAGGGCCATCCTTGAAGACATGACCCAGGTGGGAATGACTATGAACAGAGCATACCTCCTTCCGCGTCATGCCATGAGAAGTATCCGTCTTTTCCGTCAGGAGATGATTGTCTATTGGTTTAGAAAAAGCAGGCCATCCGCATCCAGAATCAAACTGATCTGTAGAAAGGAACAGTGGTTCACCGGTAATGACATCTACATAGATACCTCGTTTGAAATTATCGAAATAAGCATTTTGAAATGGCATTTCCGTAGCTGCATGTTGGGTCACGTCGTATTGTTCCTCCGTAAGACGTTCCCTCAGTTGGGCATCATCAATTTTCCGGTCATAGTCCAATGATCTCCTATTCCGGTTAGCAAGACGAGCCATACTGAACAGATCCTGTGGAAGATGACAATAACCGTCCGGATTCTTATTCAGGTAGTCCTGGTGATTCTCCTCAGCCTTATAAAAGTTTTCCAGTTTCGCCACCTCAATGACCACCGGTGCAGGAGTTGCCTTCTGAAGTTTATACAGTTCCGCTTTGATGACGGGGAAATCTGCCGGATCAGAGTAATAGATACCCGTACGGTATTGCGTCCCGCAATCATTCCCCTGCCTGTTGAGAGTTACCGGGTCGACTGCCCTGAAATACAACTGCAAAAGCAGAGTCAGAGACAGCACCTGAGGATCATAAAAAAGATGAACGGTCTCTGCAAAGCCGGTCGCATCAGTACAGACCTCCTGATAAGTAGGTTTTCCCCCATGTCCGTTGGCATATCCTACTTCCGTATGGAGAACGCCATTGATTTGCTTCAGGAAATGCTCCATACCCCAGAAGCATCCACCTGCCAAATAGATTTCAGCCTGACTATTCATGTTTGTACCTCCTTTATTGATTCATGCCACTACCTGTACCTTTAACAACTGCAAGTAGAGTATGATGGTTTAACCTATTATTAATTACACTCTAAATAACTTTTAATTCAAGATATTCACCCTTCGCTCTACTGTCAGGAAGAGTCATCCCACGCCAACGTCAACGGTCGTAAATGCGATGTCCTCATTCTGACAAACATTGGCAAATATACAACAAATTCTGAAAGGATGCAACTTATCCGTCAATACTTAAACACTTATTACTTATAAAAAGACAAGAAATCTCATTCCTTTCCCAAGACCTTACCAGAAGACCCTCCAAGCAAGTGTCCGAAAATAAATCCATTTATTTTTTATTTCAGAAACAAAAATCTCAACCTTACCCTTCCTTTCTCACATAAAAGCGTTATCTTTGCAAGCAAAAGTAACACGTGTCTAATAAAATAGGATTATGATTCTTTTTTTCAGAACTCCATCCAAAAGTGTGATTGCAACCGAAATCGACCATCAGCCGAATGAGGAAGAGATCAAAGAACTTAGTTGGCTTTATGGTGACGCCAAAGCAGAAGACTCCACGGAACTCAAAGGTTTCTTCATTGGCCCACGCCGAGAAATGGTTACTCCGTGGAGTACGAATGCCGTAGAGATTACCCAGAACATGAATCTCCACGGCATTTCTCGTATTGAGGAATACTTCCCCGTAAACACTGAAGATGCCCAGCATGACAAGATGCTGCAACGCATGTATGACGGTATCGGGCAAGATGTATTTACCGTGGACCGTCAGCCGGAGCCCATCCGTTACATTGACGACATAGAGAAATACAACGAAGAGGAGGGTCTGGCCCTGTCTCCGGAGGAAATGGACTATCTCCGCAAGGTGGCCAAGGAAAACGGCCGGTCTTTGACTGACTCAGAAATCTTCGGTTTTGCACAGGTGAATTCAGAACACTGCCGTCACAAGATCTTCGGCGGAGAATTTGTCATTGACGGGCAGAAGATGGAAAGTTCTCTTTTTGCCATGATCAAAAAGACGACAAAAGAAAATCCCGGCAGGATCCTTTCTGCCTATAAGGATAATGTCGCTTTCGCCCAGGGGCCGGTCATTGAGCAGTTTGCCCCATCTGACCAGACCACCGCAGACTTTTTCAAAGTCAAGGATATTGAGAGTGTCATCTCACTGAAAGCAGAAACGCACAATTTTCCTACAACTGTAGAGCCCTTTAACGGTGCAGCTACAGGAACAGGAGGTGAGATACGTGACCGCATGGGAGGCGGGACAGGCTCCTGGCCTATTGCGGGTACAGCCGTTTACATGACGGCTTATCCCCGTCTGAAAGATGATAGTGGAAAAGCCGATCCGGAACGCAGTTGGGAGGACATACTGCCGGTCAGGAAATGGCTCTACCAGTCTCCTGAAGAAATTCTGATCAAAGCCTCCAATGGAGCCAGTGACTTCGGCAACAAATTTGGTCAGCCGCTTATCACAGGTTCCCTGCTTACCTTTGAGCATACGGAAAACAACGAGAAATATGCTTATGACAAAGTGATCATGCTTGCCGGTGGTGTAGGTTATGGAAAAAAACGAGACTGTCTGAAAAAGGAGCCTCAGAAAGGAAACGAGATCGTCGTTGTCGGCGGAGATAATTACCGCATCGGCCTCGGAGGAGGTTCCGTGAGTTCCGTAGACACCGGCAGATATAGTAATGGCATTGAGTTGAATGCCGTACAGAGAGCCAACCCGGAAATGCAGAAAAGGGATTATAATTTAATCCGTGCCTTGGTAGAAGATGATGCTAACCCTGTCATCAGCGTCCATGACCATGGTTCCGCAGGGCATTTGAATTGCCTCTCAGAACTGGTAGAGGATTGTGGCGGGCAAATTGACATGACCAAGTTGCCGATCGGGGACAAGACTCTCAGCGCCAAGGAGATCATCTGCAACGAGAGCCAGGAGCGTATGGGACTGCTGATTGACCAGAAGTATCTGGATCATGTCCGGAAAATTGCCGACCGTGAACGTGCTCCTATGTACGTCGTCGGTGAGACAACCGGTGATGCTCACTTCAGTTTTATACAAGGCGATGGTAAGAAGCCGTTTGACCTGGACGTAGCCCAGATGTTCGGACATTCCCCCAAAACCGTTATGGCCGACAAGACCGTGGTGCGTCATTATGAGAACGTGACCTATAGTCAGGATCAGCTGGACGAATATCTTAATAGGGTCTTGCAACTGGAGGCCGTGGCCTGCAAAGACTGGCTGACGAACAAAGTCGACCGTTCCGTAACCGGAAAGGTCGCCCGCCAGCAAGGGCAGGGAGAGATCCAACTGCCATTGAGTGATTGCGGGGTGGTCGCCCTTGACTATCGTGGGAAAAAAGGCATAGCCACTGCCCTGGGGCATGCGCCACAGGCAGGACTGGCCGATCCACAGGCAGGCAGCGTACTTTCTGTAGCTGAGTCACTGACGAATCTCGTATGGGCACCCTTAGGAGACAAAGAGACCGGTCATGCCGGAAAAGAGGCTGACAGACCATTGAGCTATGTCTCTTTATCTGCCAACTGGATGTGGCCGTGCCGTAGCCAGGAGGGTGAGAATACTCGTCTGTATACGGCGGTAAAGGCTTTGTCGGATTTCTGCTGCGCCATTCACGTAAATGTCCCGACCGGAAAAGATTCCCTCTCTCTGAGTCAGGATTACCCCAACGGGGAAAAGATCATTTCTCCGGGAACAGTCATCGTCACGGCAGGAGGACAAGTAAGTGATGTAAAGAAAACCGTCAGCCCAGTGCTTGTCAACGACAAGAATTCCTCTCTCTACCATATCGACTTCAGCTACGATGAGCAACGCCTTGGCGGCAGTGCTTTCGCTCAGAGCCTCAACAAGGTGGGAGATGATGTCCCGACGGTGAAGAATCCTGACTATTTCGTAGACTGCTTCAATGCGATCCAGGAACTTGTACACCGGGGCTGGATCTTGTCCGGTCACGACATCTCAGCCGGCGGCCTCATCACTACCCTGCTGGAAATGACTTTTGCCAACCTTAACGGGGGAATGCACATCAATCTGTATGATATTGCCGGAGATGACATGGTCAAGATATTATTTGCAGAAAATCCGGGCGTCGTCATCCAGGTCAGCGATGAGCATAAGCATGAATTGAAGGAATTCCTGGATGCTGCCGGCATCGGTTTCGCCAAAATCGGATACCCGACTCCAGACCATCGGAAACTGGTTATCATTAAGAACCAGTTCAAGCACGAATTTGATATAGATGCACTCCGGACGGTCTGGTACAAGACTTCCTATCTGCTTGACCGGGATCAAAGTCTGGAGGGAATGGCCAAGAAGCGTTATACCAATTACAAGAAACAGCCTATAGAAATCAAGGTCAATCCACACTTTACCGGTAAACTTTCCCAGTATGATCTGAGTCCGGAACGACGCGAATGTTCGGGTGTAAAAGCAGCCATCATACGTGAAAAGGGGACCAACGGTGATCGGGAGATGGCTTACACTTTGTACCTGGCAGGGTTCGATGTCAAGGATGTCATGATGACCGATCTGATCAGTGGCAGAGAGACATTGGAAGATGTCAATTTCATCGTGTTCTGCGGTGGTTTCTCTAATTCTGATGTTCTCGGTTCAGCCAAAGGATGGGCCGGCGCATTCCTTTATAATCCTAAGGCAAAAAGTGCACTGGAACGATTCTATGCAAGGGAGGATACGCTGAGCCTGGGAATCTGCAACGGGTGCCAGCTAATGGTCGAACTCAACCTCATCAATCCTCAACATGAGCATCGTGCGCATCTCCGCCCAAACCGCTCACAGAAATTTGAAAGTGCATTCCTTGGGGTAAGTATTCCACGTAACAACAGTGTCATGCTGAAAAGTCTGGCAGGAAGCAAACTCGGCATCTGGGTAGCCCATGGTGAAGGGCGTTTCTACCTCCCTGAACCGGAAGACCACTACCATATCGTAGCAAAATATAACTACGCCGAATATCCGGGTAATCCAAATGGCAGTGATTATAACGTAGCGGGTATTGTGTCTGCTGACGGACGGCACCTGGCCATGATGCCCCACCCGGAGCGTGCCATTTTCCCCTGGCAGAATGCCTTCTATCCTGCTGACCGAAGAGAAGACGAAATCACGCCCTGGATAGAAGCTTTCGTAAATGCCAGGAAGTGGATCGAAGAAAAAACGGAATGAATCTTCAGGACTGAAAAAGAGGGAGCTTTTTCAGGCTCCCTCTTTTCATCTTACGTCTGATGGAAACCATGATCATTTGAACGGTCAAATCAGCCATCCTTCATCAACGACACTTCAGGGTTCCTGATAGAAATATCTGCATATTTACTGATTAGAATGAAAGGGAATGGAAAAAAGCTATAGCATCTTATTCAGGACATTTTTCAAGATTGGTCTGACGACATTCGGTGGAGGGCATGCCTTGATTCCCATCATCAAGAGTAATGTCGTCACCAGGTACAGATGGATGGACAGGAGACAGTTCAATGAACTGATCACCATCGCCGGAAGTTGCCCGGGAGCCATGATCATCAATGCGAGCATTCTTATCGGCTACCGTCTCCGGAAAACAAAGGGGAGCTTGACTGCTGTACTGGGTGCCCTCCTTCCCTCATTCCTTTTCATGCTGGTCTTTGCCTTGATCTATCATCTATTTGACCATAACCGCATGATCACAGCAATGTTCCGAGGTATCCGGCCGGCAATAGTAGCCCTGCTGGTGATCCCTACATTTAACTTAGCCAAAAGCGCCCATATTACATGGGCAAACTGCTGGATTCCTGCTGGTGGCGCCTTGCTGATCTGGATCTTAGGCGTCAACCCGATATGGATAATCATTGCAGCAGGCATCGGTGGCTTTATTTATGGTAAATTCATTCAGCCTACTGAAAAATAGTACTCGGAAATGCAGACCAAGAACTTATGGAGCTCATAAAACAGATAACTTAAGATAAACGGGAGTATAACAAATGATTTTTCTATATCTTTTCATTGTATTCTTTGAGATCGGACTATTCGGATTTGGAGGAGGATATACCATACTGGCACTGATCCAAGGGCAGGTGGTCAACCACTTCAACTGGATGACTATGGGGGAATTTACAGATATGTTAGCTCTCTCTCAGATGGCCCCTGGACCTGTTGAGGTGAATTCTACAATCTATTGCGGATTTTCAATCGTTCACAATGCAGGATTCGGTAATATCATGTCTACATTGGGCTCGGCTACCGCTATACTGGCACTGATCCTTCCTTCACTGATCATTATGATCCTGGTATGCAGAGTGTTCATGAAATATCTATATACCACCGCTGTGAAAAGTATCCTCATGGGACTCCGGCCGGCTATCCTCGGATTACTGGCAGCTACTATCTTATTACTCTGTTCCAGTGATAATTTTTCCACCCCCGACCATCCCTGGCAATTCTGGATCAGCATTTTCCTCTTTATTGCTACCATCATAGGAACTAAAACCTTTAAAATCCACCCGATCCAGATGATCGGCTATGACGCCTTAGCCGGATTATTGCTCCTTTACTGAGAAGAAACGGAATGATCTTACGGAAGAAAACAGATCTTTTTCTGACAAAACTATCCTGTAAAAGAAGGGAAAGTATAACAGTCACTGCTAACTTTCCCCATGTATTATCCTAAAAACATTCAGACATTTAAGAGTATCTCATTTAGTTTAATACACGCCTTGTATCATCATAGAGAGTTCTAATGAACGGTAATCTTTTTTTAATAACAAACATTTGACATGAACGGGTGAGACTTCACAAAGAAGCAAAAGATTACCCATCTCCTGAAATCTATCAACAAATCAACTCCTTCAGTTGCTAAAAACTGTTGATTCCTAATTTCTACATTACTTTCCAGAATATCTGGAGCTTAAAACATTTTACTTATGATGATCACTTTTCTGTTGCAAATATAATGAAAAAAAAATAAAACTCATAATATTATTTTATCAAATATTAATATCATTTTTATAAATAAATCGAAAATGCAATAATGACCTATTCCTGTTTACCTTTTTTTGCCCTAACCACACTCCCGGTCATATTGATGACAATAGTCATTAACACCTGGAATTTACCTTCGGTCATCAACACCTGCAAGGCAACTATCAACCCAGGAAGCACTTTACAGAAATAGCTGACAGCCTAATTTGTAGTTAATAAATTAGGCTGTCAACTAAAGAGCAATTGAACAGCGAGAACTGTCCACAGGCTTAGTGTATATCACCCCTGCAACATACCAAGCCTTGGTAAGCACATCTCCAAGCCTTGGTAAGATCATCTCCACGGCTTGGTAAGCTCATTACCAAGTATTGGTAACACCCTTTCCATCGCCTGGTAAACATATGATCAAGATTTGGCAAGTTATTCACTCTACCTTCTTGCCCCAATAAGATTTAGAACCATCCAGGCCCGCATAAACTATTGTAGCTCTGCGAGGGTCAGCCTCCCAGTCCACCTCACGCTGTACTTCCAATTCAATGCCATTAACATTTAAGGTGTTTGTGGAAGGGTCAAAATTCCATTTAGCCCCTTTCCAGGCGCCTGATATTATAGTATGATCAGCACCAAAAGTCATTATGGAAGATTGCTTTTGATGACCATAAGAATAGCCAAGATCAATATGTTCCCAATTACCGACCAACTCTGTGTCGGCAATTGGAGCCTGAGGTACATCACCATAACGCTCTGGCATAACTACCGGCCACCCACTTGAGGTCCATTTAATGCTGCGAATGCCCCCCATCATGATCGCATTACTATAAGGATTACCGCCAACATCTTCGGGAAAACGTTGTTGAGAAGCATAGAACCAATTTCCCTGGCTGTCATCAAATACAGCACAGTGACTGATGCCAACCCAGCCATAACCCTCACTGAACTTATAGGGATGTGTCAAGACAACTGGATTATCACCTGCTCCTTGGGAAGCATCCGTTACAGCACCATTATAGGTCATGTATGGTCCTGTAATGCACTTTGACCGAAGCACACGGGTATTATAAGGAACATCCAAAGCATCATAGGCCAGGAAAAGATAATAATATCCATCATGATAGATCACCTCGGGAGCTTCAGCACCTTGCCAGCGACTACCTTTCGTACGCGTGAAAATCAGTTTTCCATAAGGAGCAATACTCTGTTCAGATCCAAAAGATTCCGGAAGTTTTTCCATCGTCTTCCCCGATTCCGGATCCAACTGAACAGCAGCTATGCCACTATGCCAGGATCCATAAATCAGCCAATGCTGCCCTTCAGGGGTGACCATCAGCGAAGGATCTATCGCATTAAACTTGAAATAAGCATCCCAGTCATTCTCAGAAGCACGATACCAGTCTTTACCTCTGTCAGAAGAAGAGCAGATGACAAAGCCTTTATCCTGCCACTGATTAGAGGAAGGATCATTCGTTTCCATCATGCCAATAAAAGAATGCTCTGTCCAGGAGCCATCAAAAGGGGAAGTTACAGGTTCCCCACTCTTAATATAATTATTTACTGCAATGGCATAATACATACGATAAAGATGATCATTGATTTTACGAACACAAGGAGCCCAAAAGCCATAGGAAGGATGATCAACAGGTGACAAGCCTTCACGAGACCTGATGGAATTCAAGCTATCCTTAACCCATGCAGGAGCCTCAGACATCGTAGCCCCCATAAACTCCCAATCCACCAGATTCTTACTCCTTCGGCAGAAAAAGTGTCCATGTCCCTCATGCACATTACCATAACTGGCATCCGTCTGGTTCATAAAGTACATGTTGTGATTTAGAATCATAATATTCTATAGAACTCTGCAAACGATTATTGAAAAAGTTCATATCCAAACCGATATTCAATGTTTTCTTCTTTTCCCACGTAATGTTGGAGTTTGCAACATTTACTATAGCTTGGCCATTCGACAATGTAGTACCACCATTAAAGGCATATCCAGCATAACTGTAAATCAAAGATTGATAATCATAATCTCCTACATTTTGGCTGCCTAATTGCCCATAATTGATACGGAACTTCAAACTATTCATCCATTTAATCTTATAAAAAGGTTCATTGCTGATATGCCAGCCAAAAGATACAGAAGGAAAGGTTCCCCACTGATTGCCTTTAGCGAAACGAGAAGTCCCATCATGACGTACAGTAGCCTGAAACAAATAACGATCTGCATAATTGTAGTTGATGCGACCAAAATAGGAAATCAGACGACTCTCCGAATTTGCACCCGTTGCAGAAGACAGAGTCTTTCCATTACTGACATTCTTTAAATAATATCCACCTGCCGTTTCGATCAGATCTTGAGTTCCAGACCCCAAAGATCTTGTGGGTGTGTCTTGATAAGACATGCCGACAACACCCATAATATTATGTTCCCCGAATTTTTTATTAAAAGAAAGCGTGTTTTCAATCAAATAATTCCATGTTCTACTTGCAGAGGCTGAAGCAGAGGAAGAAGTATCCGTAAATCCATAAGCATAGGCAGTACCGCTGTCCCATCCATGAAGATCAGAATCATACAATGTGGAACCTAAATTCAGCTTATAAGTCAACCATGGAAATATAGTAGCTTCTGCATAAGAAGATGCTCTCATATATATATCCTCAACCTTCTCATAATTATTGTTATCATCACTCTGTGCTACTACATTGTACGCATTGGTATAAGCATATTGCCGATTACCATATCCCCAACCATTTTTACCATATACATCGTCTTTCACTGGAATAACAGGAATAAGGCCAAGGACCTGATCCAAGCCATTTGTAGAGTCTGGGCCGAAATCGTGATAGTGCAAATTAATTTTAGACAATTGAATAGATTCACCAACCTTAAAAATACCAAAGTGAAATTCAGATGTAATACTTGTTGTAAAACGATGCATATCTCTGGCAATAGTATAACCAGGATTATTCAAATAACCAAAAGAGACACGGAATCTCGAACCTTGCCCACCACCACTAATAGCAAGATTATGCTCCTGCTGAACGCCAGTCTTCAGGAATTCATCCTGCCAATTAGTATTATTCTTCCAAAACTCAGGAATAGACTCAGTAGTTGAACCTTTATCTATACCATTCTGGTAAACTTGTGTCATCATAGAACGCCATTGGTCACCATTAATCAAATCAAGTTTTTTCATATTCTGGATAGAAATTTGTGTAGAGTATTCCACACGAGGCTTACCTTGCTGACCTTTTTTAGTAGTGATAATAATCACTCCATTAGCCGCACGCGAACCGTAAATTGCTGCAGAAGATGCATCTTTCAGTACTTGAATGGATTCAATATCATTGACATTGAATCCAATATTATTATCAGTAGGTACGCCATCAATAACATATAAAGGATCAGTATTCGTTAAATTACCTGTACCCCGAATTTGGATAGAGGGAAGGTCACCTAATAGACCTCCTGAACGTACAGTAACTCCCGCAGCCTCCCCCTGAAGCGCATCACCTATGGATGTGACAGAACGATTTTTAAAATCAGCCGGTTTCACTATAGATACAGCACCCGTTAAATCTGATTTTTTAATAGAACCATAACCTATAACTACTGTCTCATTCAACAGGACAGCATTATCTTTCATCACAACATTAATAGTAGAACGTTTCTTAACAGCAATTTTCTGAGTTGTCATCCCCACATAAGAGAACACCAATGTAGCATTTGGAGATACATTAGCTAGGACATAATTACCGTCCAAATCTGTTACAGTACCTGTGCTATTGCCTTCTACCGCTATGGTAGCACCAATAACAGGTTCGGATTTATCACTCACGACTTTACCTTTTACAGTTATGTTCTGTGCCATGGTATAAGTAAATATCAAGGTAAACAGACATAGCAGCGTTAAGGCTCGTTTGTAAGAATTACCAAAAGATTGTATTGACCCTTCGGTTTTAATGATGATACTTAACATGTGCATTTTTTTAGATTTTAATTATTATACATGCCCCATCCGTTAGGAGTAAAATAGAATCTTCATGATACTTTAATGTTTAGATTACTTATGTTTTTTGGTAAATTATCGTAGCAAATGTAGTTAATAATGAAAATAAGAAGGTGGACAAAATACTGTTTTAGGTGGACAAAACGTATTTTGAATGTGAATCAAACACTTATTATACAAGTCCCTTTTATTGTGCGACAAAAAGGACCCTTTTTAGAAAATAAAATCTACCCTTTATAGTATGAAGACGGAGAAATCCCATATTTCTTGGTGAAACAACGGGTAAAATACTTAGGATCATTAAAACCTACCCGATAGGCGATTTCCGCAATATTACGGTTAGCGCGGTTCTCTTCCAGAAGCCTTTTAGCTATATCAAGACGATAATCCCTGATAAACTGTATTGTAGATACCCCTGTTTCCAGTTTTAACCTTACGCCTAAGGTACTCTTGTTAACGTGCATCTGATCACAAAGTTCCGTAATGCCAAAGGAAGAATCAGCATAGTTGGATTCCAGAAGTTCCATAATCCTCTCCATAAACGGTTTCTTCGTTTTCACTGTTTCTTCCTTGTCAGCCATAACGCTTTTACGGTTACTGCTATCATACAGTTCCTGATTATTGAGAATCGTCTGGATACGCTGTTGCAAAATCGCAGGATCATCACTCTTCTCCAAGACGACTTCAATAGGACGATAAAGTTGTTCAGCCTCAAACTTTCTCATCTCTTGCAAATGACGCTTATAAAGAAAATAGAGCAATACGGCCAAGGAGACCAACAGCAAAGTAATAAACCACCAACTTTTCCAAAAATAAGGAGTGACATGAATGCCAATAGAAATTACAGGGTTATAAGTATCCCTGTTTATAGAAGAGATGTACCTCACCTCAAAATCATAATGGCCGGAAGGTAAAGTAGAATAACGGACACTATGCTGACCGGGAGGCAGACACATCCACTTATCCTCAAAGCCCTTCATCCGATAGCTGTAAGTACCCTGGGGTTGACTTCCATAACTAAGGGAAGAAAACTCTATCGTAAAGGATCGGTCACTTTCACGCAGGTTTATGTGCCTTGCAATGGAAATATCTTTATCCAGATAACGTGTATGCGCATGTATTTCCTGAGAGCCCACAAAGAGACGAGTAAAATGAAGTCTTCCGGTATATATATAAGGTATATGCTCTCCCGTCAGCTCAATCAATCCTTTGTCCGTACCAAAAAACAAATGTCCATTGACGGAACGGATAGCAGAATTATAATAAAACTGAGAACTAAGCAAGCCATCTCCCTCCATATAATTAGTAAACTCGCCCGTCTTGGGATCAAACAGAGACAGTCCATGATCAGTGGTGATCCACAATAGACCTTTCCGGTCTTCCACGATACCTTTCACGGCATTATTAGCTAATCCCTGCTTCATTGTGAAAGACCTGACAACCATTTTTTTGCCGTTGAAAGTCATACGGTACAGTCCATACCCATTACTTCCCATCCAAATCGTACCCTCTCGAGATTGACAAAAAGAGGTAATCTCATCAATGATCCCACTCCCCGGTGCATCAAGTTTATATTTAAACTGTCTCATCTTGAAAAAGCCCTTTCCAGAAGGTCTTGATTTTAAAGAGACCACCACAAATCCTTTTCCACATCCTACCAAAAGAAGTCCGTTACGCGTCACCAGACTCCCGATACATCCCGTGATATTTCCACATCCGGGGAAAGGATTCTCCACCTGATGTCTTTTTAAGTCATAGAAATACAGTCCGGCATTTGTTCCAATCCACATTCCGTCATTCCAACGGTCAAAAGCCAAAGCACCGACAAACATAAACGAAGAGGTATACCTTCGGTTAACAGTAAGAGGAACAATCAGGCCTGGAGTTTTCAGATTCATGACACAGACCCCCGCGCCCCATGTGCCAATCCATAACCTTCCCTGACGATCTGCCACAAGAGTAGATACACTATTATGGGTCAGTCCAGAATTAGCCGTTGTATAATGAAGGAATACATCAGTCCCTGCAACACGCCGGTTCAGTCCTCCCTCGACGGTCCCTACCCATAAAGTCCCCCCAGGTTCGGCATACATCGCATTAACAGCATTAGGAGATAAAGACGAAGGGTCTTTGGTATGGACATAATTAATCAGTTCTAAATATCGCGGCACCAGTTTTACAATGCCCCCAGTTTCTGTTCCTATCCAAATCTGTCTGTGACAGGCATAAATGCAATTAATGAAATTACTGCTTAAGGGATTAATTTTACTTGTAACATTCCAATGTTCCATCCTTCCATTTCGCCCGTCAAGAATATCCAGCCCTCCCAGAGTTCCAATTAAAAGCAGATGATCAGCAGATACAGCCAAGGAAGAAACGAAATCATGTGAGAGGCCAGCAAGTCCTCCTGTATGAGAATACTCCCTCACTTTCCTGCCCAAGCAATATAATCCTGCATTTGTAGCCACCCAGACATGATGGCGGTAGCGAACCAAATCTGTCACAAAAGAGCCAGGATGATCCGAAGGCATGTTCCAAAGAGGAGCCATGACCAGTTCCCCCCTCCTTACGATCATCCTGTCAACCCTGCCATCACATCCGACCAGCACCCTTCCATCTGAATCCAGATCTTTTATTGCCACGTCAGGAGCAGTAGTACTATACCTGCAAAACTTCAAATCACAGACATTGCCATTCCTGTCAAAACGCACTCTGCAGAAATGTGCTCTGGTCAGGAACCATATTGAACCCTTTGAATCCTTGTAAACCCGAATACCATTTTCTTTCATTAAAGCATTCATTTCTCTGGCAAGGGTACTAGTCGTACATTTCAACTGAACCGGTTCCAGGGTTTCAAGATCAAGAACTTCAATTCCTTCTTCAAAGGCAATCCAGAGTCTATGGAAACCATCCTCATAGACATTCCGGCAACTATTACTCCTTAAACTTATCCCCTGATTACCCACGCCAAAATACTGGTAATCATAACCATCATAACGGACCAGTCCCCCGCCACGCGTAGAGATCCAAATAAAACCATTATGATCCATATAGATGTCATCCACGAAATTATTCGGCAGCCCACAAGACATATTCAATATTGAACAATTGTACCGCTCCACCAAAGTGTTCTGGGAAAGACATTGGTAAGAAACGATAACAAGCAAAAAGATTGTGCAACAGATGCTTTTCATGAATATATTTTTATTTACGATAACCGGCAGTTGCAAAAGTAACAAATAATCTCCATAAAAGAAAATGGTCCCGTAAAAAACAATCATCTTTTCCCCATCGCTTCCCCCATAGAAAAAGAGGGGGAAATAAACACCTATGCTTATTTCCCCCTATCCCGAAAACATCCAAACTTCTTCTATTAAGACATCAGAAGAAATTTGTAACCTCTTAATTCATACTTCTGTCACTTCAGAATTCAACAATCATTGTCTGACGTGGTGTCAAGTTCAGATTTCCATCCAGTCTGACCGTCTGTCCAGTGATCACATTTTCCGCAGAAACATGACTGCCAATAATCTCCGCATAGCGTTTCATATCAGCCACAGCCCTCTTGCTTGTGCCATTCAGAATTGTCATAGAGGTTTTCCCCTTATACTGGCGGGCGATCACATATACCCCATTATAAGGGCAGAACTGCGTTTGCTTACCCTTTGTAATCAAGTCATTACCCTGACGCCAATGCAAGAGTCTGCTCAACCAGTCAAACATACTGTTCTCTGCTTTCGTGCGGCCTTCCGGTGTAAAACAATTATGCCTGTCGCCCGGGAAGCCACCAGGAAAATCCTTCCGGACATTCCCGTCCGTCACTTCTTTCGTACCATTCATCAACACTTCAGTACCATAATAAAGTTGGGGAATGCGGTCAATGGTCAGCAGCAATCCCAACGCCTGTTTCAATGCCAAGGTATCCTTTCCATTGCCAAGGAAACGATCCGTATCATGATTCTCGATAAAGGCCATTACCGAAGAAGGATTCTCATAGAGGTAATCATAGCACAGACTGTTATACACGCGGTTCAATCCCTTCTCCTCATTGTCTGTCTCTTCAGACTTGCCCTTATTGATTTTATCATAAAAGCTGAAGTCCATGACCGTGGGCAAATAACTATTAATCTTTGACAGTTTAGAATCTTTCTGCCATGCAGCCGTATAAGCCGGTTCAGTAACCCATGTCTCACCTACCACATTAAAATGAGGATATTCCAGAGTGAGCGTTTTCATCCAGTCAGACATTGCCCGGCGATCAGCATAAGGGTAAGTGTCCATACGAATGCCATCAATGCCGACAGTCTCTATCCACCATTCACTGTTTTGGATAAGATATTTCATGACATAAGGATTCCTCTGGTTCAGATCAGGCATAGTAGGAACGAACCAGCCATTCACCGTTTCATTTATATCTATCTGGGAAGCATAAGGATCCAATATAGTCGTCAACTTGTATGAAGTTTGCTTGTATTTGCTTTTTGCCTCTTTGCCACCGGAAAGCCATTCAGGCGAATTGAACCAATCCTTAGAAGGCATATCTTTCACCCAGGGATGTTCAAAGCCACAGTGATTGAAAATCATATCCATAACTACTTTCAATCCCTTTTCATGAGCAGCACGGACAAGTTGCTCGTATTCTCCGTTTGTACCCAGGCGAGGATCTATCCGGTAATAATCTGTTGTCGCATAACCATGATAAGTACTGGCGCCATCACGGTCAGGAGAATTATTCTCAAGTACGGGCGTAAGCCAGAGCGCCGTAACCCCTAACTGTTTGAAATAGTCAAGATGGTCCATAATTCCCTCCAGGTCACCACCATGGCGAAGACTCGGCTGTGAGCGGTCTTCGCGATAAGCATTCATACCCTTGATATGACTTTTATGATGAGGCCCCTGGGCAAAACGATCAGGCATCAGCATATACAAGACATCGGCATTTGTAAACCCCAAACGACGATCCCCCGCCATCGCACGGTTTCTCAACTCATAACTTACTTTCTTTGTCTTTCTGCCTTGAGAGAAATTCAGTATAAGATGGCCCGCCCGGGCATCCTTGAGATTCAAATATACGAACAAATAGTCCGGAGAATCCAAACGTACGATCGAATCAATCTTTACGCCAGGATAGTCCACAGAAACGTCTGCATTTCTGATTCCCTTGCCATATACCATCAACTGCAACGAAGGGTTTTTCATCCCCACAAACCAATCAGTCGGGTCAATACGGTCAATATTCACTGCGTTCATTTGCACAACGGTCAATAAACAGCCGAACAAAAATAGCCATTTTTTCTTCATTTCTCAAATCCTTTTTAAAAAATCTCCATAGTATTCATCACCTCAGTCATGGACGATAAGGGCAGACTGAGGATCAACAGATATTCGGCCAGAGTTAACGGATCCCAATCCACCCTCAGCTATCCGTCCCTTCTCACAGACGATTGTGTAGTTTCCTGGCGGCACCGTCACCGTCCGTATGCTCTTGCTGCCATTCAGCACCACGATGATATTTTTCCATGGGTCTCCTCCTGCATGATCTTTTAACACGAATGCGACCATCGCCTCTTGTGAGGGTAAGAATGACAGATATTTCCTTACCCTATCTGCCCTTCCCAGACGAAAAGCCGGATGATCCTTACGCAGCCGTATCAAATTCCTGTAATACTCAAAGACCTGCGGATAAAGTTTCAGGTGAGTCCAATCCAAGCGATTGATACTGTCAGGAGAATCAAAACTATTTTGCACGTCATGCTTGCTTCTCAATAATTCTTCTCCACAAAGTATAAAGGGAACACCTTGAGAAGTAAACACAGCGGTCTGAGCAAGTTCATCGAGCCGGATTAACTCATCAGTTTTAATACCCGGAATTTCCGCCCTCAGACGGTCAGCCAGACATCTATCATCATGACAACTTACATAACTGATTTGCTGGGTAGGCTGCAAAGCCCAAGGAGTCTTATCATAATTCACCTTTGCCATGTCTACCTGCGGATGGGCGATCGCTCCGACGATACCAAATTTCAGGCTCTCCTCCTCGCCGGGTACACCAGCCAGAAAAGCGCCCTTATGCTCATCAGAAAACGGACCGATAAGGGCATCACGCATGTCGTCCGAGAAAGCGGCAATACCCGGCATCCTCTTAAGGTTCATCTTCAGAGCCAGTTGGTCCCGCGGATAAGCACAAGTACCGGCACTCCATCCTTCACCATAAATAAAGATCGACGGATCAATCTTATTCACTTCAGCCCGGATCGCGTTCATCGTTTTTATATCATGAACCCCCATCAGATCAAAACGGAAACCATCGATATGATATTCACGAATCCAGTATTTGATGCTTGCGATCATGAATTTCCGCATCATCGGTCTCTCGGAAGCAGTCTCATTGCCACACCCCGTACCATCAGAATATTTTCCATCTTTGGTCTTTCGATAGAAATAATCAGGATAAGTAAGTTGAAAGTTACTCCCCTTTATACGATAGGTATGATTAAAGACCACATCCAGGAACACCCGGATGCCGGCCTGGTGAAGAGCCTGCACCATTTCCTTGAATTCCCGGATACGTACTGAAGGATCATACGGATCAGTGGAATAGGAACCCTCAGGGACATTATAATTTAAAGGATCATAGCCCCAGTTATACTGAGGCACATCCAGTTTCGTTTCATCAACAGATGCGAAGTCAAAGGAAGGCAGGATATGAATGGCATTCACCCCCAGGGTACGCAGATAGCTGATGGCCTTTGGTTCCGTCAAAGCGAGAAACTTTCCTTTATGGATAAAGCCGGAAGAAGGAGCTATGGAGAAATCACGGAAATGCAATTCATAAATGACTAAATCTGCCGGTGATTTGACCACAGGCCGCCGGTCCTTATTCCAGCCCTCCGGATCAGTCGATTTAAGATCTATAATTGCCCCACGCCTGCCATTGACCCCTACCGCCTTGGCAAAAATACCGGGAGTCTCGCCATAACCCGTATCAAAAGTATAGAAAAGTCCCTTCAGGTTTCCATCTATTGATCCAGACCATTTACAGTCACCCGTCCTCTTCAAGTACAAGGTTCTCAACACCTGTCCCCCGATGCCTTTTCCATAGATTCTCACCAAGACACCTTTTGCCGTATCCGGTGCAAAAAGACTAAAGACCGTCTTCCGGGGAGTATAGGACACCTCCCGGAAAGTTTGTCCATGCAAGCCATGAAAGGAGAACAGAGCCAGTAAACCAGCCATTATCATACCATGAAGTTTCATTCCGATTCTTTTATTATATTCCAGATCACAACCCCTGCGTAAAACCCCTTGCATCAGAGGTGATCATACCGTCCTCAGGCACATAGAGCAAGTTGTGCATTCCCTCAGCAAGAAGGATACTATCTATACTGTCATCTCCTTCCTGTCTGCCGGATTAATTCTGCGACCGTAGCCGAGAAATCACGGTTAGTCATCAAGTCTTCAATATTCAGATGCATCCGGTAACGCCAGTAATGACTTGAATCAGCCGGAATATTAATCCGCTCACCATTCTCATCCGGCAGGCGGATATTCTCATCCATGGCCATCCAGTCCTGAATACTCAGGATACAGAGCATCGAAGGGGATTTCAAATGACAGGAAATGATCTCCTTAGCCAGCCATCCAGGCAACGGATGAGGAGCAGGTCCCTGACGGTTCAGCACCGAATAGTAATAATCCTGGGCACGGGGAAGATCTTCATCCCACCACTGCCTCAATGTTGGCATATCATGACTTGAAATCATGCAAACGGACCGGTATGGGTTTCTGTCCAGATAGCTGAAACGCACGTCTGAATCTTTCGGCATACTCTGAATCTCAAGGCTCAGGATCTTCAAATTGTTGATCACGGCAGGGACACACTTAGGAACCATACCTAAATCTTCTGCACATACCAACATACGAGTAGCCTGAACCAATTTCGGCAATTTCTTCATCGCCTGTTCCTTCCAAAATTCATTGTTGCGACGGTAAAAATAATCATCATACAACTTGTTAAAGGCTGTCTTGTCCTTATCATACAGGCTCTCATAAACGAAATTGAATTGGGCAGAAATCCTGGGATGGAATTTACCATAATCTTTATAGTCACGGACAAAGAGGACATCACCGATCAGCGTGTACAAGCCATTACGCAGTTCCCTGTCTTCCTGGTCAGATCCTTCAAAGACCTTCTCCACTTTGCGCTGCGTAGCATATTCCGGTTTCATCCGATAACGCTCCCCGTCAATCCTCTCAAGATATTTTTCTCTTACCTCCTCAGCACGATCATGGAATACCCGTTCAAGTATCCAGTCAGTAATGAAAGGTTCCGTAAATCGTGCCTCCTGGAAATTAAGTCCATAACCACGGATCTCCTCCACCGTCATCCCCAATGCAGGAGAGAACTGTCCGAGAAGTCCCTGTACAGCATTTACCGGTATCTCCCAGATACGAAAGAAACCTAAGATATGGTCTATACGATAGGCGTCAAAAAACCGGGCCATATTCTGAAAGCGGTGAACCCACCACTTACAACCATCCTTAAGCATCACCTTCCAATTATAAGTAGGGAATCCCCAATTCTGCCCATTGACAGAAAAGGCATCAGGAGGAGCGCCAGCCTGCCCGTTAAGATTAAAATAATCAGGTTCCATCCAGACATCACATCCATGACGGCTTACCCCAATCGGAATATCTCCTTTGAGGACTACTCCTTTACTACGAGCATAGCGGTGGACCTCTATCATTTGAAGATTGAGGATGAACTGGACAAAATACCAGAAAGCCACCTTTGAATATATTTTGGTACCTGGTGTCGAGAGACGTCTGCGGTCACCTTCATTCCAGACGACATGGCCAGTCCACTTGGAAAAATCAGCCGTTCCATTCTCATCTCTCAAGACGCAGTACTGGGCATAGGGGACAAGCCAATATTCTGTTTCCTTGAAAAAAACCTGAAAGTCTGTACTTTTCAATATCTTTTCACCCTCCTGATCAAAAAGATCATGCAGATATTCGAGTTTGGCAGAATTTACACGTTCGTAATCTATTTGAGGAAGGGCGTTCAGTTCTTCCTGCAATTGATGATAGTATTCCCGACGGGCATCGTCTTTCAATAACGGCAAGGCATTCAAGTCAGCATATTGAGGATGAAGAGCGAAAATGCTGATACAACTGTAAGGATAAGAATCTGTCCAGGTATGTGTGGTAGTCGTATCATTGACCGGCAACACCTGCAAGATCCGCTGGCCGACCATAGAGATCCAGTCGATCATTTTTTTCAGATCACCAAAATCACCGATTCCAAAACTGTTTTTACTCCTCAAAGAGAATACCGGCACTAATGTCCCGGCTAATTTGCGATTACAACGTTCGAGGAAAGACTGATCCTGTTCACATACAACCACCGTACCCTCCTCCACCAGAGGGCATTCGATCATTCTGTTCATTCCGGTTTCCCATAACGGAGAAATCCCCTTGTCTGCATTCAAAACGACAAATTTGAATTCTATCCGACGGTCAGGAAAATCGTTCGCATCCAGATCAACTATCCATTCATTATAATTATGCTCAACCATCTCAATGGCACGAGTTGCATCCCACTCCCTCAAGGCCTTACCCGAACCGACTACAGCCAGCCGTTCACCCTCACGAAGTTGAGGAGCTCTCACTTTCAGGCGGATTGTCCTTGCGAAACAAGAAGGCCGGACCTGACCCAACTTCCGATTATTAATGCAATCTGTAAAGGCAGAACTATACAGATAAGAATCCTCAGGAATACCCTGCCACCTGTCATACAGAATATAATGATCAGCTTTCTGACTCGTGATCTCCAGGAGATGCTTCATTAATGACCATTCGCATGTGCAAGGAACGCCGTCTCTTTCCACCTTATATATATAGGTCAGGGCATCCGGAATACGCGTGATGGAGAACCGGCAATGCCATTCCAATCCATCCTCCGTTTCCATCTCATAACGTGAAAGTTTATGATCCCTTATCAGATAAAGGACGACCTCTTCACCAAAAGCGGTCTTATACTCTATATTGAATTCAAATTTCATAGATGTGTGATTAGTATTTTCGATGCTAAATTAATAAAAATCGCCCATGACACCATAACGGTGTTCCATAAAATCTCCAACAATCCATGCAAACGTTTGCATCGCTCCTGTGGATTCTTATTTTTCCTTTATCATGGTTACAGAAAGGGCTCCTAATCCTAAAGCTATTCCTGCTACGAGCATCATGTGACTTTGGACAGAGCCAGTCAGTGTGAGCAAGGCACCGCCGACAGCTGCGGCAACAATTTGAGGGATACAAATGGTGCCGTTGAAAAGTCCTAGATAAGCACCCATGTGGCCATAGCCTTCCAACGCATTCGTTACAAAAGTGAAAGGCATCGCCAGCATCGCCGCCCATGCGCAACCGATAAGAAGGAAAGGCAGGAAAAGCAGATATTGATCCTGTATGAAAGCCGTCATCACGAACCCCAGACCACCCAATATGAGACTCAAGCCATAAGCGACCTTCCGGTGTCTGAACAAGGGGAGTATGACTGCCCATATCACGCTGCCAACAGCCTGTACGGCAAAGAGAATGCCCACCCAGTTGCCGGCTTCCTGATAACCTTTAGTACTTGTAGCTACTGCCGAGGACATGTCTACATTCCAACAATTGGAAGCCACTGTCCCATTAGTATATGTCCACATATACATAAATGCAAACCAGCAGAAAAACTGTACCAGCCCTACTTTCCAGAACGTAACAGGAGCGTGCTGCAGCAACTTGAACCAATTGGTATGTCCTTCATTGTCCGTTTTCTTCAGCCCATGATATTCAGCATACTCCTTGGGTGGCATTTCCTTTACTTTAACCGAAGTGTAAATAACACAAAGGATCAAGATTGCCGCGCCGATATAAAAGCTGTAGATAACGGAATCAGGAATGACTCCCGGGGCAGCCGTATTGGCAATGCCAAGTGCCGTAAACAGGAAAGGGAACACGTACCCTACTAAAGATCCGGCATTACAAAGGAAACTCTGGATGGAATAAGCCAATCCTTTCTGCTTCTCATTCACCATGTCTCCTACCAGCATCTTAAACGGTTGCATCGCCATATTAATGCTGGTATCGAGAAACATCAGGGCAATCAGCCCGAATGCCATGGCTGCACTTACCGACATCCCTAAGGATCCGGCATTCGGCAGCAAACACATGACCAGCACAGCAATAACTGCCCCGATCATCAGATATGGGATCCGCCTCCCAAACCGGCACCAGGTCTTGTCGGAACAAGTACCTACTATAGGCTGGACAATAATACCCATCAGCGGAGGGAGTATCCAGAAATAGCTCAGATGATGCGGATCAGCACCAAGCGTAGCAAAGATGCGTGAAATGTTGGCACTCTGTAAAGCATAAGCTATTTGAACTCCAAAGAATCCAAAACTCAAATTCCAGAGTTTCCAGAAACTTAAATCAGGTCTTTCCTTCATGATATATAGTCCTTCCCTTTTTTATAATCTTGCCTTTTTATACTACTCGGAATTTCATGCAGCCCTCCTCACAGGTAGTCAGCGGGTTGAGCCCCGGACGATCAACCGCGTCCGGACAATCCTCTTCTCCACCTTATCCATTGGGATAGTGCCTTCAACCTGACCGATCAGGATATTTGCAGCTTCCTCTCCTACCTGTCTGCCATGCTGTTCAACGGTCGTCAGCATCGGATCACAGGTGACAGCCCGGTTACCATTAGTAAACCCGCAGATACTGATTTCTCCAGGTATATCAAAGCCCATTCTTTTTGCTGTATAAAGGGCTCCGATAGCCGTATCGTCATTAACGGCGAAAAATGCGTCCGGACGATCCTTCATGCTCAGCAATGATGGGGTTATCGCCTCAGCTTCTGAACGATTATCACATAAACGGATAATACTCTCATCCACCTTTAAACCATGTTTGAGCAAGGCATCCTTATAACCATTATATCTGTTCTTGGAAATCTCCAGTGTCATAGACGATCCATAATAAGCAATGCGTCTGCATCCCGTATCGATGAGATGCGTTACAGCCGTGTAAGCCCCGGCATAATCATCCACCACCACACGAGAAGAGTTGACCCCTGTACAGATCCGGTCATAAAAGACTAAGGGGACGCCATTATCAATCAACTTTTGGAAATGGTCATACTTTATGGTATCCTTGGCCTGAGAAACGATGATGCCACACACCTTGTCCTTGAAGAAATCTTCACATATCTCCACTTCCCTGACATAACGCTCATCACTCAAGGCCACCATTATGCGGTACCCCCGGTTTCTCGCTTCCTCCTCAATTCCCGTCAGGACAGAGGCAAAATAATAATGGACAAACTGTGGTATAATAACGCCGATAATCTTCATGGGGATCATCCTGCTATGGCGAAGAGCTGCGCCAATAATATTGGGATAAAAATGATGCTCTTTGGCATAGATCTGAATGCGAGCCCTTTGCCTGGCGCTAATGCGCGGACTATCCTGCAAAGCTCTGGATACTGTAGCTATAGACACGCCTAAACGACGTGCAATATCCTTCATAGTAATCGATTCTTGTTCTTTCATGCCCATTCTATCTCAAGAGCACAAAGATAGTTAAAAACCCCAACCTTTTATATAATTATCAACATTTATTTACCGAAACGCTGTGCAAACGTTTGCTCAAAACAAGAATAGAGGGAAAATGACTTTAAAATGCTTCTTTCTAATGAGTTGGCTCCTTGATCTTATTGATTCTCAATGACTGGTCACAATAGGCTACAACCGCTGGCCGATGTGTGATAAACAATATGGTCTTATCATGGGCCGAGAGAAGATTCTGCAACAGACGATGCTCGGTCTCTGGATCAAGGGCACTCGTAGCCTCATCAAAAATCATGATACTGCGATTACGAAGAAGACTCCGCGCTATGGAAATACGCTGAGCCTGCCCCTCACTCAAGCCCCCGCCCTGCTCACTGCACACGGTAGCTAATCCATCAGGCAAGTCAAAGACAAATTCGGCACAACTTTTCCGGAGAGCTTCTTTCATCTCCTCATCCGTGGCATTAAGTTTCCCCAGACACAGATTTTCACGGATCGTTCCACTCATCAAAGTGTTTCCTTGTGGTACATAGACGAAATTACAACGATGCAGTGGAGTCAGTGGCTGAGCTCCCTCCTCATTATAAATTTCAATACTGCCCTCCTGAGGATGCAGGAAAGCGAACAGGAGTCGAATAAGTGTTGTCTTGCCCGCACCGGTCTCCCCCAATATAGCCGTAGAGGATCCAGGGGTGAAATCAAAAGAAAGATTTCTGATCACATCTCCATCAGCAGAATCATACTCAAAAGTAACGCCCTTCATCCTGATGCCGCAAGGAGGATCCAGCTCTATCGGATCACCCTGTTTTTCCATAGGATCGTCTTCCAGTTCCATCAGTCTTTCCGCAGCAGTATAGACGCCGACATAAGCGGGGACCAGCTTCGCCAAATCGCGGGCGGGGCCCTGGATGCGATTTACCAATTGCAGAAAAGCCGTCATACCACCAAACGTAAGGGTATGACGGGACATCCTGATAGCAGCCCAGAGAAAAGCCAGCAGATAGCCGAAGGTAAAACCTGTATTAAGGATCAGATTACTGAATACCCTGAATTTCGTGCGTCTTACGACACGATGCCGGAGATGACCTTGTGTGTGTTCCAACCGTCCTATCATGATGTCATCACTCTCAAGGGTCTTAATTAGTGCACGATGCTGGATGGTTTCCTGAAGCACACTCTGGACCTTACTGTCATAGTTGCGTACCTGCCGGTTAAGCCGCCTCATCTGTCTGACATAGATCTTGCTGACCAGGAGGAAGAGGGGAAAAACAGCCACCGTAATAACAGCCAGCAGATGATCCATGGAAAAGAGATAAAAGAAGGCACCTAAAAACATCGCCAGTATACTGATCGCAGAAGGAATGGTTTCAGTCAAGAAACTGACCACCGTTTCCACATCAAATTCAAGTCTATTGAGGACATCACCTGAATGCCGCTTTTCCTTCCCCTTCCATTCTGAACGCAGGAGCCGGTCTACAATCTGTTGTTGCATCCTGTTCTGGGCTTTAATGCCCAGGATATTCTTAATCCATATACTTGAAATATTAAGGCCAAAATCGAGAAGCACAAGGACAGCCATCCAGCCGACAGCCCTCAGGACGTTCCCGCTCATGGTTCCTGAGGCGACATCAATGGCATGCTTCACCGCCGTCACCTGGGCAAGACTGACGACGACTCCCAGCAGTCCTACAGTGGCATTGAGGATAGCTTGCAACCGGTTACCTCTCCATGCTCTCCAGAGCCATCGCAGGATCGCCCGGGTATCATACTCGGTCCTGGGCAGTTTAAGAAGTAATTTTAACCCCATGCCTTATCTCCATAATTCCCGTCCGGCCAACTTATTTTCTCAACCTTTCATCGGCCCCCCACATCAGTTTTTCACGTAAGGTCGAGAAATACCGTCTGTTCATGAGCTTGACAACATGAATAGAATAAGGGGCTTTCCGAATGGTCAGTTGTGTTCCTCCTACAAGTTTTTCAGAGCGCCCATCCATGGCCACCAGAAAGTTGTGTGAACGGGATTCTACTTCAAGTTTGATCACACTCGTATCGGTAATGACGATCGGGCGCATGTTCAAGCTGTGAGGGGCCACGGGAGTGAGGCAGAGACTTCTACTCTGCGGAATAATAATAGGGCCACCATTGGACAGGCTATAGGCCGTGCTCCCCGTAGGCGTGGTTACAATCAAGCCATCTGCCTGATAGTTCACCAGGAATTCATCATCAATATAGGTACGGATACTGATCATGGATGCTGTATCCATTTTAGAGACAGCCACCTCATTCAATGCACAAGGATAGCCCACTAAATGCTCACCATCCGTTTCAACCTGGATAACCGTATGATTTTCCAGAAAATAGTTGCCTGCATAGATATCGTCCAATGCTTCTTCAATCTCTGAAGGAAGAACATCAGCCAGAAAACCGAGACGCCCCATATTCACCCCGATAATAGGTATCTGAAGTTCGCCCACCCTTCTGGCAGCTTTCAGAAAAGTTCCGTCCCCACCTATGGAAATGGCATAATCGGCCTCATCCAGATCAGTCGGCTCCACTTCGAACAAGGCATGGCGCTGACCCAGATACTGTTCTATGCGCTGGATACAAGGATCAATATCATCCCTCCGGTGATCATTACCAAAGATGACAAATTTCAGCTTCTCATCAAACATATATTATTTTGCCGTTTCAGAATTTATTATTACATTTGCAAAAATAGCGAAAATTTTCGAGAAGTATTATTAACAATATACATAATTATGGCAAAAGTATATGAATTTCTTGCCAACGGCTTCGAAGAGATCGAAGGTATGGCCCCAGTAGATATTTTCCGTAGAGGTGGAGTGGACATCAAGACTGTAAGTATAACGGGCTCAGAATGGGTTCAGACCTCTCATGGCGTAACCATAAAAGCAGACCTGAAGTTTGAGGATGCTGACTTCAAAGACGCTGACATGCTGATGATGCCGGGAGGGATGCCCGGAGCAACTAATCTGAACGCTCACCAGGGTGTCCGCGACGCCCTCATGACCCAATATCATGCCGGAAAAAGAATTGGAGCCATCTGCGCAGCTCCAATGGTCTTGGGCAGCCTGGGACTATTAAAGGGGAAAAAGGCGACCTGTTCACCTGGATTCCAGAAATATCTCACCGGTGCAGAATATACGGGTGCACTCTATCAGGAAGCAGGGAAGATCATCACAGGAGAAGGTCCTACGGCTACTCTCCCCTATGCCTACCGCATTCTCAGTTATTTTATAGGCGAAGAAGCGGTTCAGGAGCTTGAAGTAAAGATGCAATATGCACATCTGATGGAGAAAGAGTAATTCCGCAAAAGAACTATCCGTTTCATGAACCAGGACTATATTATCATTACCGCGGGAGGAAAGGGGACACGGATGGGTTCTGTGATCCCTAAACAATTTTTAGCGATAGGCGGCCAGCCTGTCCTGATGCGGACGATCCGGCGCTTCTGGGAGTATTCCAGGAAACTGAGCATCATCCTTGTTCTCCCTGAGGATCAGATAAAATACTGGTCCCGGCTTTGCCAACAATATCAATTTCAGATTCCACACCAAATTGTTGCGGGGGGAAAGACTCGCTTTCATTCCATCTCACGGGGATTGTCATTGATCCCTGACCAGGCAGAAGGGGTAGTGGGTATCCATGATGGTGTACGTCCCTTCCCTTCCATCAGCGTCATCAGCCAATGTTACCAAACAGCCAGGTCTACGAAAGCTGCAATTCCGGTGATCCCTGTAGAGGAAACATTAAGAAGCCTGAAGGAGAGCAGAAATGTCCTGCGCAGTGATTACCGATTGGTCCAGACCCCACAATGTTTTGATATATCTCTTATCAAAAGGGCTTACCTGCAGCCCTTCAGTGAGAACTTTACGGATGATGCATCCGTAGTAGAGGCTTTAGGTGAGAACGTCACACTCATCAAAGGCAATCGGGAAAACATCAAACTTACAACACCCTTCGACATGGATATTGCTGAAGTATTCATCAATAAGGGCATAGCAAGCCTGCCGGACATAAAGGCTTCCTGATGACGACTGCCAAAGTCTTTCAGCCTTCTGTCATAATCATTTTCTGTCATACAGTCAATCGAAAAGACATCAGATATTGAATCCTATTCTCGATCAGGACATTAAGTATTTACCAGGTGTAGGCCCAAGAAGAAAAGAGATACTGAGTAAGGAACTCGGTATCAAGACCTATGGTGACTTGTTGGAATACTATCCTTATAAATATGTCGACCGAAGTAAGATCTATCATATTGACGAACTCTCAAGTGATATGCCTTTCGTCCAGCTGAAGGGCAAGATCCTGAGTTTCGATGAATATGCCATGGGGATAAGGCAAAAACGTATCGTTGCTCATTTCTCAGACGGCCATGGTGTCGTGGACTTAGTATGGTTTCATGGGACTCAGTACATTTACAAGAACTATAAGGTCAATACGGAATATATCATCTTCGGGAAGCCTACCATTTTTGGAGGACGCTTCCAGTTTACTCATCCGGACATAGACCCTGCTGATAAAATTGAGTTGTCTTCTATGGGCATGCAGCCTTATTACATGACAACAGACCGGATGAAAAAGATGGGGCTTACGTCCAGGTCCATAGAAAAACTGACTCAAACACTGTTAGAGAAGATCTCCTGTCAGCGGCTGCCGGAAACACTGCCGGCATTCATCGTCCAGCCTCTCCATTTGATTTCGCGCGATCTAGCCTTCCGATGGATTCATTATCCACACGACACGAAAGAAATGCAACAGGCACGCTTGCGTATCAAATTCGAGGAACTTTTCTATGTACAGTTGAATATTCTTCGCTATGCAAACGAGCGGAGGAGGAAATACCAAGGATATACCTTCCAGCACATAGGACGCCAATTCCTCTATTTCTATGACCATAATTTGCCCTTCTCTCTCACCGGCGCTCAAAAAAGAGTCATGCACGAAATAAGGGATGACATGAAAACCGGCAAGCAGATGAACAGACTCCTGCAGGGTGACGTCGGTTCGGGAAAGACGCTGGTGGCTCTCATGTCAATGCTCATCGCTATAGATAACGGCTATCAGACTTGCATCATGGCACCAACGGAGATTCTCGCCGAGCAGCATCTCACAACAATCCGTAACTTTCTTAAAGGCATGAATGTACGGGTGGAACTCCTCACCGGCCTGGTCAAGGGGAAAAAACGGCAGAAAATACTACAAGGACTGTCCGGTGGAGAAATACAGATCCTGGTCGGGACGCATTCCATCATCGAAGACCCGGTCGTGTTCCTACATCTTGGATTGGCCGTAATTGATGAACAGCATCGGTTCGGGGTCAAGCAAAGAGCAAAATTATGGCTGAAGGGGGAACGCCCTCCTCATATTCTTGTCATGACGGCCACGCCTATCCCCCGCACCCTTGCCATGACCATTTATGGCGACCTTGACGTCAGTGTCATCGATGAGCTCCCGCCGGGGCGAAAGCCCATCATTACACGGCATTATTATGATGATCAGACCACCAGCCTATATGAAAATATTCGTAAGCAAATTCTTCTTGGACGACAAGCCTATATCGTCTTTCCGCTCATCAAAGAAAGTGAGAAATCTGATCTCAAGAATCTTGAAGAAGGATTTGAAGCTCTCAAGGATATCTTTCCGGAATTTAAACTCAGCAAAGTTCATGGAAAGATGAAATCATCTGACAAAGAGGCTGAAATGCAGAAATTCGTAAATGGTAAAACTCAAATATTGGTGGCCACAACAGTGATTGAAGTAGGTGTAAATATTCCTAATGCAACTGTTATGGTCATCCTTGACGCGCAACGTTTCGGACTTTCACAGTTGCACCAGCTGCGAGGCCGCGTGGGACGTGGCGGGGACCAGAGTTTCTGCCTGCTGGTTACCACTCACCAACTCAATGAGATTACACGCAAACGTATCAATATCATGTGTGAGACAAATGATGGATTCCGTATTGCAGAAGCTGATCTCAAACTCAGGGGCCCCGGAGATCTGGAGGGGACTCAGCAAAGTGGCATTGCTTTTGATCTTAAACTGGCAAATATAGCTCAAGACGGACAAATCGTACAACTGGCCAGGGAACAAGCGCAGAAAATAATAGACAATGATCCTCAATGTGATAAAAATGAGAATGAAATCCTTTGGAACCGCTTGAGACAACTCAGGAAGACTCATGTCAACTGGGCAGCAATATCATAAGCCTTACCGGAATTATCTTCAAAGCGTCTCATCACCCGGAATCGACATTTGATTCTTTTCCGATTGGGCCCGTATCTATAAAGCAAACCCTCTTTTTCACTATTTTTAAGTTAAAACAGAAATAGACTTAAAACCTTAAATTAAAAAGTCGGAACAGGAAAAAGGGTCTTTTCAAGAAATCAAAAATGTAATTTCAAATGTAAGTAATGAAGAAATCCGACAATAAAACATTTTTCAAACTTTCTCAAGAGAAACAGTGTATAAGCATATAATTGATATAGATCAACTGCAAAAACTTACATAAATGTTGTAATAAAAAATTCAACTTTAAATCTTTAAGACCTCTTGAAAATAAGAACATAAAAACTATTAATAAACAAATTAAAAGAGGAGAAACACAAAAATCAAACTTGTTAAACCGCAATAAAATCTGTTAACGATGTTGGCATTTTGCAATATTTTCGTTATATTTGCAATGTCAATTATAAAAATCACGTTTATATAATGACAGTTTATTCTCTAAGGGAGCTATTTAGTTTCCATTGAAAAACTTAAACCTACATCACTCACCGCATGAATTTAAAAGCAACATTAAAGAAATCAACTATAGCAGCTTTGTTAGTCCTCACAGCAATTCCAGCCTGCGGGCAAGACCTTTTAGCCAGAGAGGCACCAATAGACCGAAAAATGAGAGCTGTCGACACAGTTGCAACCAGATATTATATCATCAAAGAGAATCGTGAAAATCCTGCAGCAGATCTGTATGCAGACTTTTCTGATAAATATGCTCACAAAGCAACTCCATTACCCGACCATTTCAAAATAGATTTGAGAGGGTTCTGTATGCCTACAAAAAGTCGAGTCATTACTTCCAATTTTGGTTATCGATGGGGCAGAATGCACAAGGGGCTTGACGTGAAGGTTTACATTGGCGATACCATACGCGCTGCTTTCGCAGGCAAAGTCCGGGTAGTAAAGTATGAACCTAAAGGTTATGGAAATTATGTGGTTATCCGGCATAATAATGGATTAGAGACCGTTTATGGCCACCTTTCCAAGCAATTAGTTTCAGAAAATGAGTACGTCAGGGCAGGAGATCCTATCGGCTTAGGAGGCAATACAGGGCGAAGCACGGGCTCTCACCTTCATTTTGAGACGCGATTATGTGGAGTAGCCCTTAATCCTGCATTAATGTTTGATTTCCGAAATCAAGATGTTGTCGCTGATTACTATACCTATGACCGAGATACCTATGAAACAGAATCTGCTGAAGCTACGCGATTACGGGGTAAACGAGGCAATGGTGGTTATAGCCAGTCCGATGTCTATGGAAACAGCGAGACAGCTTCAACTAGTCAGGAAGAAAAACTTGAGAATGAATTCGGAGGGCAGAACATGTACCATAAGGTAAAGAGTGGAGAAACCCTCGAATCGATCGCACGCAGCAGAGGTGTTTCTGTGGATCAGATTTGCAAACTTAACCATCTGACGAAGAATGCAAATATTCGCCCGGGAATGATTCTCAGATATTCTTGATCTCATGTAAGATAAACGATTAAAAATCATATAAAATACCCGCTGATCTATTGATGGTCAACGGGTATTTTATTTTAAATTGAGCCACTGCCAATTATGAGGATCATTTTATAAAGTTGGGCTTTTAACCATCTTATGATGTTCGAAGAATAAAGTGACTCAAATAATAGGATTGTTTTTTGCAGTATATATGTGATTTTAAGGCCTTAAAGTCGCTGACCTTGACACCAGATTCCGGGCGGTATAGTCAGGGAGGAGCAATATGCACTATTATGGGTGGCCATAATGCACCATTTCGGAGGGCCAAAATGCACTATATCGGCCACAATTGACTATCGTCGTGAGAATCAGTGACTATGATTCTGACTTATTGCTAAAGAAACAACAATATTATTTGAACCGATTATGATATGAATGATCAAGACTACCCTGCAGAGTGTCCAGTATATTTGTTTCACAAAGCTTAAGGTCGATCAAAAAGCAATAATCTATATGGCCACGGAACGTAGCCTCAACATGCCGCGATGCACAAGGTTGCGGACAGAATGGTAATTCATATTCATAATGCGGCAGATCTCATCGTATTTATATTCCTGAAGATAATATAGATCAAAGGCTTGCCGCTGACGCGGCGTCAGGCAGGACATTAAATCTGAAACCATTGTCTTTTCTGTATACTTGGTTTCTCGATACAGATAGGATTCTTCAACATTATTTCCAATAGCCCCAAGATGGCGGATCTCATCAACCGGTATCTCTGTCGTAAAAGTATTTCTACGAAACTCATCAATAAGTTTGTTACGTAAAGAAATCATCAGATAAGAACTCATACGCGTAATATGAGGAGGATTCTTTTTATCTAACAACTTCATGAAAACGTCGTGACTACAATCTTTAATGAGTTCAAGGTTAGGAGTCATACACCGGCCATAGTTTAACATCATCTGGATATACATCTGATACAAAAGGGCAAACGCATGATTATCTCCATTTTGATAAGCATGTAACAATTGAGACGCCCGATCATCTTTAGATATAATTGCATTCTTCATTAGGTAAATTTTAATTCTATAAGTTTTAAGTAGATGAAGCAAAGGTATTTAAAAAGCTACTCGAGATTATGGAATATCAGATAAATAAATGGGAAAAAATGGTATTTCACCAATTTTTCCCATTTACCCTCCCATAGAGGTTCCATCTATCTGTCACTTCTTACCATAAGTATTTTGGAAAGAATGTCCTCAACCTTAAAAATCAGGCCATAATCTAAAAGTTGGAAAGGACCAATGTCCATCCCTAACAGACTATCCAGAAGTGATAATATATAAAAAACTATTGTATTTTTCTCAGCCAGAAAACACCAGATTCCTTTAAACATAAAACAGGATTTGAGACTGAAAGATGAATTCGTGACCTTCTTAACACGACACCCGTTTTGATATTCACTTGATACAACCGGTAAGTCCCACCTTCCAATGAAATCTTTGCCAGGTGACTTCCATCAATATAAACCAGTCTGTCACCAGCAATATTTTTCATCTGATATATATTCTTTTCACTACAGCAAGGGCTCATTGTCGCAACATCTTTAAGGAAAGCAGAATTGGTAACAGGAATATCCGGACAGGAACCACCTGCCATCAAGGAAGCCCAGGCTAATTCCGGAAATTTCTGCGCATAATAGATAACCGCTTTATCCGGATAAGTTTTACGATATTCCAGAACACTACGATACACATCCTCAAAACGTGCAACACCAGTCTTTATTTTACGTAAATACTGCCTTGGAGACATATTCTGTCCACCATCCGGAGCATAAAGTCCTTTACTATTATAAAACCATTGCTCAATAGTAATGATATTCACGACAGAAGAAAGTGCTGGATGATGAAGCACGGAATCCTGAACATCTTTATTTACAGCTAAAGACACGAGAACCTTCCTGTTCTTTTTCTGTTCCCACTCTTTAATCGTCTCCAACCAGAATTTCACGAAATCATAAGGCCCGGTAAACTCTTCACCGATAGAATGAATGACATTAGGTTGTTCTGCAAAAGCATCCAGCATGTGTTCAATATAGGCTTTATGAAGTGATCTCAATACAGGATCTTTTATATTATAGAAATAAGAAGCCATGAATATCCTCTTATCTCCTGTAAAGGGTACAGGTTCAGGGAAACTTGTATGATTGATATTATTGGCAGTACGCCAGGGGCAATCTACCCAGTGAGCTCCGGCTTCCAGAATATTATGCTGGAAATAATGCTCATTTAACAGGAGAAGTCCTTTGCTCATTCCCTTTTGCGCAAAACTTTTCAGACGATAGAAATACCAATTGTTCGGCCGTGTCAGATCATATTGGCTCAGTCCATCCCAAGCTGTCCCTTTGCCACTACGAGCAAATGGCTGCTCATAAAAGGGTGCCCATACCTCCCCGTCACGACGACGGACACGCTCATGGTCATCACGACGGCGATCATACCATAAGCCATAGTTCTGCTTGAAAACCAGCATCTTTTCTTTCTGCATACAAGTTATGACCGAATCAATGCGATCAGTGACTCCCTGCCCCTCTTGCCCCGGGACAAAACGGGTAAGTGCATAAGTGGCTTTTTGAATAGACGGATACCGGGTACGCCCGTTCCACCAAGGGGTATCATGACGGCCCCCAACCAGTAGTTGCCCATTCATAACCAGTTTGCCGCCAGCCACGGCATACTGATATTTCCCATTCTGTGTTGTCTGGCGTGGCGTGGCAATACGATCTACGACACGAACATGGTATGGAGATACTGAAGCTGTAAACTTCGCACTATCTATCCACATCTCCATAGTCAGACGTGGTCGATGAGCCTGTGCGGACATCACCTGAGCCTGCTGGATCGTAGGGCTTGTAGCCTCCTTGACATCTCTGACCAATGTACGGCACTGAACAGAAACATCCTTGTTTAATCGCTTACCTAACATGTATTCGAAGATGCTCCAGGGGTTCACGTGATTATTACATTCATCAAAATGCCCGTTACCATTAAACTCCCCCCAACAGCCATAAACATAATTATTCGCGCCTGTCGGTATACTGTCGGCCCAGATGCCGGAAGCAGTACTCTGATATATTAAACTATTAGCCGTGTTCCAACCCGCTCCATATTTTTCAAGACCTAAATTGGTAAATTTAATATCATTGCCATCTATATTCACATTATCGAAAAGAAGTCCTGTTGCCCATGAAGAGACAGATCCACTGAATCCCAGTGATCCTTTACTGTCACATTGCACAAAAGCATTCGGACCGGCAGCACAGAATCCTGCAGAGAAATCATTGATTCCTTCTTCGGAATAGCATCTTTGAAAGAGACATTTCTCCCCTAAAGTAAAAAAAGTACGTCGACGCAAGCCACCGATTTCCGATACTGGTTGATAAGACTGGCAGTCCTCAACGGTAATCTGTGAACCGGTTCGCTGTATATCCACGGCTGAACCGGCAAGATGCCGGAAGATCACCTGACGCACCCAACAGTCCTTGGCCTGAGTCAGGTACACCCCCTGCCAGGCATGATCTTCATCTTTCGGACGTTCAGGGTCTACATCCGACTGAAGTGTCAGATACTCCACACCGGAATTGTTGATTCGTCCTTTCCAGGAAAATTTCAATACTTCAGAATGCGCATCATCAGCATCAAGAGCCATGCTTAAAGGTGCATCCATTGTAATAAGATTACCTTTCACTGCCTTCACGGACCGATCCCAATACAGATCAATTTCACCGGGGTGCCATCCCCAGTAACTTAACTGTTTGCCACCACCAAAGCTACTGCATCCAAGAGCATTTATCCAACGCTGAGTAGAAGGACGATAGACAAGTATCTCATCTCCAGGAGCCAATCTGCCATTTACAGAAAGTGTACAACTATTGAGAGGAACTTTAGAAGAAATGATACGAAGGGTATCTTCAATGTGCAAATCATTTTTACCTTCGACATATACAATAGCACCACGAGCATAACCCTTCTTCAGGATAACCGTCCGGGTCCTGTCAACACCCCTAAGGACGACGCCGGAAGCAGAAATTCTCAAAGGTTGGGAAATTTCAAACCTTCCCCTGTCAAGAAGTACCGCTCCCCTTAATCCGGTCTTGCCATTCATTTTCAGTGATGATACAAAATCCAATGCCCGTTGAATGCGCTGATAATTATCGCCAGGGTGAAAAGGCACAAAGACTTTAACAGGAGCATCAGGTATTGACTGCTCCGACATCCGATAACCTGCGAATGAATAATCTAACGGGAAGGGTTGTGCGGAAATCCGTACAACCCCCATAATTACAACGATTAAAAATAATAACCTCTTCATTTCTCCTTTTGATTTTCTATCCGTTTCATCCATTCCTGACGTTCAGCAGTTAGATTATATCCTCTCTTAGATAGCCAATTGTTGATACGACCCTTATATTTGCCAAACCATGCATGCTTGGCTTGCGCACTGCCGGCATCGATAGCAAATTCACGCGCTTCCTTCAGCCAGTTCAGTATCTGGAGTTTTTCATTATTCTTCAATGACGGTATCATCTCCAGATAAGCTTCGTAAGTTTTAGGAACGACACCATAAGTCATGCCGTCCTTGATTTTCTCAATCTGATCAGCAATCAGATAATTACCCAACATGGCAGCAAACTCAAAATGATGAATATAGAGTTCTGCGTAATATGCCGCTTTATCCGTTCCATACTTTTTATCAATATCGTTTAATTCAAAATACCGGTTGGCGACAATATTTGCCACATCATTGGGGGAAGAACGATTACTTAAGTTCAATCCATCCACGATTTTCCGAGAACGAGCCAGAATCGTTTTGACATATCCTGGATCTCTACCTGCACTATCCAATACTGCCTGCGCTTTTGCTGCCAGTACCAGAGATAGGAGGAAACAGAGAACTAATAACTTTTTTGTCATTGCTGCACCTTTATATGAACTCATCAGGAAATTTCAAGATTCAAAAGAGCAAGTGATCCCCAACGATCTTGTATTAAAAGATTAATACATCAAAGGACCTGTCAAAGTATCATGATTATTTCTCATATCAGTCCAGTCAGTCTTTACCTTCGTGCTGATTTCGTTAATGTACTTTTCTATATTCGTATAGCCATCACCAGTACAGTCTTTATTGGCATCACTCGGATCATGCGGATTCAAGCCGTTGGCGATTTCCCAGTCATCGGGCATACCATCACCATCTGAATCCTTATAAGGTTGGCCTTTATACTGAGGATAGCCTCCCATCTGACGAATATCGGTGATAATACCCTCTTTATAAGAATCATTACCTAAACGACGATATTTGAAAGTACCATCCTTAGCCTGGGATTTCGGAGAAAGGACGCATCTCTAAAGGGGAAACCTGGACCTTCCGCCCGCGTCATTTAGCCTTTCCGGGAGCTGAAGGCTATGGGAAATACGCAACAGGAGGACGAGGAGGAATCGTCTACCATGTTACCTCCCTTCAGGATGACCCCTTACATCCTCAGCCCGGCACTTTCCGCTATGGCATTTCGAAAGTCCATGGACCCCATACCATTGTTTTTGACGTAGGAGGTGTGATTGCCTTAAAGGATCGCCTGACCTGTGCAGATCCGTACGTTACAATAGCCGGACAAACGGCTCCAGGCAATGGAATCATGTTCCGTGACTGTCCTCTTGGCGTTGCCAGCGAAGGTATCACTCGTTTTATCCGTATGCGGTTAGGACATAAACCAATGGTCAATGGAAAGGCATCTCATAATAATAAAGGATTAGACGGAATGGGAATGGCGGGAAATGATAACGCTATTATGGACCATTGCTCTATCAGTTGGACTATCGATGAAGCATTCTCCTCGCGAAATGCAAAAAGTATGACACTCCAACATACATTAATTTCTGAAGCATTAAATGTGGCCGGTCATCCTAATTATCCTTCTGGAATGGCTCATGGCTTTGCCGCTACGATCGGTGGGGGTGAAAATTCAAGAACCTTGAAGGCCGGCAGTTTTCATCATAATTTATTAGCTGACTGTGAAGGACGCAACTGGAGTATCAGTGGAGGACTAGACGGTGACGGTGCTTATGACGGTCACCACGATATTTTCAACAACGTCGTATACAATTGGGGAAGCAGGGCATGTGACGGAGGAAGCCATGAAATCAACTTTGTCAATAATTTCTATAAGATGGGGCCTGCTACGACACAGCCATTCTTGCTTCGCCTGCAACTTGAGGGTACAGGTACAGGCACACAAAGTGCTTATGTATATGGTAATATCCGTCAAGAGAGGGATAATGGCCAGCTCACCATGGACAAATACGGGGTCACCTACCGGTACGAACTCACACATGGCCAGGTACTCAACTGGGAACCTTTCACTGACCATCCCTTCTTTCCGTCCCTTGCCAAAATAGAGACGGCAAAAGCCGCCTTCAAGAATGTACTTAGTGATGTAGGATGTAATGAACCTTCACTGGATAACCATGACGAGCGAATGATCAAAGAAACACTCGCCGGCACAACGACGACGACAGGAAGTCGCTCTGGAAAGGCCGGGCTGATTGATTCTGAAGAGGATAACGGTTGCGAAGGATTCTCAGGCTTAGACGTCTATACAGCCACAAGGCCAGCAGGATACGATACCGACGGTGATGGCATGCCGGACTGGTGGGAAAAAGCAAAAGGTCTGAATCCTGATGTTGCAGACAATAATGAAGATCCTGACGGAGACGGTTATACCAACTTAGAAGATTACCTCAACTGGATGGCCGCTCCACATTTCTTCATTCCAACAGGTAAGAAACTGACCGTAGACATGGCGAAATATTTTGCCGGTTACAACCATCACCCGTCTTTTAAAATAACTACAGACAGCGACCTGCCCTATAAAGTCAACGGTACACAATACACTTTTTATGTAGGCCAACTTACAGGATTCCACAGCATAAAAGTTACAGGCACTGACAAGGATGGATGGGGATCTCTTACAAGAACCCTCAACATCTATGTATCAAATTTCAATTCAGACGAATAGGATTTATTTCATGGGCATACTTCGCATAGATTTCCCTGGCAACAGTTATTCCATTTCCTCCTTCATGATATTTGAGGACATGAGAAGGTTCTATCCATTGCCTCTCAAAAGACAGGGACCAGTTAAGGAATTTCTTTTCATCAAAAGGCTGGCCTGCCCGTACGGCATCAATAACTTCATCTATAAAATGATTCCACCGTACGGCATAATACTGATCCGTCAACTCTGCCCACGCCCGGTTCGCATAATCGGTCAAAGACGGGGAATCACCCCATACCGTGATCAGTGTCCGCGCATTTCTTTCATAATAATCTTTTTCTTCAGGATTCTTGCCCATATCACGGGCACCACTTATCCATTTCTTCAGAGAGAACGAAGGATGACAGTCTAGCAGACGCTCCATGTCAGAAAGGATCGCCTTCATCTTGGCGCCCCTATTCTGAAGCATTGACAGGTCTCCTGCCCGGTAAGCCTTCGAGAACTCATCGCGCACGGTCTGGAAATAATTTCCGAGAACCTGCCGGCCAATATTGACATCATCAAATGCCAGAGTATTACGGTTGCACCCTTTTACCGAGAGCAATAATCTCCAAGCCGACAACAGATCGGCTTGAGCATAGGACACACGGGTATCTGTCTTCCAGGATCCGTATCCGGTGAGACAAGGACGGGCATTGACCAGTGTAGACTGGCAACAGGAAGCAGGCTGCACATAGACCTTATTACAAAGGATGCTCCATGCCTGGCGGGCTGCCGGTGAGATCCTGCCCGTCCTGCTGTCAGCCAGTTGCCGGATATAAGCATCATCCCCTTGTCCTGGATCCCATGCCTTACTGAACAAATATTCATACATGAACTCATTCATGTCAAAACCTTCGAGCGTAGAGCCGATTCCCTTGAAGTTATCCCCTCCATTCCTCATCACGTCATCGACCTTCCAACTTACATCCTTCATGTTCCCGGCAAGCATACTGTTTCCGCCGAAATTGCCGAGGTAACACCAGATATACGGCTGGCCATAAAAGCGATCTGTACCCTTCCACACTTCCTTGAAGTCACAGAAATAGTCCAGAAGGATAAGCCTGTCCTGTGGAACACCACGCAGGTAAGCACGGATGCGGGAAGGCGTCCAGTGCTTCTGGTCGTTATAAAACAGCCACCCCATCTGGAGCCATACCGCCTTGGGGTCAACCGAGGACAGCGACCTGTAAATTTGCCGGGCATAGGTACTCAGCACTTTTTCATCCCATGAAGGAGGATTGACCTCATTGAAGGGATCGATACCATAAATATGATCAGTACCATAAATCCGGGTCTGTTCGTTCAAGTAGGCTTTCTGGATGACCCTATAAAGGGAATCACCGGGATCCAGAAACGTACAGCGATAATCGTCCGAGAATCCGCCCCACTGGCTCACCGGCGTACATCTGAGATGGGGATAGATTCGCTTCAGAGCTGCCGGAATATGACCGGAGAACGCAGGGAGGACAGGACGCATATTGAACTCCCGTTCCCTTGTGACGATGAGCTTTTGCAATACTTTCTGCTCTTTGATCCAATCCATAGGAAGCGGTCCCTGCCATCCGTCTATATTACACATACGGTGCCACGGCAAATGAGCTGGTCCGGTAAAATAAGAACGAATCTCCTTATCTGTCAGGCCCAACTTTCTCCAGACCTGATACCATATAGCTTCCTGTCCCGTAATGGCAAGGGGCATGTTGATCCCGTTCAGTGCCATCCAGTCGATGAAATGTTCCCAGTCGCTCCATTTCCACCAGGGCATGGTATACCCGAAGGTACAGTAGTTCAGGAAGAAACGGTCAGGGACCTTAGCCGAGGACTGGACGATTCCTGTTACCTCAGGAAGGGTCTCCGGCATCTCTACAGGATCATCTTTGAACCACGTCACCGTCGTCCTGCAGAAATTCTTCAGATAATAGTTGAGCCCCACGGCCATGGAATTAGCATCATTCCCTGAAATGACGATCTTATTTCGTTCACTTCTCAAAGAGAAGCAATCTTTTCCGGAATCCCCTTTTACCACAAACACAAATGAACGGGCATATTTGGGGAACAGACGGTTCACCATCCCTCGCATGACGGCTGCACTCTCGTTAGTTGCAAAGGTCTGTACGTCAAGAAATAAAAAAAAGAAGAACAAACAGGATATTTTCTTCATACTGGTATGGTTATTAATTAGCCGCATACGGCTGCATCAGCCTACAGATACAAAATTACAGAATTTATTTAAGAAACACGTATACCTAAAGAAAAGTTGACAGGAAAATCTTATCTTTCCCTGTTCATCCCTCAATATACAGTTGAAGTCTTGATCACAATCAATTATCACTAATATGGTGCATTGAGATGATCCCAATGGTACATAGAGATAGGCTCAATGGTGCATTGCGCTCAACGGGGAGCATATTCATGATATTTATACAGAGGAGCCACGGCTAAGTCCGTCGCTCCTCTGATCCATCAAGTTTATTTCTCTACGGAAAATTTATAAAGGGAAGTCTGACGATAAACGTCACCAGGTTTCAACACAGTACTTGGGAAATTCTTATGATTAGGGCTGTCAGGATACTTCTGAGGTTCAAAAGCAAAACTCTCCCTATATTTCATGAATTTTCCATTACTGCATTTCACCTTGCCATTCATAAAGTTGCCACTATAAAATTGCATACCAGGTTGATCTGTAAAGATCTCCATCACCCTTCCAGTAAGGGGATCAGCTACCCGTACCGCAAGTTCTATGGCTCCTTTTTTACGCTTATGCAAGACCCAGTTATGATCATATCCATGAGCAAACGTCAACTGCTGGTCAAGCCGGTTAATATCTCGTCCGATCACTTTAGGCTTTCTGAAATCAAATACAGATCCGTCAACCGTCTGTATTTTTCCGGTCGGAATCATATATTGGTCGATAGGCGTAGTGGAATCAGCCCGGATCGTCAACAGGTTATCCAGAATCGTCCCGTTGCCTTCACCTTTCAGATTATACAGGACATGACTGCTTAAATTGACGACCGTAGGCTTATCTGTCGTTGCCCAATAATTGATTGTCATCTCATCATCATTGACATCATACTTCACTCTCACCTTCAGATTGCCGGGGAATCCTTCTTCTCCGTCTTTAGAAAGATAAGACATCACGATAGAACGATCGTTGACGGAATCCACATGCCAGACCACCAGATCCAGTCCTTTCAGCCCCCCGTGCAGGGTCTGGCCATTGTTGTTGATCGGCAAATGATAGGTCTTTCCATCCAGGGTAAAAGCCCCTTTGGCTATCCGGTTGGCATAGCGCCCAACAATAGGCCCCAGGAATCTCTCGCCTTTATTATGGATATAACTTTCGATATTGTCATATCCAAGCACGATGTCAGCATATTTCCCAGCCTTATCGGGAGTCCATAAGGAAACGACCCTCGCTCCAAAATTGGTGATCTGAACATAGATCCCGGATTTTTCGGAATGCAGGGTATATAGCCCTACCTTTCTCCCCACCAGAGTGGTATCAAACTTGTTCTCATTGAATAACCCCACATCGCTTCTGTGCGCACAAGAATATTGGCTAAACAGGACCATCAATACGATCAAACCTCCTAATATTTTTTTCATCTCATTCTCATTTATTTGTTTTCTACACCTTTAAAGGACACCTTAGGATGGTGCCATCTGATTCCAGCCGTTAAGTCCTTCGACCATACGTCAACACCATATCAACGGCGGGTCAGACTCTTAATCGCTTTTATCTCCTTAGGGTCATAAGGCGTACCATCTTGCCGGAAAATATCATGGAACCACACCTTCGGTTCCTTGACATCAGGCAAAGGAGTGTTCCAGGCAAAAATGGTATTTGTCTTCCCAGACACAAAACCCCAGTTGATTGCGCCGACATGATTTTCCTTCAATACCGGCATGTTCTTCTGGAAAGTACTGCCTTGAGGCCGAGCCATATATTCAGAACAGATCAGCGGGCGCTTAAACTGTCGCAAAGTGTCTATCACATGCTGGAGGACCGCAGGCTTTGCATAGCAATGGAATGTGATGACATCCGAATGAGTGCTGATAAAATGATTGATCTTCGGACTGTCAATCCATATCCCGGCAGTCAACGGTTGAGAAGGATTCACCTCACGGGCATACTCAAAGACCTTTTCCAGCCGGGGCAATGAACCGTCCCCATAACCAGAATTCCCAGGCTCATTATACAGATCCCACATCAGCACCCGCTTATCATTTTTAAAAGTCTTGAGGATGTCCTGGACGTATGCCTTCATGAAAGGATACAAGACGGTCGTGTCAGCCCGAAGACTCTTCATCGGATCCTGGACCCATCCGGAATTATGAACCCCTGGTTTTGGCGCAGGCTGACGGCCATAATAAGAGACCGGATCCCAGCAATCATCAAAGAACACAAAGAAAGGACGTATCTTGTGCCTCTTGCAGATGTTCAGGAAATTATTCATGCGGTTTTTAAAACCCACAGGATCATGCTGCCACACCACACTGCTGAGGAATACCCGGAGCGTATTAAAACCAAGGTTTTGTGCCCATCCGAGTTCCTTGTTGATCTGGGGAGCATCGTATGTATCTGCACTCCACATCTCTATCTGGTTAATGGCTGTTGCCGGAATATAACAGCAACCTGCCAGCCAAGGCTGGGCGGAATACCATTTGTCAACCTTAGAAACAGTCCATTGCCTGCCAGTTTCCGCACTGACAGTCACAGAGAAACACAACAAGAAAGAAGCCACAAAAAGTAATGAAATTATTCTCTTTTTCATTTTAATTGATATAAGAAGTTATGAATATACATGAATTTATAATTGTCTTCATCTAATTTATGCTTATCAGCAAAAAGTATAATCCCCCAGACACCTAACGTTAATATCTAAAAAAATAGTTTTTCAAGGATCGTTCTAATAATTTAAAGGACATAAAGATAATTTAAAGGACATAAAGAGTTGAAAGAATTTGATTTTGCTTCTTCCAAGTACGAACAAACTACGGTTAGGAAGTTTCATGCTATTATTATTTACTTTAAAAATCAGTCAGTATTTTCCAAAAATTACCATTAGATCATTTATAGTCTATTATATTCAACACTCAAAGTTATTAATTTTTCATTAATTGACCAAATAATTTATTATTCATTTTACTGATAATCAAAAAATAAATTCAACTGACTTTACTCAATTTTCTTTTTTTCTTAATGCTACCTAAAAGAAACATTTATTCCTGGTGAATTTCTCATAATTCTTGCGACTTTTTCCTGATCTAATTTAACTTTACCTACAAGGAATTCTGGAATATTATAGGAATACATTAAGTTATGATAGTATTGATATGGGTCCTTTTGAGGTAACAAAAATGGCTTATAAGTTTTGCCATTCTTATCTATGTACGTAATAAATAGTCTTGTATATAAACCATCTAGACGTCGACTACTAAATATTAGCCATCTACTATCATGGCTCCAAGAATGATAGCTCTCAACATCTTTACTATTAACAATTGTCATTGGAACTACTTTACCTGTTCTAAGAGTCAACATAAATAAATCTGCATCCTTATGCCAAATCGAGAAATTACCAAATTTCTGCCGAGTAAAGACCAAATATTTCCCATCGGGAGACACCCGTGGAAATGAAACACTTTTTGAATATTTTTCTGCATTATAGAGAACTCGAATATTTTTCCCAAATTGTCTTTTTACAGGATCAAAAGATATACTACAAAGATTATAGTGAACATCTTTATACCTATCTGGCATCGGGCTTATAGCCTTAGCCCGGCAAAAATATAAAGTTTTTCCATCTGGTGAAAATGTTGGAAAAGTTTCGAAAGCATTACTTGACATTAATAGCGGAGTTCCAAGTACTACATGTGTCTTAATATCATACACAACAATATCAGAAGCGGAATCATATACTTCAATACGATTCCTTTGATTCATAAAAAACATCTGTCTTGTCGTATTAGTCGAAAAAGCAATATAACGACCCGATGGATGCCAAGAAGGATACACAAAGGCAGAAATTGTCTGTGGTGTTTTCGTGTTGAGTTTCTCTATCTTTCCATTATCTAGCAGCACTGTTCCAGAACTAAAAGAACGCATATGGAATACCATCTTGTTAGGATTTTGCATTGGAAAGGAATGACAATTAACACAATTATTATTGGAAAACCTATTCTCATAAATAGGGCTTTGATTATAATTCTCTAAACAGCGCTGGTAAATCCCCATCTTACGCCAAAGTTCATACCCTGGAGGAATCAAACGGTAAGCAACATACCTATCAATGGAATCCGGTGCTACCATCATAGTAAAAGGAGTATAAGAATACCATTTATGATTCATTTGCTTGACAATGATAAATTTAATCTTATGGCCTTTCTGCCGCTCCAATAAGTCTTTCCATTTGCCTGTTGGTATTTCAAAATTACCTTGTTCACCTTTCACTTCTATTATCTCTCCTCCTCCTTCGATTAAAAGACAAGTAGGAAAATTCCCGGCATTAAGAACAGAAAAATCTAATGGAGCAATATTTACAGGCAATACTACTGACTTATAATCAGGGAATATTTTAGCTCCTATATGTAACGATCCAGCTACCCGTATGTTTTTAGAACAAGAGGTAAGCCCTAATAGTAATAGAGAAAGAATATATATTGTTTGTTTCATGGAAATCATATTCTAAAATATATTAAACAAGAAATAATACCAATAAGATCTACTAAAATCTGCATCAAGTAAAGATCTTGGGTCCTGCCCTGCATTACGAGCTTCTATATAAAGACTTTTAAAAATTTGATATTGTCTAATCGTGTTTTTTGTCACCCCATGTTGCAAGCAAAAACTCAGATCATTCTCATGAAAAGCAACTAACGCCTGTTGGAACAATTCAGGAACATGATACAGCACAGGTGTCCTATAATACCTTTGCACAAAATCATCAATTTGATTTTTATTCTTTAACAGGAGCAAATAAGCTATAGTATAATTACAGGCAACTTTATTGTAAGAATTTGCCTGAAGAATATCTTTTAAATCTTCATAAGGATCATCTTTCATCGTAAAATGATCATTACGAGGTAAATCCCGTTGCTTACTGCCAAATTCCCTATCATGTGCTACCGCTTTGTCATTATAAAGAAAACATCTCTGTTTTATTGCCCATTTTCGATAGTACCAGGTTTTCTCTAAAATAGAAATGTATTTTTCTGCTACCGCATAATTACGATAAATAAGATTCGTTTTAATCAACATTTTCAACATTGAGGGATTTCCATAACGGCAACTGACAAATGAATCAAAAGCTTTATCTTGTGCTGCCGAGATATTACCTATTCTATAATAGATATAACTTAACAAAGTAATCACTTCAGGGATCCTTCTAGCATTTCCACCAACCATTAGTGAAAAAGGATCTTGCTGGTGATAGCTAAAAAGATTCTCTATCAGTTCTCCTTTGTATGAAAGAGCAAGATTAACATAATTCATAAGTAAATAATTCCTTCTATCTTGTATAGCATCATATTCTCCAAGAATATCATTCCAATTGCCTATCACAACATCTCGTTGCAGCCTAAAAAACACATTAAACTTTGAATCTTTGCTCGAAGATAGCAAATATACACTATAACCAACATCAAAAATTAAAAGAAGAGAAGAAATTATTATCCATGTTGCTGTTCTCAATTTCCTCAGTAAATGAGTTATCCAAAGAACAGGAGGAAGTATAACAAATGCTATCCATGACATGAGCAAGCCAAAACGCGGTTTTAATAATGGTTCATAATAAAAATCGTTAGTAAAGGCAAAGCGTGTATTGACAATTATTCCTAAATGTATACATAAGAAACCAGTAATAAGAATAAGACCTACTGATATTATTTGCCAGAAGGCACTTTTCCTTTTCATTAAGAGATCATAAAATAGAATAGAAACAGAAAATGGAATTGCTACAGGTCCCGCTAAAAAGTATAAAATCAGAGAAAACAAACTCCCTATAATCACTCTCCATAAAACTGTTCTTTGCTCTGTTATCCAAGTATACAGTGCAAAAGAGACTATCATTAGCACAAATGCTACAAATCCATCATAGTTATAATAAAAGTCAGATAGTGCATTCAATTGCAAAATAACTGGCATGAAGCAGAAGGGGACAAGATATATACCTCTTGTCTCAGGGTAAAGACGGTATAATGAGTGCCATATCAACCATGTAGTTATTCCACCAAGAACTGCTGTAATTATTGGGCCAGTCCAATGGAGGCAAAAAAATTGTACAAGAAACTGACTTAGTAATAAAGATAGTCCGCCAAAAGAAAAATAGCGATCACAAAAGGAAGAATAGTCATAAATGAAAATCTGTTGCTGTTCACGATAATAAAAGAAAAATTCCTGATTAGCATTTAACAAATATACCCATAGGGTTACCATAGATACTATTAATACTACTGGCAAAAATTCTTTTATTTTCATTATTAACATTCTATTTTATAAAGAAAACTTCTGAGCTCATTTACTGTACAAATAACGAAAAGTATTAGGAATAACAGAAAAATCCCCATTCAAATATTGAAGCTGAATGATCGCTGTACGACGTGGACTTACCTGTGTAAGACTATTATGAGTATGAAACACATACCACATATTACCATTCGTATCACTAAAGATATCGCCATGTCCTGTACCATTAGCATTAATTATTGTATGATCAAGGATAGCCCCTGAATGCTTAGTCCATGGTCCCAAAGGCGAATTTGCCGTTGCATAGCCCACAGCATATTGAGGATAAGTATAATCATTAGCAGAATAAAAAAGAAAATATACTCCATCCTTTTTGATTACTGTCGGTCCTTCTGCAACAGACCAACTATTACCTTTTACATTTTCCCAACCACTAGAAGCAGATTTAATGCATAAAGTAGTAGTTTTTTCATCCAAGGAATCCATAGAATCATTCATTTGCGAAACATAAATTGCATTACGATCAATTTCTTTCACATAATACAAGTATGTTTTTCCGTTATCATCAAAAAAAACGAAGGGATCAATTTCTTGGCAATTTGCAGGAATACACGTTTTATTTACCTGAGAGAAAGGTCCTTCGGGAGAATCACTCTCAGCAATAGCTATTTGCTGAGAAGCAGTACTTAAATCTCTAGCTGCGCAGTATACTATATAATATTTACTTCGGAATTTAAAGACCTGCGGAGCCCAAAAACAAGATACACCAAAAGAAGTATTTTTAGTAAGTACATACCCCCCATCTATTTGTCCACATGGCCCTTTCCATACTTTCAAATCCTTCGATTTATAAGTAATAAAACCTTCATCAGAACTTGTACCATATAGATAATAAGTACTACTATCAACATCATGGAAGATAGTCGGATCAGCAAGATATATTGGTGAACCACTAACTATACTTGTATCTGGATTAGATGGCGAAATAATATCACTATGTCCACTGCCGCTACTACTACAAGAAAATAAAGGAAGTGAAGAAAGGATAATTAAAAGTAAGCTATTTTTCATTTTTATTGTATTATATTAACTATCAAAGATCATTTTGTTGAAATTCTTACTTGAGTAAAGGAATGTGGCTCAAAATGATAGATAAGCTCATGACCTTTAATTTTCAAGGATTGTTCTACGACCTTTACCTCTTGCCGATCCAGTGAATTCATGGATTTCGGAGAGTCCCCATTCACTGTACTGGCTGCGGCTGATCTCCCCCAGATATTACTCTGGTCAATGATGCACGTTGTTATAGCCTTATCCTTACAGCGGTTGACCACATTGATCACCATTACCTTTTTAGAAGGATCATAAGATGCAGAAACATCAAGATCAGGATGCTCCAGACCATTGGCTCTGAATGTCGGTGACAGGACAGTGGGAGAAAGTGAAATTCCAAAACAATGATTGGCAAACAACTCTAATGGGAAAAATATCGTCTGATACCAGATTCCATCCTTCGTGGTCATCATAGGCCCTAACAGATTAACCAGTTGAGCCATGTTAGCCATCTTCACGACATCCGCATGACGGACAAAGGTATTCAGAAACTGGGCCACAACCAGGGCATCTTCCATATTAAATGTATTCTTGGCTGCATTATCACCTTTAGAATTATATGAGGCATTGTATTCATCAAAAGCGATATACATCGGATGGTGCAATTTTCCCTCTATCTTAGCCTGTTCTATAAGATCTTCCGTGATCCGGATCACCTTGTCACAAAACTCCGTAGAAGCCATAAAGGCATAATAATCGTCATTCGTGTTCCCCTCATAATTATGAAGAGAGATAAAATCCGCGTGATCCGCCAAAGTATTGATAACCGTCCTGTTCCAGTTGATCCAGTCAGCCCCATAATTACTACTACCTGCCGCAATCAGCCGGATATTCTTATCCGTCCATTTCATCAGTTTGGCCGTTTCCAAGGCGATCTTACTATAATCTGCTGCGTTTTTATGACCAATCTGCCATGGTCCATCCACCTCATTTCCTAATCCCCAATAGGTAACATGATAAGGTGAAGGGTGCCCATACTTCGAACGCAGATCAGCATATTTCGTCCCTGTCGGACAATTACAGTATTCTACCCAGTGAGCCGCTTCTTCCGGAGTCCCCGTCCCCAAATTGACACAAAGATAAGGCTGGACGTCAGCTTTCCTGCACCATTTCATAAACTCATCCGTCCCAAAAGAATTATCTTCCCGGGCTCCCCATGCTAAATCAATACATACCGGTCGCTCAGCCTTTGGTCCAATACCGTCTTCCCAATGGTAGCCCGAAGCGAAATTACCTCCCGGCCAACGCACCAATGGTACATTGAGTTTATTTACACCTTCTAAGACATCAGTCCGAAACCCATCTTGATCGGAACATGAAGAAGAAGGATCATAGATACCCTGATAGACACAATGGCCTAAATGTTCTGTAAAATTACTATAAATCAATGGATCAATCTGCCCTATCGGGCGGTCAACATCAATCTTAATCGTTGCCGTCTGAGCCAGAGAAGACATACAGACTAAAAACAGCAAACTACATACCCATATTTTTTTCATGATCTTTATTTTGACAAAACATTATTAAAAGTATTTCTCTTGCACTCATAAACTATTAAAAGTATAAAATCCTTTTGTACACTACTTTTTAAAGAAAGGAATTTTATGAAAAGTGGAAGGAGAGTTATTTACTATAACAGGCCAATCATCGGCCCAATTGATTGGATCAAGCATTGCAACTCTTCCTAAATCAGATTTGCCTCTCAAATAGGAATGATAGATAATCCAATCTTGTCCCGCATCATCAGTCATAAACTCTGCATTATGTCCAGGACCAACAAATTTATTATTTCCATGCAGGAGAACATCAAAATTGCCATCAAGGAGTCTTCCGCCTTCCTTGGTCACATACGGTCCGAAAAGGCTTTTCGAGCGCCCATACACGATCTGATAAGTGCTATTATCCCCCTCGCAACAAGTTCCATTAGAACCGAAAAGATAATAATAACCATTCCGTTTATGAATATACGTAGCTTCCATAAAGTCCCCGGCTATTTTCACTTTCTGTGCTCCTTCTTTAATATGAAGGCCGTCTGGGGTAAGTTCTATTCCATAAATACCATGAAAGCTCCCCCAGAAAAGATAGTTGTGGCCATTATCCTGAATAAAAAATTCATCTATACTGTTTTGGACACCAATTTCCTCACTAGTGAACATCTTACCTAAATCATTATATGGTCCGTCAGGATATTTGGAAACACCAACACCAATACCGCATTTCCACTCTCCACCCCAGGTAGACATGGCATAATACAGGACATATTGCCCATCAATATAGTGTGCGTCAGGTGCCCATACACCTCCGTCTGGAACGAATGAAGGTCGGGATGCGAAGGCACTCCCGTCTTTTTTAGTCCAGTGGACCAGATCCGTTGAGATCCATACCGGGGTCACATGGTTGTTTTCCGTAGCAAAGAGATAGAATTTACCATCAATTTCCATGACTGTCGGATCAGGCGTGTCATAATCAATAATCGGATTATAATAATTCTGTATTGTATCCTTTGTAACACCATTATCCCCGCCTGCAGAACTTTTGGTCGAAGAGCAGGAGCAAATCAAAAAGACAAGAAGACAATACATAAAAAATCTTGAATGATTAACCATAATATTTGTTTTTAGTTAAGGCCGACCAGGAATATCCTATAAGATAAATTCCCGCCCGGCCCATTTTCAATCATTAATACCAACCTGGATTTTGCTTTAAATTAGAGTTCCGTTCAATTTCAGCCTGCGGAATCGGCCATATCTTACTATAATCGCCCATATAAGTATTCGTATACTTTTTAGAGCCCCATATTTCAGTCATACCGTTTCCATTCACGAATTTCTGTTGATGCCAGGTATCCCAGCGTAATTCCTCAAAATACATGTGATTTTCTCCTGCCAGTTCCCAAGCATACTCATTACGGATACGTTGACGGAGATCATCTTGACCAGTCACTTTCGTATATTCATTACTATTAAGAAGTGCAACACCAGCACGAGCACGTACCATATTTACATACTTGATAGCTTCATCCGTTTTACCCTGTTCATTTAGAGCTTCCGCCAAACCGAGTAAGGCTTCTGCGTATCGGAATATTGGAATATCCGTTGGACCTGTATCCTGATTAACTATTTCACTCGTCCCTTCTGCTACCCATTTACGCCAAAGATAATAAAAGCGATCATTAGTATCAGTACGTAAATCATAAGGAGCAGCATCATCATACCCTCTGTACGGCCAACGCAAAGTATAAGATATATCTGTACCTGTACACCCTCCTAAATAAGTAGAATATGGAGTGATAAAATTTTCTGTCATTCTTGGATCACGATTCTCATAAACCATTTTAATACGTGCTTCATTACCAGAATTTAAATACTTTGACATATCAACTCCCACATTTTGTTCTATTGTCTTTTCTGCATCAGTTAAACCATCACGAAGATAGAACACGATACGTTGCTTAGGAGTCATGGAAGAATAGCCCGGCAGAATATCATCAATATTGAATGCTTTTCCATTTGCACATTCATACGAATCTACGAAAGCAGGGTTGGGAATATAGTTATTCCATGAGTAACCACGACTATTACGGTTTCCGTATGTCCAACTAAAGAACTGGCCACAATCCGTATCTTCAGAATATTGATAAACGAATATAAATTCATCGTTTTTCTCATTGGCCTCTTTGAAAAGAGTCTTATAATTAGGGAACAAACTGTAACCTAAAGTCGTAATCGTTTTGAAATCCGCCTCAGCCTTAGCATAATCCTTGAGCCACATATAGGTTTTTGCACGTAACATATAAGCAGCTCCCTTTGTGATATGCCCCCAATTAGGATCACCTACAGAATGCTTGTCAGGAACATTCGGATCATTGATAACATCTGAACAATCAGAAATCACCTGTTGCCAGACCTCATTTTCTGTACTGCGGCCTTTCGTGCATTTATCCGGAGCAACCGGTTCTGTATATATTGGAACACCACGATATAAAACATTTAAACGATAATATTCATAAGCCCTAATAAACTTGCATTCCGATTGATAACGGCTTTTTTCCGCATCTGACATATCCGGAACCTTATCAACGTTTGCAATCACGTCATTAGCACGACTAATACCTTCGTAGAAGCATTGCCACCATTGTGAGAATCCCCCACTGCTTGCAGTGGCACTGCCTAATAAAATCGGGGCATTACCACTCACCCAGTTCACATCTTCATCCATGACTTCAGTATAGGCATCCCATAAAGTATACCATGGATTAGCACGATCTTCATAATACAGACGTTCATATACACCATTAAGCGCTTTCGTAGCCAGATTCTCACTTTTCCAGACACTTGCAGAACTCACCTCACCCGTCGGTACAGTATCCAAAAAATCAGAACTACACCCTGTCGGAATAGTAAATCCAGCAATAGCAAGAATGCACAGCGCTCCTTCTTTTATAATATTTTTCATATTAATATTCCTCCCTTAAAATGTTATACTTAGACCGAATGACATCGTACGTGGAATAGAATAGCCTGCACCTGCCCGCATCTCCGGATCAAGTCCCGGGAATGGAGTGATCGTCAGCAGATTCTCACCAGAAACATAGACACGAAGATTCTCCACATAAAATCTCCTGGAAATATATTTGGGTAAGGTATAGCCAAATGTCAGATTTCTCAATTTCATATAGTTGCAATTATAAAGATTGATATTACTTGCAAACGCATCACTCTGGCTGGGATTATTCATTGTCAAACGAGGATATTTAGAGGTTAAGTTCGTACGTGGATCCGTAGGATTATCGGGATCATAAAAGTAATGATCGTAGGCCTGTGTCTTAGGCAGTTCCAGACCAAAGACAACACAACTTGAATTTTGCCCTATCTCCCGCCAGAATGTTTTAAAGCCCGTTGCTCCTGCCCACGCCATAGAAATGTCAAATCCTTTCCACTCTGCATGCATTTGGATACCAAAATTCACCTTTGGATCTGGTGAACAGCCGGTAAAATCCTGATCATTGCTATCTCCATAAACGCCATCACCGTTCTTGTCGGCAAAGATGTAATCACCATACCATATCCCATTCTTTGCCACATTTCTGTTCGGCAAGAAGGTATATCCTGCTGCAATCATAGCTTTCAGCCACTTCATATCATTTTCTGTGCGAATCATACCGGTTTTGGGCCCGCCCTTAGGATCCACGGATCCATCAGACTTGAAATACTTGCCACTTCCGGAATAGGTCTGATAAAGATAGAATTCATTGAGCTGGTGACCTTTGAGAAGTCGGTTGTTTCCCCCTGTTGAGACATCACCTATATTCGAATAATAATAAGAGTTACCATTTGCGTCTGTCTTCCATCCGCGTACCAGATTACCCTTATATTTGGTTACACGGTTTCTGTTGAACGAAATATTACCACTTACTCCATAATAGAAATCTCGAATATGATCATTCCATCCAACCGTCATCTCCAAGCCTTTATTATCAATAGATGCAAGATTTTGCAAAGGCGCATTTTTCTCTCCCAACGTCAGGAAAATCGACGGACGGTACAGTATGCCACTGGTTAGCTTGTCATAATAGTCCACAGTACCCGTCAGCCGATTACCCAGCACCCCAAAATCCAGGCCCAGATCATAAGTAGTTGTCTTCTCCCAGGAAATATCCTCATTAGGCAAAGTAGCATCATAAAGACGCCCCACTTTGTTCCCGTTCATGATTGTATAAGCATAGTCATACACACTTTGATATGCATACTCATCCACTGCACTGTTGCCTAATTTACCCACAGATGCACGGATTTTCAAATTATCGAATACGTGTAAAAAAGAATTCTGCGCAAAATTCTCTTCTGAAATTCTCCAGGCTGCGGAAGCTGACGGGAAGAATCCCCACCGGTGATCCTTGGAAAATCTTGAAGAACCATCATATCGAAAGTCGCCTTCAAAAAGATATTTGGAATCGTATGCATAATTGACACGGCCGAAATAAGAACGGAACGTATTTTCATCCTGACCGCCCTTGATATATTTCATGTTAGTCACCAGAGAAAGATCTGTCAAGGAAGGGTCGATGATTCCCTCTTTCTCCACATCAGTAGAATTATTATGATATTTCCCCTCCTCGAATCCGGCTAAGGCACTGACGTCATGTTTTCCGAAAGAATGTGCCCAATTCAAAGTATTAGTCCATTTCCAGTTATAGTAGCCATGATTGTACATATACACGTCATCTGTGTTCAGATCTCCGGCACTACCGACGTATTGTTTACGGCTAAAACTGTATGTGTTTTGCCCTACCCAAGAATACTTATGTTGCTCTTCAAAATAATCATACCCAAAAATCGTCTTAAAAGTAAAATCATTAAGAAATTTAACTTGTGCATGCGTTGTTGTATAAAAATGGTTATGTTTATAATAAGCATCACCACTACCATTCAAATCTAGCAATGCATTACCTGCTGCTGGATCTTCCTCCGTAGCTTCTATCCCTCCATACTTACCATCATAATACGGATAGATTCCCGGGACAGTTTTAAGAAATCCCCAAGAAGTCAAATTATCTACATCATTACGATCCTGGTCATCATGGAAGCCCCACACATGAGCACCTACCTGAAGCCAATTCGTAATATCTGTATTGATATTAACATTTAGATTATACTTCTTTACTCCAGAGTTAACGATCATTCCCGGATTATCCAAATAGGTGCCAGTAATATTGAAATCTGTATGGCCTGCATTGCCTAAGACTGATACAGAATGTTCCTGCATCATCTTCGTCTTATAAATCCAGTCATACCAATTCGTATTCGGATAAGCCACATAGTTAGGATACCCGGAATCTGCAATGCCATTCGGATTTTTTTCTGCTGCACGCCATTTTGCAATTGTTTCATTAGAATAGATACTCGAAATGCCAACATTGATAGCAGCTTCATTAACAAAGCCCATATAATCTGCATAATCACTGATAAATTTCACAAGTCTTGTCGGAGAGTTCCATGAAAGTTTCATATTGTAAGTAATACGAGTTTGATCCTTGTTCCCCATTTTAGTGGTTACCAGAATCACTCCATTAGCACCACGATTACCATAAATGGCACAGGATGCAGCATCCTTCAAGATCGAGATACTCGCAATATTATTGACATCAACGTCAGATAAACTCATTTCCATTCCATCAACGAGGACAAGAGGGCCTGATGAATTGATCGTTCCGATACCACGGACATTCATACCGAAATTTTCACTGTTTGGTTTTCCGGAACTCTGCAGGACCTCCAGTCCGGCACTCGCACCTTCAAGGGCAGCTGCTGCAGATGTAATCGGACGGGAAAGAGTTTCCTTATCGAAAGTTACTGAAGAAACAGATCCCGTAAGATTCACTTTTTTCTGAGAGCCATAACCAACAACTACTACTTCATCCAGATTTTTCGAATTTTCTTTCATCACAATAGAGAGATTGGCCTGCCCATTAACCTTTATATTCTGAGAATTATAACCAATATAAGAAATATTTAGAATAGAATTATTTACTGCAGTAATAGAAAATTTCCCGTCCAAGTCTGTTACGGTCCCTTGAGATGAGCCCTCTAACTTAACTGTAGCACCTACAATAGGCTCACCTTTTTGGTCAATTACTACTCCTCGAATGATCTTAGAAGAGGATTGTTGAAGAATTTTTTCAGGATTCCTATCAGACTTTCCATAGGAATAAATGGATTGGGTTAATAGCATTATCACTGATAATGCTATCGTTAAAATCTTAGGCAAATTATCGTTTCGCATTTGATTATTATTTGTTAATTGTTTAGATGATATTGATTTATTGAAAGAAATGATTAATTTCTTTTTACATAAATAGATTTATTGAAAATTTCATGTCCTTTTATGTCAACAATCTGCAACTTTAGTTCATCATTATTTACTTCACCGAAAAGACAGGAGTTATTAGAATTGACCAGAATAGGGAAATGTATAGAATTTGAAGATGGAGTATAACGAAATCTATGGAGGTGACCACAAAGCATTATGTCTATCCCCACCTTATTGAGAATAGGTACAAATTTGTTTCTTACCTCTATTTCTCCATGCCAGGCACTTGGACTGATGGCCGGTGGAATATGGCCGATGACTACATGGAAACGGGCTTGACGATATTCTGCAGATTGGACAACTTTCTCAAGCCAGTTTGCTTCTTCAGTACGATATTGATCAAAGTTATTAAAACCATAATATTCTATATCATCATCGGGCTTATCTTCTCCTGTATCTAATGCAATAAAAAATATTGGTCCTTGTCGCCATGTAAAGTAAAGATGAGGTTGCCGTGGGCAAAAATATTCTTGAAATTTCTCTGCATACTTGCCACGTGTCTCGTGGTTGCCACGTACATAATATAAAGGCTTTTCTTGAGCAAAGAGTCTGACTGCTGTGTCCAAAAATCCTTTATATATTACGGAATCATTAGGAAAAGAATTTATCATGTCACCATTGAAAATGATCATATCTTTATCTTTATAATTTGCATAATTCAGCAAAGGCTCCATGATGTTAGCACGTTCATGCACATCATTTAGAATAGCAAAAGATGTCTCCGGTTTATTTTGGTCACAGGTCGTAAAAGTTAACGGCTTTTCCGTGAAAACATTCGTCGCGGCAATGTCTCCATATCGGCCACCGAAATCTTTATGAGCGAAAACTTCCTTGGCATAAACCCGGTAGCGATAAGTCGTACCAGACGTTAGCCCTGTCAACCGAACTGAATGTATACAAGATGTACGTTTGATTCCAATTGTTGTATCATAAAATTTCTGCCTGCTAATAGCATAAAAATTAGTACTGTCATTTGGAGCAAGTTCAACCCATCCGATGGAAGGTTTGTCTGAAATCCATACAATAGTAGCCTCTCTTTCATAGACATTTTGCAAATATGGACCATGGGATATTGTTATTGCTGATCCTAAAATAGTATAAAAGCTTACTAAAATAGTAATAAGAAAACAATTAATTTGATATTGTTTCATTTTTTGACAATTATGGAAATAGGAGAATTTTTTTATCGTGTTATTTTAAAGTTGATATATTTCATACTGCAACATTAGATAGATATTAAATTAATTTTTCAGGTAAGAGTATGGTCATCCATCTTTTTAACGACCATAATTTACTTATCAAACAGTTTATTCCCTGCGGACAGACAACTATATTCTCTATATTTCAAAGTTAGAATGACCGTCCGCATTTTTCTTATAACAATTACGAGATATTAGATTTCTTCTATTTTAAAAAAATTACCTCCTTTCTATTGATTATTCAATTCTTTACTCATGGATGAAATCAACTTAGTCTGTTCCCAATAGATTTCCTTACGAATAGGATTAAAGTATGGTTTCCTGTCCTTTAAGTATAACCTATATAGAGTCTCTGATCCGATATTGGCCGTCTTGAGCAAATTCAATTATATGGTTTTACAGATATAGGCACGATCTATAAAGATGCTACTGTCACGGTATTTCTATTATTAACTTAAGAAGTGTTTAATATCATGGGCCTAACTCCTTCTAAAAAAAGGGATGCATAACTCCACCTGACTAATGTACTGCGTGAAATATCAAAGTAAATTACTTATCAAGTAACACGTAAAAATCCTGATTAAGCGCTATATTTCCTCTTTTTTTAAAAAAAGAAAACAGAATCCGAAAATATAAATACAATAGAAATATTTATAATATCTGTACATGAACATACTCAATACATCAGTTATTTGTCCATGCAGATGTTTTATTTTGTCTATGATTATTAAGTTAAAATATGTAAAATAAAAAGGCCTTTTCAAATATATCAATTATCTTTGTAGTCGAAAATTACGTGTTACTTGATAAGTAACAATATCTTTATCCTTAAAACTTTATCGTTATTGATGGGTATATCTGTACACTCTACGGTTTACCATTGCAAGTTCATTATCGTCAAAGGCGGAAAGATATATCTGAGTCGTCTTGATGGATTTATGACCGAGCAACTCGCTGATCATCTCTACTGGAGCTCCCGTTTTCTTAGCTGCCGTGGCCCAGGAATGACGCAGCGTATAGGATGAAACGTCTTCCTTGATTCCCAGTTTCCTGCCCAGTTTCTTGAGATGGGCATTATAACGGCGAAGAGCGGACTGATATTCCATATAGCCTTTACTGCTCCGGAAGCTATGAGAACAACTGAACAGGTGCAACAAGCCGGAATCTTTCCGCCCGTCTGTCCTCCCAGTATTCCTTCGCAGCCAGGACAAAGTCTGGAGAGCAGGCCTGAGGAGGCGGACCCTTACCGTAGTGCCCGTCTTCATCCGGTGATATTCGAGCGTTCCATCAGAAATGTCAGACTTGCGGATATGTGTAAGGTCCACGAAGGGCATTCCGCACAACTCATAAGAAAGGCGGGCGGTGTACTGCGTCCGCCGTAAGTCCTCCGTGCCCGGGTCCTTGAACAGTAAGGTCCGGAGATCCTCTCTTGGCAATGCTTTCTTATGCCTGATGTCTACACCGGTATAGACATCGTGAAAGAGGCCACGGACATACCGAGCATAGCCATGATCCACACCCTTGTTGTAGAGGCTCCGGAGCATACGGAGGTAAGTGGATATTGTATTCGGGGACTTCCCTCGATCCGTCAGCCACTGCTCATAGGATTTAAGGTTATCACGGTTGATCTCCGGGAAGGATACCGATGGGGAACTGAGGAAGATCGTATAGGAATGGAGGGCATTCTTATACAGGCGGGCCGTAGCGTAGCGGCCATTCTGTTCTGAATGGATAATACACTGAGTAGTAAATGATGAGAATGTGATAGTAGATTCCATAGAATAAAACTTAAATGAATTAATAGGATGCAAATTTAACGTTTTATCCTGACATTCTCTCCAGTGACAGCCTCCGGGAATACCTAATTAGGAATATTAAACAACTCACCTGTGTACATTATATAGGTATTTTAAGTTTCGGAAAAAGCCCAGGGGAAAAGTCCGGGAATGTATGGAATACATGCAGGCCCCGCCTTAGAAGGAATATCAACACGGCCCTTGAAATCTTCGGAAGGGTTGACAGCAACTACTTCTTCACGCTTAAGCCGCGTGACCGCAGCCTGTTCTTCACCACGATAAAGATGTGGAAACAGCAGAAGGAAATGTTTGTCAATCATGTCTATGTATGCAAGGACCGGATCATCAGCCTGTACCAGCCCTTCGTAAGACCGATAGTCAAGGGCAAGGCAAAGACAGAGTTCGGGGCAAAGATAGGCGTAAGCGTTGTGAAGGGATACACCTTTATCGACCACCATAGCTGGGATGCCTATAATGAATGCGACGATCTCGTGCTTCATCTGAGAGCATATAAGAAAAGGTTCGGAAATCTTCCTGCCAAGGTGGAAGCGGACAAGATCTACATGAACAGACGGAACCGTCAGATTCTCCGTCTGCTTAGAATAGAAATAGGCGGGAAACCTTTAGGCAGGCCGTCAAAGGAGCAGAACACGAAAGAATATCACGACCTTATGGCACGGAACGTCGGTGAAAGGAATGAAGTGGAGGCAGTCTTTGGAACGGGCAAGCAGATATACAGGGCAAAACGCGCTGATACGGAAGCTTTATGGGTTCGCGCATGCTACTTCGTGAAAAATATAGAGGATGTGTCACTTTGACACACCCTCAACGTTCTATCCAAACTTACTTTACCTGATATATTCCATAAGAGATGGCAGGTGAAGTTATTTTTAGAGTTTTATCTTTTTCTTCCAATTGTGTTTGAGGGCTTACCAGTAATGGAATAATAGAATGAAAATTCGTAGGATAAGGAATACACAAGGTTTGTGCCTTAGCCGAAGGATTTATTATAACTATAATATGTTCATCGCCAGAAAATCGTTCGTATACCAAAGGGTAGACCCCTTTTTCTGAAAGAAGAAAACGGATGTTTGCATTCGGCTTTAAAGCAGAATGGGTCTTTTTAAGATTGACTATTTGTTTGACGAAAGATAGTAGGGAAGAGGGGTCTTTTTCTTCATTTGAAACCGTCGGTATGCATGCTTCTCTATCAATGGGTAAATAAAGTTTAGAAGCATCTGCAGTTGAAAAACCAGCATTCTTCGAATTGTTCCATTGCATCGGGGTACGTGATCCTGCTCGATTGATTACAGTTTGACTACCTTCAACAACAGGTAATCCCCAAATATATCGCATCCCTATTTCGTCTCCGTAATAAATGAGAGGAACTGTTGGAAGTGTAAATAGAAATACGAACGGAAGTTTCAACTGCCCATAAGTATCCCGCGGTCCTACATGCATGCGTTGTCGATCGTGGTTTCCTGTTGGGGTACAAATATATCCTTTCGTACCGATATCGTGAAGATACTTCACTAAATTGTTTGTGTAAATAGTTGGATCACCATTACCTCTCAAGTCAAAATAGCAATTATCTATGATTTTATTACCTTCGAAATTAAAAAACATTTGGTTAAATCCAGTACTTCGCGTCGGTAACATAAAATCCATCGTAAATCCGGCTTTAATAGAAAGATTTGGTTTCCCCCATTCAGAAAGAAGTATTCCATTCGGATATTTCTTTTGTAGTTTATAACGGATTTCGTTCCAAAGTTTATCCGTTTCTATATATTCAGGATCATTTTTAATAAGGGAAGGCGCCATATCAACTCTAAAACCGTCTGCACCACGACTCATCCAAAAGTCTATTATTTTAAATAATTCCTGCCGATTACGAAGAGGACCTTCTGCTGTTACAGGTTGCTCCCACGGATGATTGGGATCAGGTTTCCCAAAGCCATAGTTCAAAGCCGGCTGAGAAGCGAAGAAATTACGCATATAACAACCGGGGCGTTCATAGTTGTTGCTTACAAACTTATTATTCGGTTTAATCGAATCTGCAGGAGTCCATATATAGCGATCCGAATATTCGTTATGTTCTTTTTTCGCCGATTGCTTAAACCACTCACAATCTAGCGACGTATGTCCCGGAACCAAATCCAAACAGACACGTATCCCCCTCTTATGAGCTTCCTTGAATAATCTGACCAGATCATCATTAGTTCCATATCGTGGAGCTACCAAATAATAGTTACGAATATCATAACCGGCATCATTAAAAGGAGAATCGAAAAGAGGATTCAACCATAGAGCATTTACCCCAAGCGACTTTACATAATCCAGTTTTTGTATGATACCTTTTATATCACCTATTCCATCGCCGTCGGTATCATAATAGCTCTGAGGGTATATTTCATAAAACACGGCATCGTTCAACCAAGCTGGCGGAAGCAATCCGGTTACCTTTTCCTGCGCAAAAGCAGCATTCACGTGAAAACAAACTGCCAAAAGCAACAGCGCGATTTTCTTTATTATTTTATTCATTTAAGTTATTTGTTAAATCTGCTTTCAAAAGCACCAATGACTTTTGACAACATATTATATCATTTTTTATATTGAAAAAATCTATTTTATCACAAAATCTATTGATGCATCATAGAAAGCCATTTTTCTACTTCACTATGATCTTGTGCAATTAGAGTCAATTTCTCCACAGATTACCGAACGGCATCCATCATAGTTTTTCTCGACAGGGGCAATATGCTAGGACTTTTGCATTCAGTGCAGTCTTTACATCTATATATTCTATCACCTATCATTGCCACTTCTTCTACGCATAAATTAAACTATTCTATGATGCAGTAAAGCTTATGCGGATCCGGTTTTCCAATAATCACATCGGACCTACGATCTGTAGCATACGCTAAACACAAAATAAGAAGTTTTTCTCCTATTTGTTAAATGGATACAAATATAAAGCAAACAACTATAATATAAAACAAATCGAACTATGAGCTCACTTTTTAAAGTGGGCTCAAGTTATTAGTTGTTTCCATCATAGCCGAGATTTTGCTTTAAAAGAGGATTTGCCGAAATGGCAGAATTCGGAAGAGGAAAACGATTTTTGTTTTCATCATTATCTGCTTTGTGGTCCCACCATGTACCCTTGGTAAATTCTCCCCAGCGAATTAAGTCAGTACGACGCCTTCCTGGACCTTCTCCAAGAAATTCTATCATCCATTCATCCAACATGCGAAATTCATCCAAATTGGCAGCAGTAACTGGGTTGGAATCCACTCCATTCTTGAAATTACGTGCCCTAACCTGATTGATCAATTTGGCAGCCCCTTGTTTGTCGCCGGCTCTCAACTTACATTCAGCTAACATATAGTATATTTCTGTGAGGCGGATTACAGGGCAATCGGGATTATAACGGAGATTGATGTCAGTCTCATCTGGTTGTGGGGCTTTTACTAGTCTAATCCCAGAATTTTCCTCACCATCTGCCATAGTGGATGGAAGCTGGTCTATTGAAGCATATTTTTTACCCGAACCAACATCTGAAAAATGAGCAACTTGATCGACTAAAGTTATGACTTTTCCTTTATACTCTTTCTGTCCTATACAAGAACCATATTTACTTGTCTGTTTCCCCACTAAAAACATACCGGTATATTTACCGTTACCTTCGTATTCATAAGGTTGTTTGCGTAAATCAGTATCCTCAAATTTAGAATATGGGCATCCTAACTTATCATTATAGTTCTCTCCCTGCGGATTTAAGGAAGGAGATAACATAAAACCATTATACCCTTTTGTCTCAGAACCAAAATATTTATAACTATTCATGTGATAGAAATACTGAAAATACCAGTCCCATTGCATCTTTACATATTCTGACGGTACATTCCAGATGGCTTCCGGTGATTTATCATTATCAAATCCATGAGGTCCCCACCAAGTAGAATCTAATTGGTATGTACCATATTTACCATTGATAATATCCTGACAAATGGTAGCACATTCGGCAAAATGGTCCTCCTTAACATAAGCTTCAGCATTAAAATACAAACGTGCCAGCAGAGCTGCAGCTGCAGCCTGTTTTATATAACCGTCCTCGGATTGCCCCAATTTCTTCTTAGGATACAGCTTAGGAATTGAATTCTTCAGAAGTCCCTCAATATAAGTAAAAGTCTCCTTATCCGTACTTCTTGCCTTTAACGGATCATCACTCCTGTTGTAAATAGGAAGTCCTCCGAAATAATCCAAACCACTTAAATAAAAGTAAGCTTGGAGAGCATCCAACTGAGCCAAATGATCAGCCTTGACAGAATCTGATAATCCAATTTTCTTGTAGTCTACATTTTCCAAATCTTCCCGTGCTGCTAGAATCTTGGAGATTCCTTGACCCCATCCATTATAAGTATTAACAATAAAGCGATCCTCTGCAGACCAAGTATGATAATGCAACCGAAAATATTCGCCCCCGTTATACCAATCGGCTCCTCGTTGAGGACATACCATTTCATCTGTCGTCAATTCTTGCAAATACCAGCGATCAGCACCTATATACCATTTCCAATGTGTAAAAGGGCGAGCCAATATTTCATACGCACTCTTCGGTGAAGTAAAAAAATTATCAGGGGTAACTTCCGAATAAAATTTCTCATCCAGGTTACAACTGGTAAATAATATGAGACTGGTCAGAATTCCTAGTAATAAATTCTGTTTTTTATAATGATATATACAATTCATACTTATTTATTTTTATAGATTTACTTGTACTCCTAATGTAAAATGAATCGTTTGAGGATAAGTTCCATCTATGGTTTTTATTCTCTCGAAACCTGGAGCTAATCCATTAATATCTACTTCTGGATTTAAGCCATTATATCCTGTTATAGTAGCTACATTACGCGCCGTACAATATACTCGAATATTATCTATATATTTAAGTGCCTTTTCCGTATTAAACTTATAACCTACTGTAATAGCATCAATCTTCAAAAATGAAGCATTGTCCAACCAATAATCGCTTAGTATCTTGTCCTGAGTGACGTTTTTATTCTTTTCGTAAATCTTCTTTAAGACATTAGATTGAGAGTTGGTCTTTAATCCGTAATACATATTCGGTTGACTAAAAGCATCAAAATCCAACCAACTACGCAAATAAATTCCAAAGTCCCAATTTTTATAAGAAACGGTATTGTCCCACGATAAGATCAGCTTTGGAATTGCATTCCCCGTAAAGTGTTTGTTTGCGGATATCAAAGTCTTGTCATTCGCTTGAACAACCTGATTATCCTTATCATAAATCAACCATTTTCCATCCTTGTCAACACCCGCATTTTTGAACAAGAAATACTTACCAATGACCTGATTATTCATCAAACGTATTGCAGAACCTGGATTTCCCGGTGAAGGAAAAGTTTCCTGTTCGATATACTGACCTTCTCCTAAACCAATATTCAGCAATTTCGTTGTATTATGTGAAAATCGAAGTGTTGAGGAATACTTAAAATCTTTGTTTCGAATTACATCAGCACCCACTTCAAACTCCCAGCCTCGGTTCATCAAATTTCCAATGTTCTTCATAATTGTCGTATAAGACATCGGAGGCACTGGTGCATTCACCTCATAAAGTAAATCCTTAACCCTACGATAATACCAATCGAATTTACCATAAATACGGTTATTTAAAATCGAATAATCCAACCCGATATTCCATTCACCATTTTGTTCCCATTTTAAATCAGGATTAATATTACGCTGTTGTCCATATGCAGGGGTCCACGTACCAAGAATAGGCCACATATCATTGGATTTATACATCTTGACCGTATAGCCACTACCAAAATCATTGTTCCCAGTAATTCCATAACCAACTCTCAGCTTTAGGTCATTAATCCACTTAAAATTTTGCATGAACTTTTCACTGCTAATGCGCCATCCTCCAGAGACTGCCCAAAAGTTTCCCCAACGATGATCCGGACCAAATTTAGAAGACCCCTCATGACGAATACTCGCCATTAGTATATATTTATCTGCATATGAATAATTAGCACGGACAAAAAAAGCTAGCAAGCGTTCACGTGGATCTTTTGCAGAATTCATATTTGCACGTCCATCTGTTAAATAACTTCCGGAAGCCATATCCCAAGGTCCAACACCTTCTACAGGAAAATTATAGTTAGTCATATTGAAGTTTTCACCATTTGATTCCCAAAAACTCCAACCCCCAACAGCCTGAATTGAATGATTTTCTCCAAAAATCTTTCGATAAGTAGCATAAGCCTCAGCTGAAACATAATCATCTTTACTATAAGCCTGATATGCTTCTCCAGCTCTAGTATTATCCAATGATTCCCGATGATTGGCAGACACCCATGACGTATTCTCCCATTGTGACTTCTGGTAACCTAAAGTACCTTGCACATTTAAGTCATTGGTAATATCAATTTTTAAGGTTGCGTTAGCCAAAAGCCACTGGTCCGTTGCCTTAACTGTTCGCAGCATAACATCTGCAACAGGATTAAAATCTGTTCCTGATATACCGTCTGATTCCAAGTTATATCCAGAAGGATCATTAGAATCATATAAAGGTGAAGTAGGATTTAAGGTCATGGCCATATTAAACAGTTCACTTGAATTACGTTGATCACGAATGGCCTCACGGTATTCCACGTTCCCAATGAATTTCACCTTTCCGTCAAACATATTATACTGGGCGTTCATGCGACCGGAATAATCCTTACGATTATCCCCGATTACTATCCCCTCTTGATTCTGATAGGTCAAAGTAGTATACAGTAACAATTTATCACTTCCACCTGAGAAATTTAAGACATGTCGATTAGAGAAATTCCCTTTGTGAATCAAAGCATCATACCAGTTTGTGCGCGAACCATAATTTTGTCCGATCCCATCAGCCACATATTCAGAGGCAGAAAGAAGCTCCGGTTTTTTCCTTACAACTTCTTTGGATAGTTCAATTGTATAAGAGACATTGACTTTGCCCTTTTTAGCGTGTTTAGTGGTTACCAATATAACCCCTCCGGCAGCACGAGTTCCATAAATAGCTCCGGCAGAAGCATCTTTCAGCACATCAATAGAAGCAATATCTTCCTGATTTAAAGCTCTCAGATCTCCACCCGGAATTCCGTCAATAACCACCAGTGGACCCTTCCCAGCATTTACAGAAGCAACACCTCTTAACTGGAACCCATTGCTGCTATTAGGACTGGATGTACCGGAAATAGTTAAACCAGATACTTTACCTTGAAGAGCAGTTGCAATGGTAGATCCTCCGATACCGGGAATTAACTCATCTCCCTTTACGGAAGTAATAGAACTGGTCACTTCTCTCTTCTGCATACTTCCATATCCAACCACGACAACTTCGTTCAGAGCTTTATAATCCTCATTCAATACTATTTTTTCATTTGTATTTGGCCTAACCTGCTTTGTCCTATACCCAATATAAGAAATTAACAAATCATTCCCGGCAGAAACATCTAAAGAATAATGCCCATTGATATCAGTCACAGTACCATTTTTGGTCCGATTTTCCATCACTGTTGCACCAATAATCGGTTCACCCTTCTCGTCAGTTACCCGACCAGAAGCCTTAATAGTGGATTTCTGCTGTTGAACATCTTCTTTCCTTGGTTGTGTAAATACAGACATTCGATGCCTCACAATAATTGACTTTCCTTGAATTTCATAGGTCGCGTTCTGTCCTTGTAAAATTTGTCTTACTGCCTCATTTATAGATTGGGCATTGACGGTAACCTTTTTCTTTGTATCCAAATCTGCCCTTTCATAAACAAAGGAATATCCTGTTTTCTGTTTAAGTTCTATTATCGCCTTGCGAACTGTAATATTTTGGAACCTTAGATTTAGATTCTGAGAAAAGGCTCCTATACTAATCGACAAGGTAGCTAATAATAATAACACTTTGTGTTTGTAATTCATAATAAATTAAAATTAATATTTAAATTATTTACAGTATCAGAAAGGGTATGAGAAAAATGTTATCTTTGCATTATTCTCAAGCCATTCCATCATCCATAGAATGTTTAGAGATACCGAATGGGAAGATCCGTAACATCTTCTCATTCCTATTTTTGTCTCCTTTATTCAATAATCATCTTTTTCTTTTTTTCATGGTTTTAATCATTTAAATAATTAATATAGATACTATCAGTATATTGTCACCTGATTCCCTTGTATACGATATCTGAACTTTCCAGTTGAGGACAAGGCCCTCAAGACTTCATTCAGACTTTGATCATGCCTCAAGAAATCACCGTAAAAATGACATCTCATCACGGCAGGATTCATAACATTTATCTTAACATTATAGCTCCGCTCCAAGGTCTGGATCAGATATTGCATCGACTGTCCATCAAATATAAGTTGGCCTGTGGTCCACTGACTATTCGCAACTGCATCACAATTTTTAAGTTTGACAATGCCACTAGCCTTGGCAATCACTGCCTTCTGGTTAGGCTGCAGATAATATACGGTCTTTATGTTCCGTAAGTCCTGGAACGACACTTTACCTTCTGTCAAAGTTATCTCGGCTTCCGCATCAGAGGAATAATTCCGGACATTAAACTGAGTACCCAGATCATGAATCAGCAAGTTGCCTGAGCTGATGCTGAAAGGCAACTTCTGATTCCTCTTTACTTTAAAATAACCTTCACCTATTAGACGGAGTTTTCTATCTGTAATACCGAATCCTTGAGAATAAATAATCTTGGAATTGGAATTCAGCCACACCTGACTGCCATCAGGTAAGCTCAACTTTGCCAATCCTCCACGTGGAGCCTCTATTACAACATCCACGAAACGAGAAGCCATCCTGTTCCTGCTATAGAAAAATGCAGTAAGCACCAGTACACCAATGATCACTAATCCTGCTGCATATCTCATCCAGACACGAAGATGACGCCAGTGCCTGTTTGATGCAGAAGACGCAGCCACACGCTGGCGGAATACTTCAAATGCTTTCTCCTTATCATATCTGGAAAGGATTTCATTATCCTCAGCGGAAAACCAGATCTCCTGCTCCTCTTCAAAGCACTTCCGATTCTCGGGAGAAAGGGAAATCCATTCTTCCAATTCCTTCCGCCCGGAGACATCCAAGTCATTCTCAAAAAGGCGGATCATCAAATCTTCAATATGATCGTTTTCGGTTTTCATTGGCACATTACGATTGAATGACGAAAAAAAAAGATTCCGGGGTAGGTGGAATCTCACTTTATTTTAAAATTAATGATTAAAAAAGAATAGGATGATCAACAAAAGGTATTTTTGCAAATCTTTTCTCAGAAAGGACAAAGCATATCGCAGATGATATTTCACCGTATTGACACTGATCCCAAGTTGTTCAGCTATTTCCGGATTATGCTTCCCCTCAAAGCGGCTCATTTTAAATACCTGTCGGCATTGTGACGGCAGCCGGTCAATTGCCTGTCTGATCCGTTCCTCCAGTTCCCTTTCCAGTAATCGTCCTAAAGGATAGTCGTCATCCTCCAGATAATTTGTGTCAGGAACACTCACAGATGAATCTTCCGGTATCCGGACCTCACGAAGGTGGTATTGTGATTTCAGATAGTCCTTGCACCGGTTTCTGACACAACTGACCAGATAGCTGCGAATAGTTGTCCGGATATTAAGATCTGCCCTGATTTCCCAAATATGGAAAATCACATCACCGGCAATGGTCTCTGACAGAAAGTCATCATGAACATACTGACAGGCAACATGGCATAAGACCGGGTAATGCTTATCATACAAATATCTGTATGCCTCCTCATTCCCCAGTCTTAACTGTTCGATAATAAGAGATTCCGTCCTATCCATATCAAAACACGAAATGTCCTCATATACAATAGAGAATTCTCAAATGAACCTATGAATTTACTTTCTCTTGACCTGAACCACCTTCGTAGGTTTCATGTCTTCATTACGACGATTTGTAACCGTCACGACAGCCTGGGCAAAAGTAATGAACGCACGGCCGGTGATGGAATCTACGTTCAGAGCAGCCGGCTTCCCGGCATCGCCACTGTCACAGATACTCTGGACAAGAGGAATTTGAGCCAGCAGAGGCACCCCCATCTCCTTAGCCAGATCCTTACATCCCTCTTTACCAAAGATATAATACTTGTTTTTTGGAAGTTCAGCCGGAGTGAACCACGCCATATTCTCAACCAGTCCGAGAATAGGAACATTAACCTTATCATTACGGTACATATCAATCCCCTTACGGGCATCAGCCAAAGCCACTTTCTGAGGAGTACTGACAATAATGGCGCCCGTAATAGCCAGAGACTGAAGGAGCGTCAGATGAATATCACTCGTCCCAGGAGGAGTATCCAGAATAAAATAGTCCAGGTCACCCCAGTCCGCATCCCTGATCAACTGAGTGAGCGCGTTAGAAGCCATCATCCCACGCCAAAGTGTAGCAGTATCAGGATTAACAAAGAAGCCGATGGAAAGGATCTTAATCCCATATTTTTCTATCGGTTCAATCAGATCCCTGCCATCTTTCTTGATCCCGTAAGGACGGGCTTCCTCAAGTCCCAGCATTTTGGGAATCGAAGGGCCGAAGATATCGCAATCCAGTATCCCGACTTTAAAACCTAACTTAGACAGAGCAAGGGCCAGATTCACTGCTATCGTCGACTTGCCCACTCCCCCCTTGCCAGAACTCACCGCAATGACATTCTTTACATCAGGCAGGAATTTTCCAGGCTCAGGAGCTTTCTTAGACAAGAACTGTGTCGTAATCGTAACCTGGACATCAGGAGAGATCGAATAATGGATTGCAGACTCAGCTGCCTTCACGGTAGACTTGAGGAAGGGATCTGTTTCCCTGGGGAAGACAAGAGAGAAGGATACCGTCATTCCATCAATACGAATATTATCAGCTACCATATCACTATCTACGAGGTTCTTCTTCGTACCCGGATAGATCACTGTAGCCAGAGCATCTTTGATTAATTTAGGATATAAAGTCATACTTTTAATTCTTTTGCATTTAAAAAATCTTTTGAACATTTTTCATCATGAGGTTCTACTTACTATACAGATGACTGCGCGGAACCACACCAAGGGGTTGACCGGCTATCATTTCTTATCCCAACTGAGCATTGTCGCCATACCTGACCCTGCCGGCCACCAATGATAGATAAATCCTTGACCCGTAACAGTTTTCCAATGGATAGAAACAAAAAGACAAAAGGCTCTCCATGAAATGGAATCTTGCAGATTTACCTTTTTCTGATCATGCAAAATTATCAATAAAAGGTGTAAAATACAAATAAAAACTAAAATATTTCAGAAACCATTTAAATTTGCCTACCTTTGTCCTACTCAAAAAAGACATTCGAGAATCATTGATGAAAATAAAATATATTCTTTCTATACTCCTCATCTCTTCCTTACCTCGTACTTCCATGAAAGCACAAGACGTAGTTTGGTTCAATGGAAGACAGGCCGTAAGTTACAACCTTCAGAAGAAAGTCTCCCCCGTGGTCTTGACTGCGATGGAACTTTTCAGCCAGGATATGAAAGCTGTCACCGGTCATAGGGCAGAAAGGAAGAACAATGCTACCATCGAAATTTATCAACTCGACAAATCCTCCAATAAAGAGTTCAAGAGCCTGGGACAAGAGTTAGTTCCCATCAAGAATTTCATTGCCCGCAAGGAAAGTTTCTACATTGGCAGCCGGGGCGACAAAGTGATAATTGCAGGAAGTGACGGTCTAGGAACAGCTTACGGCATCCTCGAGTTATCACAGATGGCAGGAGTATCGCCGTGGGAGGACATTACAGGCATCGTACCTGAAAAGCGAAAATATCTGATCCTCAAATCAGGGTTCCAGACGATACAAACTCCCGGAATAACACATCGCGGACTATCCATCGTAGACCAGGGGCAATCCATATCAGACAACAAAGACTATGAGAATACTCTCAAACTGCTTCTTCGTCTGAAGGGTGATATGATCGTGACCCATGACGGGCACCACAGACATCTGCTAACGAATAAATCTTTCCATAATCTGGCTGCCAGATATGGCATCTCCATAGAGCCCTTGAAAAGTCTGAAACGCCCCACGATTCTTCCACTCGCCTATATACAAGATCCAGATCACCCTTTGAGCCTCACCAAAAGACAACCGGGATATGTTCTGGAAAAACTCAGCCAGAGCGAGGATAAGGATGCCTGGGTAGCTGCCATTCATATTCCCCATGCAGCAGATTATGACATCAGCCTTTTCTTCCATCTGGCGTGGAATCCCGACTATACTGATGCAAGCCATCTGACCGACAATTACCAGCAATGGTTATCCGGGCAGTTCGGAAATCTATTAGGAGGCAAACTTCTGCCACTCATGACGGAATACTATCGCCTTTCCGGAATTAGCAAACCAGAGTTTCAGGCTAAAGCTGATTTTAATTCAGCAGAATTCGGAAATGAACTGGGCCGGTACATCGCCACCTGGGAGAATCTGGCAAAGCGCCTGGAAAGTGAAGACTATCTGGTACGTCCAGAGGACAAAAAAGCCTATTTCTCAAGCATCAAATATCCTGTCCTTGCCTCCGCCTATACTACAAAAATGCATCTGGAAGCACAGGAAGCACGGAACATTGCCCGTCCCGGACTGTTTTACCAGGATACGGAAGCACTGGAAGCTGCCGCCAACAGCATGAAAGCCTATGAGCAAATCCTAAAACTGAATGATGAATATCCAGATCTTCCAACCGTCCCCACACCCTCGCTGCCTGGGAAACTGACAGACAAGCAGATTCAGAAATATTACACGGAACAAGACGAAGAACTGGAGCCTCTGGCTGGTGAATTGGATCACGTGGTCGCGCTGAATGCCAGTTCATACACGAACACGACGTATGGCACCACAAATATCCCTCTCTTAGGACACAGCAATGAAGTGGTAAAAGTCCCCCTAAACGGAGAACTGACCTATAATTTCATGAACGATAATGTTTCAGAAGACTCAGGAGTGGTCAAAATTGCCACGATTCCTGAAGGAAGTTATTCCTATTCCATAAATATAGATGGCCAGGTCATCAGGTATGTTACCACTCAGCCCACAGTGGCAGACAAACTCCGCGGACAGACCGTTACGACGATCCCGGTTTATCTTCCCTCTGGAGAGCATACACTCAGACTGAAAGCTTTATCCCCAAACGTTCTCTTCGATCAATGGATGTATGATGATGACGAGGACCGCATCTTTTACGTATTTCCAGTAACCTACTGATCCTTTAGAAAGATTCACTCCCTTCCACACATCCTCACTTACCGAAATCCAAGGTGCTGCGCTTGTCACGCCGGTAGCTCCGATAATCATCTAGAGGTATTTCCACCTCAGGTTCCAAAAGCTCTCCCTCTCGAGGCAGTTGGAATTTCATATATTTGATAGGTATACCCCGTTCGATCCACATATTCTCATAATAGGTATGGATACCCAGAATCTTCCGCGTAGCTTCATCAAGCCCCCTTTCATGATAAAGATCCTGAGAGGAAAAGAGCAATGCCAAATGGTTTACTTTTACTAATTCCTGTGTATACGTAAAAAGGAAATTAGAATCCGTCTTCAGATGAATAAGTCCATCATCCGTCAGGAAATGCCGGTAGCGATTTAGGAAAGAAGTACCAGACAGTCGTTTTCGAGCATTTTTCATCTGCGGATCACTGAAGGTCAACCAGATTTCCTGGACCTCATCCCGTTCAAAGAAACGGTCAATGATCTCGATATTCGTTCTGAGAAAGGCCACATTAGCCAGTCCTTCGTCAAGAGCCTCCCGGGCACCAGTCCACATCCGTGCACCCTTAATATCCACGCCGATGAAATTAACCTGTGGAAACAGCCGTCCCATTTCCACCGTATATTCCCCCTTTCCACAACCCAGTTCCAGGATGATAGGACAGTCATTATGAAAATACCTGTCCCGCCAATGTCCATTCATATCAAAAGGCATATTCTCAACAACTGAATAAGGATACTGGAAGACGTTCTTGAACGTCTCCATTTCCGCAAATTTTGCTAATTTACCTTTCCCCATTATATCAATTTTCTGCGTACAAAGGTAGATATTTAAAATGAGTTTGACAAAAAATGCCCACCAAAAAATCTGGCAGGCATTCTATAGAATATCAAACTTATGCTATGCTACGTTCCGATCAGTCAATCACCACAAGGGTCCAATTGTGCTTATCAGGAATCGTACCATACTGGATACCACGAAGAGTATTATAGAGTTTGGTAGACCACGGTCCCGGTTGATCACCAAACTTATACTTCTTGCCAGTATCCAGATCATCGAGTTCTGAAATCGGAGAGATGACAGCAGCCGTTCCACAAGCCCCTGCCTCATCGAAAGTATCCAACTCCTCCACAGGGACAGGCCGGCGCTCAACCTTCAGCCCTAAGTCTTCAGCGATCTGAATCAGACTTTTATTAGTGATAGAAGGAAGAATAGAGGTACTCTTCGGAGTAACATACGTATTATTCTTGATGCCGAAGAAATTAGCAGCGCCACATTCATCAACATATTTCTTCTCCTTGGAATCAAGATAAAACTCACTACCATAGCCCTTATTCGCAGCAAACATGTGCGCACGAAGAGAGGCAGCATAATTTCCACCCACTTTATAAATACCTGTACCCAGAGGAGCGGCGCGGTCATAATCACGGACAATGGCATACTTATTACTGACGAAACCACCCTTGAAATAAGGTCCTACCGGAGTAACAAAGATCAAGAAAAGATAATCCTTAGAAGGATGAACCCCTACCTGCGGGCTGATGCCAATCAGCAATGGACGGATATACAATGTTGCCCCACTCTCATAAGGCGGAATATATTCCTGATTTAGGCGGACAACTTTCTTGACCATTTCCGTAAACATCTCTGTAGGAACCTTCGGCATCACGATTCCATCACAAGTACTCTGCAGGCGCGCCGCATTATCCTTCACACGAAAGATGCGGACCTTCCCGTCCGGGCAACGATAAGCTTTCAATCCCTCAAAAGCTTCCTGACCATAGTGCAGGCAAGTAGCAGCAATATGCATTCTGATGTACTCATCAGAGCAAACTTCTATCTCACCCCATTTCCCGTTACGATAATAGCAACGGACATTGTAGTCGGTTGGAATATAACCAAACGACAAATTAGCCCAATCTAAATCTTTCATAATCACACTGATTTAAATGTTCTATGTTGTAGTTTATTGCAAAAGTACGAAAATAATTAATAATTTGCAACTTTTCAAGAGAGAATTAGATATCTGTCCCCAAAAATAAAGATTGAAAGAAATCCACTATTATTGGTAACCTGTTCTGAATCAGTCAAAGTCATCCTCCTTCCATCCCGATCAAGACTCATCTTTGTCTAATATCTGATGGATCTCATCATCCGTTTTCATCAACTTATCTTTACACAACTTGATCAGTTTTTTAGCCTTTTCAAGTTGGTCTGTCAGGGAGTCAATATCCAGTTCGTCATTTTCCATTTTATGGACAATCTCTTCTAGCTGATGTACTGCCTCTTCATATTTTATAGTTGTTGTTCTTTTTGCCATCTTTACAAATCTATTATGACCCTTTATTTAAGTTTCCTTTCTGTCAGATTCCTCATTTAATAATCGACCTGACCTCTCCCTTGGACAGTCTGGTTTCCACCTCATCACCCTTTTTTAAGAGTGCCGCATCACGAACACTCTTCCCATGATAGAGCGTGATACTATATCCCCGGCTCAAGAGACGCTGGGGATCCGCCGACCGGATTCTCTGGTTTAGGAGTTCAAGGCGATGCTGCTCTCCTTCCATCTTATGCCGGATGATTTCCGGTATACGCTGTGTCCAGTCCCCGATCCTGTGTTTCTCCTCAGAAGACAGTTGTTTAGCAGCAGCAAAGAGCCTCAACCGCAGACTCTCCAACCTGCTCTCCTGGCGTGTCCTGACCAATGAGAAAAGAGACGGAATCTGATCTGCCAGCCGACTCAGCCGTAACTTTTCCATTTGCAGTTGACGCTGCACGAGGTCTGCGATCTCCTCCCTCGCATTTTCTATCCGCGCATAAGTATCCTGCAGATGATCAACCAGGAAATCAGCAGCAGCAGTAGGTGTCTTTACCCGTGCATGGGATACCCTATCCAGCACACTCTCATCCCGTTCATGTCCGATTCCAGTAATAATAGGCAAGGGGAAGTTAGCCACATTCTCAGCCAGTTCCAACGAATCAAAACCAGAAAGATCACTTGTTGCACCTCCGCCGCGGATGATGACGACCACGTCAAAATCATCCTGACGGACAAAAATAGCATTCAGGGCATTGATCATACTTCGTTCCACTCCTTCGCCCTGCATCGTCGTCTGGAAGAGTTCTGTGGTAAACTGAAAGCCAAAGTTATTCTCAAACAGTTGATGGCAGAAATCCCCATATCCTGCCGCACCCCCACTGGAAATAACGGCAACACGCTGGGCAAAAAGGCAAAGAGACAATTCCTTCTGAAGATCCAGCACCCCCTCCTGCTGCAACTGGCGGATAATTTCCAGACGCTTGCGGGCCATATCCCCCAACGTATAATCAGGATCAATATCTTCAACGATCCAGGAAAATCCATAGTTCTCATGAAACTGTGCATGAACCTGCAAAAGCATTTTCATTCCCGAGTGCAAGGTCTGTCCGGTAACTCTTTCGAAAGCAGGCTTGAGGAGGAGCCATGTTGAGCGCCAGCATTTTGCCGAAGCCCGGGCAACAGGCGTATTTGAAGTCTCTTCCTTCTGGATAAGCTCCATATAACAATTATGGTTCACCTCCCGGACCTGTGACAGTTCAGCCTGCACCCAGTAAGCACCCGGCATGTCCAGATTGATGAGGTCCCGGACCATACAGTTCAATTCATATAATGTCAATGGTTTCTGATTCATCTTCTCGTTTTTTTTTGTCCGGTCCAGCGGTAAGACAACACATCCCATCCCCAACATCAGGAACGAGTTTATCAGTCGTTCCCCCTTCCAAGTTGATACGCTTTCCAGAAATCCGGAACACCATAGCCATAGATATTATCAGGATGAACATGACGGTCTGCACTTTCCCTGACTAAATCCATAATCTGAAAGGCCGTTTTATCCGGTAATGCCTGCCAGAGACAAGCCACCATACCGGCGATCAGAGGAGAAGCAAAGGAAGTTCCCATATCATTAAGGATCACCCCATGTCCTGTAACCACCTCCGTAGGGCTCCCGAAAGCCATGACATCAGGCTTAATCCTGCCGTCAGCAGTAGGCCCCACGGAACTGAACGGTGCATTAATCCCATTTGAGCTGATCGCACCCACCGTCAGGATGTGACGCGCATCAGCCGGAAAACTGATTTTTTTCCAGGTCCCCATACCATCATTCCCCGCACTGTTCACCAGGACGATACCTTTTCCTGCCAGTAGAGAAGCGGTACGAGAGATCAAAGCCGTCTCCCCATCCTGGTCTGCATAACAATAGTTCTGTGTGGAATCATCAAAATCATGATAGCCCAAAGAGCTATTGATGACATCCACTCCTACAGAGTCAGCATATTCGGCTGCCTCCGCCCAGTAGTCCTCTTCAGCCTGACTTTCCGTCTGTGCATCCTCGCTCCGAAGCAACAGATAGGAAGCATCAGGAGCCGTGCCGATATAATAGTGAGGAATATCCACCGCCATAGCAGAAAGGACCATCGTGCCATGCTCGATCTCATTGAAAAGATTCTTTGATTTAGGGACCACAAAATCAGCAATCCCCACAATATGTACTGTATTGAAAGCCGGAATTTTATCCACATTCATATAGCCACCGTCTATAACCCCTATTAATTCCCCTCTTCCACGAAAGCCAGCATGATGAAGCGCAACACCGTCCAGGTTCTCTACCTGGGCCTGCGTGGCACCATATTCATCCTTCGTATCCGTTTCCCAACTATTGAATTCTTTCTGAAATCCGGAGCGGGCACGTAAGGTAAGAGAGTCCGGAGAGGTAAAGACCTTCTTCTCGCTCCGGATAAAAGGAAGTCCCACCAGAGCCTTCAGATCTTTCCGCGAATGAATCCTGATCAAAACCGTATTATTCCACTTGCTTTTCCCGACAATTTCTATGCCACATCCACGAAGGGCCGCGATGTAGTCCGGAGAAACCGGAAGATCTGTACTGTCTATAGCCAAGTGCTGTCTCTGCCGACGTTCCAGGGAACGCTGGGAAAGATACGCCTCCGGATGGCTAAGAGAATAGAAAGAATGGCATTTGTCCTTCAGGTAAAGGCGGTAAAGATAAGTTTTGCCTCCCGGATAGCCCACCTTGGTCAATCCTAACGGAGTGGCCAATGACAGGACACCGGAAAAGACCAGCAGGAAAGACAAAAACAGATATTTCTTCATGATTCTTAGAATAATTCCCTTGTGGGTTACAAAAGTACTATAAATCTTGTAAAGCGCCAAACAATACAACTTTTTTAATATAGACAAGTAAAAGAGGAAGCCTAATTACAGTCCAGAACGATCTATATCACTTCTTCAACTACCTCTTTTCTTTCTTGTTCAAGAATGATGATCCCCATCTCCAACTCCTTTTATTAAAAAAAGTAACCAGATTCTGTCAGAGTTTGAATCTGATGAGATCCCATCTCACAAAAATTCTGTACCTTTGCATAAATATGGATAACAAAAAAGCCGCACTCGAATTAGGCACCCAGCCGATAGGCCGGCTCCTCATTCAATATGCTACACCGGGAATCATCGCTATGGTAGCCTCATCGCTCTATAACATCATTGACCGGATCTTCATCGGTCAGGTAGTAGGGCCTCTGGCCATCTCCGGTCTAGCCATCACCTTCCCGTTCATGAACCTGACCAGAGCCTTCGGGGCAGGAATAGGGGTGGGAGCATCTAATTCCATCTCCCTCAAACTCGGTCAGAAGGACTATCAGACCGCCGAAAACCTATTTGGGAACACTCTCATGCTTAACCTCATCATAGGATCTTCCGTAGGGATAATCTGTCTGATCTTTCTGGATCCCATCCTGAGATTCTTCGGAGCCAGCGATGCCACCATTCCCTACGCCCGGAGCTTTATGCAGATTCTCCTGGCGGGGAATGTTTTTGCGCACACCTATTTCGGCATGAACGCAGTACTGCGGGCATCCGGGAAACCCAAGATGGCCATGAAGTCCGTAATATTCACGGTGGTCATGAACATTTTCCTTGACATGATCTTTATCTGGTGGCTTCATTTCGGTATCCGTGGAGCAGCCTTTGCCACACTGATCTCACAAGCTCTAGCTCTCGCCTGGCAGATGAAAATATTTGCCAACAAGAACGAGTTGATACATCTTAAGAAAGGGATCTACAGGCTCCAGTCGGAATTAGTCAAAATGATCCTGTCCATAGGGATCTCCCCTTTCCTGATGAATGTCTTCATGTGCATCGTCGTCATCATCATGAACCATCAACTGGTCAAATACGGCGGTGACCTTGCCGTCGGTTCATACGGCATTGCCAACAGTATCGCGACCGTATTCGGAATGGTCGTCATGGGCATCAACCAAGGAATGCAGCCCATTGCCGGATACAACTATGGTGCAAGGCAACCTGACCGAGTTTTCAAAGTACTTAAATTATCTATTCTTGTCGCTACAGCAGCGATGACCTGTGGCTGGATCCTCGGCGAGTTCTTCCCCTACTATTGTGCCAGAATGTTCACTTCTGATGAACAACTGATCAATCTGTCCATCAAGGCCATCCGAATAAACCTGACCATGTTCCCACTATTAGGACTACAATTTGTAACCGTCAATTTCTTCCAGTGTATCGGTAAAGTCAAGATCAGCATATTTCTCTCCATGACCCGCCAGATGCTCTTTCTCCTGCCACTGCTAGCCATACTCCCGACAATCTTTGGGTTTGACGGTGTATGGTATTCTTTACCCGGAGCCGACTTCTCTTCTGCTACGCTCTCTGCCTGTATGCTGGCACACTTTATCCGGAGATACAAAAAGCAAAAAGCTATCTGATCGACCCATAAAGACCGGCAGAAATAAACTTGTGGCACAGTCTCCAGATAACAGGTGTACCCTACTTGCAAAAGGGCAGGGGTCAAGGAACCAACATAAAAAATAAAGGTTATCCATCATTATGAAAGAAAATCACTATCTTTGCAGTGATCTGGCCATCCCCAACAGATAAAATGACAAAACCGAATGGAAGGAACTTACGATAACAAGAAAGCCACACTGGAATTAGGCACACAACCCATAGGGAAACTATTATGGCGATATGCTATGCCGGGGATCATCGCCATGGTAGCCTCCTCGCTCTATAACATCATTGACCGGATCTTCATCGGTCAGGTGGTAGGCCCTCTGGCCATCTCCGGCCTTGCCATCACCTTTCCGTTCATGAACCTTGCCGGAGCTTTCGGCGAAGCCATCGGAATAGGCGCATCTACTGCTATCTCCATGAAACTGGGGCAGAAAGACTATCATACCGCAGAGAATCTGCTGGGCAACACCGTGGTGCTCAATCTGATCATCGGCATTGCCGTCGGCGCCATCTGCCTGGTCTTTCTGAATCCTAGTTTGCGATTCTTCGGCGCCAGCGATGCCACCCTCCCCTATGCCAGGAGTTTCATGCAAATCATCCTGTCAGGCAACGTCATCTTCCAGATGTACTATGGCATGAACGCCGTGCTCCGGTCTGCCAGTAAACCCAGACAGGCAATGTTCGCCACCCTCTTCACTGTAGTCATGAATATCTTCCTTGACATGGTCTTTATCTGGTGGCTGCATTTCGGCATCCGTGGAGCAGCCTGCGCCACCTTGATTTCCATGTCCCTTGCCCTCATCTGGCAGATGAAACTGCTCTGCAACAAGAAAGAGCTCCTGCATCTCCAGAAAGGAATCTACAAGTTGAAAAAGAGACTGGTACGACTGATCCTCAGCATCGGCATATCCCCTTTTCTGATGAACGTCTGTTCCTGCATCATCGTAATCTTCATGAATAGACAACTTGAACATTATGGAGGAGACTTCGCCGTGGGCTCCTACGGAATAGCAAATGGCATCGCTACCATATTTATCATGATCGTTTTCGGAATCAACTTGGGTATGCAACCCATAGCATCTTATAACTACGGAGCCCGGCTCTCTGACAGGCTATTCAGAGTGCTGAGATATTCCATTTACGGAGCTACAGCCGTCATGTCATCGGGATGGCTGATAGGAGAACTCCTCCCCCATTACTGTGCCCAGATGTTCACTACGGATCCCACCCTTATCAAGATGTCCGCAAAAGCTATACAGATCAACCAGCTCATGTTCCCCATTATCGGATTCCAAGTGGTGACTACTAATTTTTTCCAATTCATCGGAAAGGTAAAAATCAGCATTTTCCTGTCCCTGTCACGACAGCTCTTGTTTCTGTTGCCACTATTATTCGTGCTACCCACCTTTTTCGGACTGGACGGTGTGTGGTCTGCACTTCCTTCCGCAGACCTCATTGCAACCATAACAGCAGCCTGCGTACTCCTTTTTCATCTCCGCAAATATAAACAGGCCATAAGTACTTCCGGCTCAAAAGCCGGTCAAGAAGAATCATCAGAACGTTATCTTAAGAAATAACATAATGAGCATACAGTATGAAAGATGAAAAAATCATCATAACGGTTGGAAGGCAAATTGGAAGCGGTGGAAGGACCATCGCCAAAATTTTATCAGACGAGTTTCACTGCACTTTCTACGACAAGGAAATCCTCAACTTAGCCGCAAGAGAGAGTGGGTTATGTGAAAAATTCTTCGAAGAGAATGATGAGCGCAAAGGCACTTTCGGCAGTCTGTCCCACTTTCAGATCCCCTTTATCAGCGGAGGCAACACTTATGACAGTACGAGCCCTCAGGAACAGGTATATCAGTTTCAGAGTGACGTTATCCGGAAAGCAGCTGAAAAGGGGAGTTGCGTATTCGTCGGCAGGACAGCAGACTATCTGCTAAAGGACCATAAAGACATTGTCAATATCTTTATTACTGCTATCCCTGAAGCACGGGTAAAAAGAGTTTGTCAACGTATGAACATAGATGCAGGGGACGCCCGAAAGTATATCAAGGAACAGGAACGGGGAAGAGCATTGTATTACAATTTTTATACTGGAAAAAAATGGGGATTCAGCACTAGTTATGACCTGTGCATTGACTCCTCCGTCCTTGGCATAAAAGCCACGGCAGACTACATAGCCGAATTTATCAGACAAAGATTCAAATGCTCCGGGGAAAAAGGAGCAATCCAAAAAGAAAAAGAACAAGAATGAAGAAAATTGGAATTATCAGTGACACCCACAGCTACTGGGATGACCGCTATGAGAAATATTTCGGCCAGTGTGACGAGATATGGCATGCCGGAGACATTGGTTCCCTAGAACTGGCTGACAAATTTGAAGCCATGCACCCAGTATTCCGTGCCGTCTACGGGAATTGTGACGGTAATGAACTCCGGGAGAGATACCCAGAGATCCTCCAGTTCAAATGCGAAGACGTGGATGTGCTCATCAAGCATATCGGTGGATACCCCGGACATTATGACCGAAGCGTGAGAGGGATGCTTTATGCCAGTCCGCCCCAACTCTTTATCGACGGACATTCCCACATCCTGAAAATCAAATACGACAAGACCCTCGGGCTCCTGCACATCAATCCCGGAGCAGCTGGCATCACCGGTTGGCAAAAGGAACGGACAATGGTCCGGCTCACCATTGAAGGTCATCAGTTCTCTGACTGTGAAGTGATCACCCTGGGAGAGAACCGGTCCAGATTATAAAAGGAAATGATCATCATAGAACTAAAATACAAATAACATGAAAACTTACTTAGTTACCGGTGCCGCAGGCTTCATCGGAGCAAACTTTATCAAATACCTGTTGAAGAAATATAAGGACGATGAGATCAAGATCATTGTTCTCGATGCTCTCACCTATGCGGGAAACTTAGGCACCATCAAGGATGATATTGACAATAAGCGCTGCTTCTTCGTCAAGGGAAACATTTGCGACCGGAAGCTTGCAGATCAGTTGTTTACGGAGAATGACATCGACTATGTCATCAACTTTGCAGCCGAAAGTCATGTCGACCGGTCCATTGAAGATCCTCAACTTTTCCTTACCGTCAACATCCTGGGATGCCAGAACCTGATGGATGCAGCCAGGAAGGCATGGGTTACCGGCAAGGACGCCCAAGGATACCCTACCTGGAAAGCGGGCAAGCGGTTCCATCAGGTCTCTACCGATGAGGTCTACGGCTCTCTGGGATCCACCGGCTATTTCACGGAAGAGACACCCCTCAGTCCTCACAGTCCTTATTCGGCCAGCAAAGCCAGTGCTGATTTCGTAGTCAAAGCCTATCATGACACCTTTCACCTGCCCTGCACGATAACCCGTTGTTCCAACAACTACGGGCCTTACCAGTTCCCGGAAAAGTTGATCCCCTTGATGATCAACAATGTGCTGGAAGGCAAGAAGCTCCCAGTCTACGGTGAAGGTCTCAACATCCGCGACTGGCTGTATGTAGACGACCATTGTAAGGCAATTGATATGGTCGTCCGCCATGGGCGCGATGGACAGGCTTATAACATCGGCGGTCATAATGAGATGCGGAACATCGACATTGTCAAACTGATCATCAGGACCGTTCACGACCTGATGGCTAAGGATCCTTCTCTACGGAACATCCTTCATGACTCCGTGAAAAAGACACAAGGCACAGACAATGTGGACTGGATCAATGATAATCTGATCGAGCATGTGACCGACCGTCTGGGGCATGACCGCCGTTATGCCATTGATCCTACGAAAGCGAAGAAAGAACTCGGCTGGTACCCTGAGACTAGATTTGCCGATGGCATCAAGAAAACCATCGCCTGGAATCTGGACAACCAGAAATGGATAAAAGAGGTTACTTCCGGCGACTACCAGAAATACTACGATATCATGTACGGAAAGAACAGACATGGACAAGTTCTCTAAAGAATTCCAGGATACCCTCATCCGCCTGGGGCAGAACTCGGATAAGTTTTCCGCGCAGCAGGAACATTACATGCACCACCTGCTGCACCTGCTCACAGCCCAGGACGAGGTGATCTTCCGCGAATACTACGGGCTTTTCGGAACGGAGGTTCATCCTCTTGATGATCTTGCTTACCATCGGGGCATCAGCCCGGAAACGATGATGACAATCATTGAGAAAGACCTCCGTAAACTTGCCGTCACTCCGGAATGGCAGCAGGTGTTGAAGCCATTGATTACCGGATCTGAAACATAACACCTATTTAATATTGGCAAATGAAAAGAATCATGCTTTTAGGCTCAGGCGAACTGGGCAAGGAATTTACAATCGCAGCAAAGAGGGCAGGCCTTTACGTGATTGCCTGTGACAGGTACGCTAATGCTCCCGCCATGCAGGTAGCTGATGAACACGAGGTGTTCAGTATGCTGGATGGAAAAGCCTTACGTGCTGCTGTCAAGAAGTATCATCCGGATATTATTGTCCCGGAAATTGAAGCCATCCGGACCGAGTGCCTCTTTGATTTCGAGAAACAAGGTATCCAGGTTGTCCCTTCTGCACGTGCTGTCAACTACACCATGAACCGCCGCGCCATCAGGGATCTTGCGTCTCATGAACTGGGAGTCAGAACCGCCCGGTATGTCTATGCCAGAACGTATGAGGAGTTCAAGGCAGGTGCTGAGAAGATCGGATTCCCTTGCGTCGTCAAACCACTGATGTCTTCATCCGGGCACGGCCAGAGTTATGTCCATAATGAGGAAGAACTGGAAGCAGCTTATCGGGATGCCATGGAGGAAGGACGCGGAGATATTCCAGAAGTGATCATCGAAGAATTTATCGACTTCCAACTTGAATTCGTTCTCCTGACAATCACCCAGAAGAAAGGGCCGACCCTCTTCTGCCCTCCCATTGAAGATATTCAAAAAGGAGGAGACTACCGGGAGAGTTGGCAGCCGGCCGTAGATATTCCGGAAGGTGCTCTTCAGAAAGCTCGTGAGATGGCAGATAAAGTGACGAAAGCTTTGACCGGCTATGGCATCTGGGGAGTAGAGTTCTTCCTGACCAAACAAGGAGAAGTTGTCTTCTCGGAGCTCAGTCCCCGTCCTCATGACACTGGGATGGTCACCCTGAGCCACTCCACGAACCTGAACGAATTTGAACTGCATCTGCGTGCGATCATGGGCTGGCCGATTCCGGCTATCCATCTGGAGCATACCGGATGCAGTGCTGTTATCCTGTCTCCGATAGAATCAAAAACTCCATTAAAATACAACCTGACTGATGCATTGAAAGAAGACCGCACACGTATCCGTATCTTCGGCAAACCTGAAGCACATATCGGCAGACGAATGGGAGTGGCACTCTGTTACGGAGACCTGGGGGATGACGTCGATGCCTTGCGTGAAAAAGCCAGAAGGGCCGCACAAGCCGTTCTGGGCACTGATCCCTATATAAAAAAATAAGATTCTTCTCTGAAAAGACAATATCCCGGTCAACCGCAACCTTAAAAGGTTCTCAAGTTGATCGGGATATTTTATAGATCAATAAGAACTGAAAATCTATGACAGCAGAAACACCGTCACTGACCTTGCAGCCTGTGCACCCATGACTAATGCCTGTTCAATATCAGCCGTCTTGCTCGGACCACTGATAAACGTACCGAAACCATAATCCGTCATTTTGATCCGGGCGTATGCCTCGTGCATATTGTCAACGACATCCGCTTCATCAAGCAGAATGACCAGGTTTTCAGAGATGAAACACACAGCCTTTTCTTTCATTGTCTGAGGAATCCAGATACACGCATTCTCCGCCACACCAATTTCTCCACGGATGACACCGACATCAGTACCGTTGAGATCCCGTGCATCCTCCACCAGGTCAGGATTACGGTCTGCCTTGATCCCCGGAAGATTGCTGGCTATCACCTTCGCATCAGGGTAGGCTTCCGCAACAGCCACATTCAGGTCAGCATCTCTCTTCAGGCGAATGGCCTTCCCTCCGGAAGACTTCGTCATCGCGATAAACTGTTGCAAGGTATCTGCATATTTTAATGCTTGAACGTGCATATCCGGCATATCAAACTGATCATGCGTATTCGCACGGAGTTTGGCAAATAATTCTTCCTTTTTCATAATTTCGTTGTGCTCTCCTTTCCGTACTCTTTCTCCAGATCCTTCTCAATAACATGAAAAGGTTTTCTGACGAATACAGGCATTTTATGTCCCACACACCATGGACTCCATTTCGGATTCCCGATAATTGACTCCGGGACATGATTCAAGAGTGGCGCCATTTTCAATGCCGTATCATACATAAAGTAATTGTTATAAACCCGTGCCATTCCCCATGACATAAGTTTCTTCTCTGAATTTGCTGTGCCGAAATGATCCAGTTGCTGACGCCAGAGGTAAATCTGACTTCCAGGATTGACATGGACTGGGCACACCTCATCACAACTCAGACAGAGAGAACAGGCCGAGACGTTACCGCTATTGGCTTTCGGATCTTTGAGCATGCCCAGATCAATGCCGATAGGGCCAGGGATGAAGAAACTATAACTATAGCCCGTCGAACGACGGTACACCGGGCAAGTATTCATGCAGGCTCCACAGCGGATGCACTTCAGCGTTTCCCAATGGTCTGGATTGGCAATAAAGTCACTACGCCCATTATCAATGAGGATCACATACATTTCTCCTCCCGGACGAGGTTTCCGAAAATGAGAAGTATAGGTAGTCGTTGGTTGTCCGGTAGCACTGCGGCATAACAGACGCTGGAAGAAAGCCAACGAAGCATAATCGGGGATCACCTTCTCCAGGCCCATCGCCACGATATGCAATTTCGGCATTGACGTAGCCATATCCGCATTCCCTTCATTGGTACAGACAACCACATCACCAGTCTTCGCTACACCGAAATAACAACCAGTCATACCAGCACCTGCTTCCAGGAATTCACTACGAAGACTGTTGCGCGCACAACGGGTCAGATAAGTAGGATCATCATTGCCCTCTTCATGTGACATTCCCTTTTCCTCAAAGGTATGAGCTACCTGCTGACGGGTAATATGAATGGCCGGCACCACAATATGGGCAGGCTTCAAGTGCATCAACTGTAAGATACGCTCACCCAGATCTGTCTCTACCACATCGATACCTCTGACCTTCAGGAAATCATTCATTCCGCATTCCTCAGTCATCATGGACTTTGACTTGACCATCTTCTTGACATGATGGTCCGTGAGAATCTTTAAGACCATCTGATTGAACTCCTTCGCATCCCTGGCCCAAAGCACATGAACACCATTCTTCTCCAGATGATCCGAAAACTCCTCCAGATAATCAGCCAGATGAGTGATCGTGTGGCGCTTGATCTCACTGGCTTTATCACGAAGTTCTTCCCATTCGGGAATTTGGGCGACCATTTTATCCCTTGACATCCGCATCCCCCAGAAAGTCTGGTCATGATGCGTGATCTTTGCAGGATCTTTCAAAAACTCCCTTGCTCTCTTTGCATGTAATGTACTCATAATCCAGCTGCTAATATTTCAACGACATGCTTAAATTTAATATTTTTATGCTCCTTACGGGCGACACCTTGCAGATGCATCAGACACGAACAGTCAGGTCCTGTAATGTATTCAGCCCCCGTAGCAATATGTTCTGCGAGTTTATCTTCTCCCATCCGTTTGGAGACATCCGGTTCCTCTACAGCAAACATTCCACCGAAGCCACAGCACTCATCGGGGCGTTCCGGCTCTTTCACCGTAATGCCGCTGACCAGATGCAACAGATCAATGATCTTGTTAAACCTGGGGCCGGGAAGTTCAGACGGAGACGAGAGTCCTAACTCACGTACTCCATGACAAGAATTATGGACGCTTACCACATGAGGAAATTTCCCCGGTAATGCCTTTACTTTCAGGATGTCATGAAGGAATTCAACGACATCATAGACTTTCTCCGACACTTTGCAATGCTCCAGTATCTTAGGATAATTAAAACGGACAAAAGCTGCACAGGAGACGGATGGAATGACCACATAATCAAAATCCTTAAAAGTCCTCTCAAATTTCTCGACCAAAGGTCTTGACATCTTCTCAAAACCTGCATTAGCCATCGGCTGGCCACAACAGGTCTGTCCATGAGGATAGGTGGCATCCACACCTAGATAGTGAAGGAGCTTGCTCGTAGCCACTCCCACATGAGGGTACAATGCGTCTACATAGCAAGGAATAAACAGACCAACTTTCATAACATTTATCTTATAAAACTTAGCTGAAAAACGGTTCTCAGTTATTATTTACAAATATAAAAAATCTTTCGCACAAAACATCATACAATCTTTACTTTTATCCTCGTTTACGACTGTAAAAAACTTATTAATGGTGATCGAAAAGAATTCATTTTCATAATGATATGTGGAGTTTACAAAAATCAACAAGAACATATCAAGACCTTAAACAAGACTATGAAAAAAAAGACGGATGATGCACTTGTTCAAAATAAAAACTGTATTTTTGCGATTGGAGTCCGTTCATTTTCTCTACGCTTATGTCCTTTCATCCCAGTTAAACTATTCGGCTAACGGTCATTCGGGGAAGAAACTGACAAGGAGAATAAATGAATTTCTCACGGACTGAAGAACAAACAAGAAATCACAACTGATAAACTTGCCGTACAACAAAAAGAGATACCTGGTATGAAACGAATGCTATTGATCATTGACCCGCAAATTGACTTTATCAACGGAGCTTTACCCGTCCCGGGCGCAGCGAAGGCGCTGAATGCTCTGAGTAAATATATTCTACAACAGGACGGCGAATATGACTGCAAGATCGTCACTGCGGACTGGCATCCTTATCATCATTGCTCCTTCAAGGAAAACGGGGGAGAATGGCCCATGCATTGTGTTCAGAATTCAACTGGCGCCGCCTTTTTCCCAGCTCTTTTCAAACCTCTTTATACTACTCATGGAACGGTAACCGTACTGTACAAAGGTACAGATGAAGGTGCTGAAGAATATTCCATATTCAAGAATTCCCTTTCTGCGGGGAAATTGCGATCTCTGATCCGCGACAGGAATATAGGACAGATCGATATCTGTGGTCTTGCAGGAGACATCTGCGTACTGAATACTCTCAGGGACGGAATTAAGATCTATGGAGCAAAGACATTCCATGTCTTAAAAGAATATGCACCCTCGCTGGATGGCGGGGCATCACTTGAAAAAGCGATACAGACTCTTCTGGGTTAAACGACAGGGGATCATACTCTCGCTCACTCCAAAAGATTACCGAGATTTAGGATAGCATCAGAAAATTCATCCCCCATCCTAACGGATACTTTAATATATACAAAATTAAATTTTTATGATCATGAAGCAGATAATTCAACACTTTACAGACGATGACCTGTATAAGTTTACGATGTGCTGCGCTGTCATCGACAATTTCCCCAGGGCTCAGGTCAAATACCGATTCAAAGACCGGGACAACCTGGTGTATCCTAAAGGATTTGCAGATGAATTGAATCACCAGATTGTCCTTCTTGAAAATGTGACCATCACAGATAAGGAAATCGACTTTATGAAGCAGAAATGCTACTATCTTCCACACTGGTTTTACACCTATTTAAAAGGGTTCCGCTATAACCGCAAATGGGTAAAAGCATGGCAAGATGAAGAAGGACACCTGCATGTTGTCTTCGAGGGGAGCTGGGCAAACACCATCCTCCTTGAAGTAAAAGTGCTGGCTATCATCTCTGAACTTTACTATATCATGACCGGAGAGGACAAGACCTTTGATTATGATGCCTATTATAAGAAGACCTATCAGAAAGCCAGCCGTCTTCTCGGTGCAGGGTGTATATACAGTGATTTCGGGACTCGCCGACGTGCATCCCTGAAAGCTGAAGATACGGTGGTACGTGCCATGAAGGACTGCAATAACAGTAAGTCGTGGCCCGGACAGTTCGTAGGTACCAGCAATGTCTACCTGGCCATGAAATACCATCTGGTCCCGATCGGTACAATGGGCCATGAGTTTGTTTCCGCCATAGGTGGAATGTATGGCCCGCAGATGGCAAACCACATTGCCATGAATGCATGGCGGAACACTTTCCGTGGAGCCTTGGGAACCTATCTCTACGATACTTTCGGCTGGCATATTTTCAGTCTCAACTTCTCGGAAGATTTCGCCAATCTCTATAAAGGTCTCCGCATTGACAGTGGAGATAATCGGGAAGAACTGATGAAGATCGTCGACAAATACAAATCCTTCGGCATTGATTCCAGAACGAAGCAGGTCGTCTTCAGCAACGCCCTTGATACGGACAGGGCTATAAAGATCCAGGAGTTTGCCCAAAAGTACTGTCAACCTTCTTTCGGTATCGGCACCCATTTCACGAATGATTTCAACGGAGTACGACCTATGAACATTGTCATTAAACTCGTAGCTGTCAAGATTACGGAATCCTGGGACTTCTATAATGATACCTGCAAGATCAGTGAGGACTTAGGAAAACATACCGGCAATGCAGATGTCATCAACCGTTTTATGGAGGAATTGCACTTTGAGAACGACTGACGTATCCTCCAAGGTCCGACATAACTGACACCACAAGCCTGTCCGGGATTTTCTGGACAGGCTTGATCGTTTTACGCTCATCCCCAGGGAAGGATCAGGACGCCTTTTCAGATTACCTTCCACTTTTCCTTTGTTTATTCCCTAAAAATTATTACTTTTGCCACCCGAACACGTTTTTTAAATATGATTGTTTGCATAGCAGAAAAGCCAAGTGTAGCCAAAGACATCGCAAGAATCTTAGGTGCCACTCAGTCGCATGACGGCTATATGGAAGGCAACGGCTACCAGGTTACCTGGACTTTCGGTCATCTCTGTGAACTGAAGGAACCGGATGACTATACACCTATGTGGAAGCATTGGAGTCTGTCTGCACTGCCTATGATTCCATCACGATTCGGCATCAAACTCATCAGTGATGAGGGCATACGCAAACAATTCAAGACCATCAAAAAGCTCTATGATCATGCAGATGAAATCATAAATTGTGGTGATGCCGGACAAGAAGGAGAACTCATCCAACGCTGGGTAATGCAAAAAGCCCAGGTGAAATGCCATGTAAAACGACTATGGATATCCTCCATGACTGATCAGGCAATCAAAGAAGGGTTCCAGACACTGAGATCAGAAGGAAAATATGACCAGCTCTATCTCGCCGGACTCTCACGTGCCATCGGTGACTGGATTTTAGGAATGAACTGCACACGCCTGTATACCTTGAAATACGGACATAATAAACAGGTACTGAGCATCGGCCGGGTACAGACGCCGACCCTGGCCTTGATTGTCAACCGCCAGAAAGAGATCGATCACTTCAAGCCTGAAACTTACTGGGTCCTGGCAACGGTCTACCGGGAGACCTTATTTACCGCTACCAAAGGAAAATATGACTGTAAGGAAGATGGGGAAGAAGCATTCGGTCTGATCGAAGGAAAGCCATTTACGGTCACGGACATCAGGAAAAAGAGGGGCACAGAAAATCCTCCGCATCTCTATGACCTGACATCCCTGCAGGTAGACTGCAATAAGAAATTCAGTTATTCAGCTGAATTGACCTTGAATACCGTGCAGAGTCTGTATGAGAAAAAGTTTACCACCTATCCACGTGTGGATACCCAATACCTTTCTGACGACATCTATCCGAAATGCCCCGGTATCCTGAACGGAATCAGCAAAGTGACGGTCAACGGGCAACTGGTCTACAGGGATCTGATCAAGACGCTGGCGGCACGTATCGGCAAGAAACTGCCCAAGAGCAAACGTGTTTTTGACACCAGTAAAGTAACGGATCACCATGCCATCATCCCTACAGGAGAACCGGCGCGGGGACTCACGGACATTGAAAGGAATGTGTATGACCTCATTGCCCTTCGGTTCATCTCCGTCTTTTATCCGGATTGCAAATTTGCAACCACAACTGTGATGGGAAAGGCAGCCACGGTAGAATTCAAAGTCAACGGTAAGGAAATTCTCGACCCGGGATGGCGGGTCGTCTACCAGTCTCGGGAGCAGGAGAAAAACCAGAAAGATACAGATGAACATCTCCTGCCTGCTTTTATCAAGGGAGAATCCGGTCCTCATCAGCCCACCCTGACAGAAAAGCAGACCACACCTCCGAAATACTACACAGAAGCTACCCTGCTGCGGGCCATGGAAACCGCTGGCAAGTTTGTCGAAGATGAAACATTGCGCGCCGCCTTGAAGGAAAACGGGATCGGCAGGCCTTCCAGCAGGGCCGGAATTATTGAGACTTTATTTAAAAGACACTATATCCGCAGGCAAAGGAAGAATCTTCTGGCAACACCTACCGGGATAGAATTGATTGATACAATCCATGAGGATCTCCTCAAGAGTTGTGAGTTGACAGGAATCTGGGAAAAGAAATTGCGAGAGATCGAACAGGGCAAATATGCTCCGGAAGCGTTTATCAATGGACTAAAGGAGCAGATCGTAAAAATCGTTAACGATGTACTGGCTGACAATCAAGGCTCTGTCTCGGTTACCACCGAAGATGATTTAAAAAAGGCGGCAACACAGAAGAAAAAACCGGTTGCAAGGAAAGCCAATACGGTACAATCAGCAACATCCCCGCAGCCGGATACCCCGATTCAGTCAATCACGGGGGAATCACACCATGCCCCTGCCCGTGACCTTATCTTCACGCAAAAAGACTGGACTGGCCCAGTCAACGACAGCATCATCGGCAAGGCTTGTCCTTTGTGCCATACCGGTCATATCATCAAGGGCAAGACAGCATACGGATGCAGCAACTGGAAAAAGGGATGTAAGTTCAGACTACCTTTTCCTCCAAAACAGTAAACCGTTACCGCTGAGAGGCGGTTTATCTTTATTCATAAGGCCTTGACGGCAACAGATGATCTGTTTGTCTTCAATTCCATATTACGTCTTCCATTTAATTGTTTTTTCAATAAAAATATTTAATATATACAATTACCCACTTTTGGGTATTCCCAAAATCACTATTTTTATCTACCTTTGCTCCTGTCTAAGAAACGATTAGCAATTAAGGTAATGAAGGGTAAGAAGGAAAAGAGAAGACATATCTTCGCATGGCTTGGCGTCATGCTGGTCTTCCTTTCTCTTACGATTCAGGAAGTCCACCACCTGTCATTAGCAAAGCACTCAGAAGCCACCTCTAGTCAGGTAGTATCCTTTTCTTCTGATGAGTCAAATTGCCCGATCTGCAATTTTTTGTTCTTGTCAACGGGATTGGAGACTGTGTTCTTCGCTTATTACGAGAAGATAACCAGGCTGGTGGTTCCGTGTGTCTTCTTCTCCTTCATATATCCCTTCATCCATCGTTTCTTTTCACGTGGTCCTCCGGTTTTTAGTTTTAAACACTATTAGATAAAAAATTACGAATTAAAACTAAAAAAATCACATGAAAAAGCTGATCTGTTTTTTCATTGTCTTTTTTATGTCCTCTATTTTATGCCATGCATCTGAGGACATAGATAGTCTATTGAGAACTAAAAAGACAATACTCTCCGGATTTGTAAAAAGAAAAGGAAACCATAAAGGCATCGCAGATGTTGCCATATCCATAAAAGGGACGACATTAAATACGGAAACCGATACGTCCGGTTATTATATTTTACGGAATATTCCTATTGGAAACTGTACCCTTCTGGCCAGGAAGGTGGGATACAAGCTCTACAGCAAACCTCTCCTGCTTCAGGAAAATTCCAACAAATGTGATCTCTCCATGGAGGAAGACAAAGTTATGCTAGACGAAGTAGTGGTTTCGGCTAACCGGGAAGAGACTATCAAACGTCTGTCACCCGCTCTAGTCAATGTGTTGAGTTCAAAACTTTATGATACGACCCAGTCTACCTGTCTGGCCCAAGGACTCAACTTCCAGCCAGGCGTAAGAACCGAAGACAACTGCCAGAACTGCGGTTACACACAAGTCCGCATCAACGGTCTTGATGGTCACTATTCACAAGTGTTGATTGACTCCCGTCCTGTATTTTCTGCATTGAACGGCGTCTATGGCCTGGAGCAAATCCCTGCTAATATGATCGACAGAGTAGAGGTCATCAGAGGGGGTGGATCTGCTTTGTACGGCGCTTCAGCAATAGGAGGAGTCATTAATATCATCACGAAAGAGCCGGTCAGCAACTTTGCAGAATTCGGCCATTCCATTATGTCTATTGATGGCAGGAGCTGTTTCCAGAACAATACGACGATGAATGCTTCCGTTATCAGTGACGACCGCAAGACAGGACTCTACATTTACGGAGAAAGCCATCACCGGCCTGGTTTTGACTATGACCATGACGGCTATACGGAAATGCCTCTTATCAACGGGCAGACCGTAGGCTTCAGGTCTTTTGTCAAGACGGGCACCTATTCAAAACTCTCGTTCCAGTATGATAACATCAAAGAGTTCCGACGTGGCGGAAATAATCTGTCCTTGCCGGCTCACGAATCGAACATTACAGAGCAGATAGATCACGACATCAATGGCGGCGGACTTAATTTCGACCTCTATTCACCCGTCACGGAAAACCATTTGAATACTTACCTGTCATTTCAGAATACGGACAGGAAGAGTTATTATGGTGGTATCGGAGATGGCTCGGCGGAAAGTGTAGCCACTGCATTGAAATCTTATGGGAAAACTCATGACATTACCGTAATTGGTGGCAGCCAGTATACGATTAACTTCAACAAACTGCTTTTCATGCCCTCAGTATTAACTACTGGACTTGAATACAATTTCGATGGCTTGCAAGATCATGCTCTTGGCTACGGGACATGTACAAAACAGTATGTCAATATTTACAGTGCTCTCTTGCAAAATGAATGGAAAACTGACCAGTGGGGATTCCTGCTCGGTGGCCGCTTTGACAAGCACAGTCTTGTCAACCACGTCATCTTCAGTCCGCGGATCAATATCAGGTATAATCCCAGCCATAACATGAATTTCCGGCTCAGTCTGTCCACTGGTTTCCGCGCACCCCAGACTTTTGATGAAGATCTACATATCAGTGTTTCGGGAGGCGAAAGGATCAAAATCTACCTCGCTCATAATTTACAGGAGGAAAAGTCATACAGCCTGAGTGCCTCTGCTGATCTCTATCACCAGTTTGGTAATGTCCAGACGAATCTGCTCATTGAAGGATTTTATACTGATCTCTCTCACGTCTTTTCTGAACGGTACTTGCCACAGCCAGACCCGGATGGTAATAAGATTCTGGAACGATACAATGGTACCGGAGCCAGAGTTGCGGGCACAAATATGGAAGGCAAGGCAACTTTTTCCCAGTGGTTTCAGCTCCAGGCTGGAATGACTTTACAGCAAAGCAAATATAATGATGCTGAACAGTGGAGTACTTCGGCTCCTGCGGAAAGGAAGATGTTCCGTACTCCAAATACATACGGCTATTTTACTTCTACCTTTACCCCGGTCAAAGATTTTTCGGCATCTTTGTCAGGCACCTATACCGGACACATGCTGGTACAACATGTCAAGAGTTCGGGTACACCTGTAGACCTGGCCGTAAAGACACCAACCTTTATGGATGTCAATGTAAAACTTTCTTATGATTTTCATCTTTTCCGGGCAACATTGTTACAATTGTACGGGGGAATTCAGAATGTTACTAATGCCTATCAAAAAGATTTCGACAAAGGTTATAACCGTGATTCCAACTATATTTACGGTCCTGCCTCTCCAAGAAGTTTTTATACTGGCATTAAGATGAGATTCTAAAGGAAAATGCGACAAACAGGAATTCCTCTCATACCTGAAAGAGATGGAATTCCTGTACCTTTCAGAAAAAGAAAGACCTCCTGTTTGCTTATCAAGCAATGAGTTTTTACAGGCAACTGCTCGCGGAGGTCCCTTATTCTTCAAGAGCACCAACTGGGAGCAATCCTGTCACAAGGCGGATCTGGAAATGACCGGATCCGCTTTTCTGCTTTTTACAAGAAAATTTTAACAAAAAGGAATAGGGGTTTTTGAAAGAAACAGAGTCATCTCTATAAACCAATTCAAATGATGATGTTATCAGACATTCACAAAACTCCCGCTCACCACTTTTGTGCAGCCCGTTTAAATTGTAGGGATTTTATCCATCAATTTAGGGATAATTTCTACTGATTATAAAAACTTTTATTTATATTTGCCACAAAAACAAAAGGGAATGGCAGAGGGCAAGAGAACCGCCTGCCAAGGGGAGAAAACACCCATAATATCCTTCTCCTTCTGCAAAGAGAGAGTGTATGGCAAGTAAAAAAAATAGACAATACAGCAAACTGGAAGAAAAGAAATAATCATAAAATAATAATGGAACGAAAAGAAGTACTTGAAATCTTAAGGGACATCCTTGCAAAGGTACTTAAGAGACCTGGCATCCAACTCGATTACGGAATGTCGGCCGATGACGTGGAGGGATGGGACTCCCTGACCAACATGATGATCATCAGTGAAACAGAAAAACATTTTCATATTCACTTCAAGATGAGAGACATCATCAGAATGAAAACCATCGGTGATATGTGTGACATTATCATCCAGAAACAGAAATAACAGCGATCATGGAATTTCTGTCTATCCCGTTCGCAGTATGCATGACGATCACTTTTATACTCTACTATCTTCGTCGTTCACGCCGCTGGCAACATTGTATACTCCTGGCGGCAAGTGCCGTTTTCATCGGGTATTATCATCTGGCTTATCTGATCGTAGCAGCAGGAGTTACCCTGTTTACTTTCTTCGCCGGAAAATGGATACATAAATATCCAGACACTAAAAAAGGCACTCTCATCCTATGGACAAGTATCATAGCACTGGCCGGATTCTGGCTGATTGCCCGATACTGGTCTCCACTATTTCCTTTAGGTATCTCTTTCTATACTTTCCAGGCATTGTCTTACCTGATAGAGATCTTCTGGGAGGAGGAAGAACCGGAGGATGACTTCTGGGACTTCGCACTATATATGATGCTGTTCATGAAATTTCTTTCCGGACCTATAGAGAGAGGCCGTGACATGCTGCCACAGTTGAAAACAGCAAAGCCCTTCTCTTACCGACAGGTTACACGGGGACTGAAACTCGTAGCCTGGGGAGTTTTCCTGAAACTCGTCATTGCAGACCGTATCGCTCCCTCCCTTAATATGGTGCTGGACAACGTGCGCATCGCCTCCGGGATGCAACTCCTGACGGCTACTCTCCTGTATCCTATTCAACTCTATGCCGATTTTGCCGGTTATACCGCTATGGCCATAGGATTCGGAAGAATGGCCGGGTTCGAGTTTCACCCCAACTTCAACCGTCCTTTTGTTTCCCAGTCTACAGGTGAACTATGGCGGCGCTGGCACATGACACTCTCTTTCTGGGTACGCGATTATGTCTTCACCCCTCTTGATGCCACCCTGAGAAGGTATGGCAAAAAAGGCCTGTACATCTCCTTGTTAGTCACGTTCATCGCTATCGGTGTCTGGCACGGGGCAGGATGGACTTTTGCTCTTTACGGACTCTTCCAGGGTATTGTCATCATCTATGAGACATTAACAAAAAAGGCACGCCAGCGGGCCAAAAAGCGAATCGGTGAAAAGACATGGAAGTTGATCATGATTATCCGCACTTACCTGCTCTTCGCCTTGTCACTGCTTTTCTTCCGTGTCGGAAAAATAAGTGATGTATTCTATGTCTACCGTCATCTGTTTGACGGGTTCAACAATTCCATCAAGGAGCTCAGACTAGGGATGTCAGATTTCTACTGGATCGTCTTCGGCATCGCAACGGTTATCATGTTCATATTAGAATACCTGAATTCCCGCCACAGCCTCATCAACTGGACCGAACACCTGAAAGCTCCGGTAAGGTGGATACTCTACGCAGGCATTGCGGTGATCATTTTCCTGTTCGGAGCCTTCGGCGTGGAGAATTTCATTTATATCCAATTCTGAAATCATGAAGAAAAATAAGAATATAGCTGCTTTTTACCTAAAATGCCTGGCTCTTGCCACACCTTTCATTCTGCTTATCATCATCTACATGGTCAAGGATCCCTTCATGGTGGTCAGAAACTACCATGATTATGACCATGATCCGGTCTGTCAGAATGAAGGAGAAGTTTCATGGATGAAATATAAGGAATACCGGCACCAAATGCATTATGACTCATTTATCATCGGAGCCTCATGTACTAAAGCATTCCCTTGCAACATCTGGAACAAGTACATTCATGCGCATCCCTATAGGATGTATAGCAACTCCGTAGGATTAGGAGATTTAAGCATGATGCTGGAAGCACTCAATGAGCAATCCGGACAGCCCATCAAGCACCTGTTGATCATAACAGAAGTCCCGATGTTTGCAAATGATGCACCCAAGAATGATTTCATGCACATCATGCCTCCTGATGTCTCACATAAAAGTCTGATTACTTATCAGACCACCTTTTTGCAAGGTTTCTTCACACCTAAGTTTCTTATCCCTTACATTAAATATCTGATAGCCGGAAAATTCACTGAACAGGAAAGGGGTATCATCAATGACTATGTGCCGGAATGTACCAGGTATACCAATGATGCCATCCTCCCGCAGGAAAAAAGGATCAGTCAATGTGGGGAAAATTACTGGAGACAGAAATTCTGGCAGAAAGCAATGGACCGGCACTATCGGCCTACTTTAGAACCACCGATGATCTCTTCTATACAGATTCATAACTTCAGAATGATCAAGTCTATCTGCCAGCGTCACCATACCGACTTGAAATTGGTGATCAGTCCTAATTTCAAAGAGCAGATGATGAACCCGAAAGACCTGGCCATTCTCCATTCTATCTTCGGCCCCAACGTGGTTTATAATTATGCTGACCGTAAACACCTCCGCATGGACAATTACCATAATTTCTACGACCCTTACCATTATCGGATTTCAGTCGGCAGGGAAATCATGAGAGAGATCTATCATCAAAGATGACGGATCCTCTCTCAGATTAAAGTATCACTGACGCTCTGCGCCCTCTACCTCCGTAATGAATTAGGATACCCCTTTACGCTTATTTTCTTTCTCGTCCATAAGGACATTGTAAAGTAACACCAGCGTGACGGTGACGACACCTGCCAGGAGCATCACCAGGGTATGCACGGACAAGTCCAGACGGGACAACAGCTCCATGAGTTTGATGTGGGCAATCTTTTCCGACACCAGATGATAGCCATGGAGAAAAGAAGTCTGAAACACAGCTCCCAATATTTCCCATCCTCTTACCCGGACGAACAAAATAATACCGGCCATCACACATAAAACGCCCCATATCCGACTGAGACACCAGGCACGGTCAGGGAGATTTTTCATCACCCTTTCGGAGAAGCCTTTATCAGAAACAGGTCCAGAATGCTCCGCAAAGAACCGGTTTACCAAGCGATCATCCTTTTCTGTCATATCCATTTTGTCTTAAATAGTTAGCTAATTTTTCCTTACCTCTCAAGAGATGAGACTTAACCGTATTCGGTTTCATCCCGGAAATCTCTGAGATTCTTTCTATAGGTTGCCCTTCCATCAACTGGAGAGTGATACAGAGCCGTTCCCTTTCCGTCAAGATCTGAAGGGCCTTATAAAGATCTATATTCAAGTTCCGGTCACCATTTTCTCCCACCTGTCTGTTAACCTGTGGGGTATCGAGGTCATCCGTCATCTTATGACGCCTGCAATAATCATACCAGACATTATAAGCAATCCGGTAAAGCCAGGTGGAGAAATGAGACAGCCCCCGGAATTTCCGGATATTCAGATAACCTTTGATAAAGGTTTCCTGAGCCAGGTCATCACTCAGCGGGCCATTTCCGAACGTCTGGCTCAAGAAAAAACGCCTCACGGGAGATTGGTACTTCACGACCAATCGGTCAAATGACCGGTTGTCATGAAGTACCGCCACCCTGGTGACGAGAGAGATATCATCAAACTTTTTCAATATGAGTGAGTTTCAGAACTTCCACAGATATATACTTTCAGCATTTAGTCCTTCTCAGAAGGCTCCTTTTCTATGGGCTCATTCTCATTGGGTTCAGCTCCTTCAGGAGCACCCTGTCGCTCACCCTGATCAGCATCAGATGCCGCAGAGTCATCCTGATCACCTGCCATCTTACCCTCAGCCTCCGTATGATCCTGAGGATTCTGAGATGCATTACCAGCCTTCTGCTCTTTATCACCCCCTAAATGGAGCGCATCTTTCATCGAAGCCCAGGCAATGAATGCCTGTCCGGCACCATAGATAAAGACCAGAGCTGCTATGCCGGCCAGGAAAGGAGCATGCCAGAACCAGAACATCATCATCAGGCCCAAGCCTAAGAACCCATTCCTTGCGCCCCGTTTTAACAGATATTTATCAGACTGCTTCTCAACAGGTATCTCAGATTCCGGAATAGGTCGCCCGTTTTCTATGGCTTTCTGCGCCAGGTCCATACGCTTGTTTTTTCGCTTGATAAGCCACCATACAATCAATGCGATGACAATTAACGGGGAAGTCAGAAAGAGAAATACCAGGATGACCACAAGCATGGCAAACAGGATTCCGCCTACCCCTACCGTGCCTCCCATCACTTTATCAAACCAGTAAATCATCGTATGATTCGGATTATCATTGCTCTGGTTCGAATCAGAAGCCTCTTCCACAGAATCCTCATCATCTGCATCTGCCGCAGAGGTCGTATCGGAATAAGCATCCATCGACTGGTTAGATGAATTTGCCTTACTGTTTACCGGGGTAGGACTCGCATGCCTTGGAGCAGGAGCTGTCGCCTCCAACTGGGGATGATGGCGATGCCGGGGGGCAGCCGAAACTATCGAAAAGCTGAATGTAAGCATCAGCATGATAAACGTAATCCAAAATTTTTTCATATCCTTTTATTTTTATTTTCTAACTGTTAGATGCAACAAGTAGTGATTTAGTTGCAAAGGAACGAAAAAAATAGTATTTTTGCAAGGAAAACGGCAAAACATGGAATTACCAGAGGCATTCGAGAGTTATACCCGTGAATTAATGGGGGAGCATCTATACCGTCAGTTCAAGGACGGACTGGACCAGCCTTCTCCGGTAAGCATCCGGATCAACCCTTTCAAATATATGCTGAACGTAAAAGATATTCCCTCTCTTGACTCAATGGTCCCGTGGTGCAGAAACGGGATCTACCTGAAAGACCGGCCGGCCTTCACCTTCGATCCGTTACTTCATGCAGGGGTCTACTATGTGCAGGAAGCCTCTTCCATGTTTCTGGACCATGTGCTCCGGCAGGTCATTCATCAACCTGTGACTGCTTTGGATCTCTGTGCAGCCCCAGGGGGAAAGACTACCTGTGCGATGAGCGCCTTGCCTCAGGGGAGCATCCTTTTCAGTAATGAGCCTATTCATAACCGTGCACAGATCCTGAACGAGAACATCTTGAAATTCGGGCATCCGGATATTATCGTCACCAATAATGCAGCGAAAGACTATCAAAAAAGCGGAATTCATTTTGACCTTATCCTGACGGACGTACCGTGCTCGGGAGAAGGTATGTTCCGTAAGGATGAGAAGGCCATTCACGAATGGAGTTCCGCCAACATCGGACGCTGCCAGACCCTTCAACGGGACATCGTAGGCGACATCTGGCCTTGCCTGAAACCAGGAGGCTTAATGGTCTACTCTACCTGTACCTTCAATGCTGAGGAGGATGAAAAGAACGTGATGTGGATCGCTTCGGAACTCGGAGCCGACTTCATTCCCGTTACTACACAGCCGGAATGGAAGATCACTGGTGCTCTTTACCCTCACACAAATGCCTCCGCCGCTCTCCCCGTCTATCGCTTCATCCCCGGCAGGACAAAGGGTGAAGGACTGTTCCTCGCAATACTGAAAAAACGCGGGGTCTCTGCACTGACGGCTGGGGCACCCTCATGGAGAAGCATCGAAAAGAAGACAGAGAAGTATCTGAAGGTCCTTTCTCATGGAATCTGCCCGGATGAACAAAAGGGGAAGGAAAGGATCCCTGACATCTCAAAAGCTTTATCTCTGTTTTCAGACAACAACTATTTCAGGATCAATGTCGATGCTTCCCAGGCTATCACTTATCTGCGGAGAGAAGCTCTGATGCCTGTGACCGGTTGCCCCACGGGGATTGTTCTCATCTGCTACAAAGATTTCCCTTTGGGGTTTGCTAAAAATATTGGGCACCGTATCAACAATCTCTATCCGAAAGAATGGAAGATCAAAAGCACTCATATCCAGAACATCAATAACAAAGTAATCAATATATGAAACAATATCTCGACCTCCTCCACCGTATTCTGACGGAAGGAGTACAAAAAGACGATCGTACCGGCACTGGTACCCTTTCTATTTTCGGCAACCAGATGAGATTCCACCTGGATGATGGATTCCCTCTGCTGACCACCAAGAAACTCCACCTCAAATCCATTATTTACGAACTTCTCTGGTTTTTGAAAGGAGACACGAATGTACGCTATCTGCAGGAAAATGGAGTAAAGATATGGAACGAATGGGCTGACCCCAACGGCGACTTAGGACCTGTATACGGCCATCAGTGGCGGGCCTGGCCGGATTATCACGGCGGTTCCATTGATCAGATCTCACGCGTCATCCAGCAGATCAAAGACCACCCGGAGTCACGGCGGCTCATCGTCACCGCCTGGAACCCTGCTGATGTCGAACAAATGGCACTGCCACCTTGTCACTGCCTTTTCCAGTATGATGTCGCCGATGGCCGGCTGAGCCTCCAACTCTACCAGCGTTCGGCAGATACTTTCCTGGGATTGCCTTTCAACATCGCTTCTTACGCTCTGCTTCTTATGATGACGGCGCAGGTAACCCACTTGGGACTCGGGGACCTGATTATTACAACTGGTGACACACACCTGTATCTGAATCATATCGAACAGGCCAGATTACAATTGACCCGTACTCCACGTCCCTTACCGCACATGCATATCAACCCTGATGTAAAGAGCATCTTTGACTTCAAATATGAGGATTTCGAGTTAACGGATTATAATCCATGGCCGCACATCTCTGCTAAAGTGTCCGTATAATCATCCTGCATGAAAAGCTCATGACAGGAAACCACCCTATAGTATTCAACTTTCAAGACCAGACCAATGAGAATCAATATTATTGCTAACGTGGCCGGAAATCGTGCCATCGGCTACCATAACCGGTTGATCTACCCGATACACGAAGACATGAGAAGATTTAAGAATCTGACTACGGGCCATACCGTCATCATGGGACGGAAGACGTTTGAGTCACTCCCCAAGGGAGCTCTCCCCCATCGCCGTAATATCGTACTGAGCACAACCGTGACAAGCCTGCCCGGTTGTGAGGTTTATCCTTCCCTTGACGAAGCTCTCCTGCATTGCACGGAAAGTGAAGACATCTATATTATAGGTGGGGCAAGTGTGTATAAGCAATCCATCCGCAAAGCAGACAGACTCTGTCTCACGGAAGTGGACGCCACACCTGAACATGCAGATGCTTTTTTCCCTCCATACGACAACTGGCAGGTCAAATCACGGGAGCACCATCCAGCTGATGAAAACCATCCGGAAGCCTATTCTTTTGTGGACTATATCAGAAGATGAATGTTCCAGGCTCCCTCTGAAAGCCAAAAAGAGGACCGACTCCCACGAGCCAGTCCTCTCCATTGCTATATTTAATCTTGCTACTTCGGTCTTTTAAACCGATGCATCTTTATTCTCAGGCATCGTCCTCATCTTCGCGGACATGATCTTCTTCTACCGTGATTTTATCGATCGGCAACTGACGGTTAAAGGAAGTATTGAAAGAGATAATCGTCTCACTCCGCGACAGTCCCAACGGCTGGAGCTTATCGTGGATGATAGACATCAGATCCCGGTTATTCTTCGCATACATCTTGATAAAAAGATCCATATCACCGGTTGTAGAATGACATTCTACAACCTCAGGTATTTTCTTCAAAGCCTCTACCACATTCTCAAAAGAAGAAGGATCTTTCAAGTAGAGAGAGATGTAAGCACAAGTCTCATAACCAATCTTTTCCGGATCAATAATAAACTGGGAACCTTTCAACACACCCAGTGAGGTCAGTTTCTGAATCCGCTGATGGATTGCCGCTCCGCTGACATTGCAAGCGCGGGCTACTTCCAGAAATGGAATCCGTGCATTGGAAGCAATCAGTTTCAGAATTTTCTTGTCTAATGAATCTAAATTATGATGTGCCATTATTTATTTTATTTGCTGCAAAGATACTGTAAATAATTGAGAGTTACAACTAAACGAGTAAAAATTGCTTTAATTTGATAGTTTTTTATTCTTTTCCGTGAGAAATGCCATGATGAAAGACGGACGCGGAGAATACTCTCTTACCGTAATAAGTTTCAAACCGAAAAAGTGAATCTGAATTGGAACGAGTGATTCATGAATTAGCATCATCAATGAAAAAATCTTTCCATTTTCACCTGAAAACCTCTGAAAAGAAGCGGAAAGTATAGGATTCGAACCTATGAAACGCTTTAGGCGTTTACACGCTTTCCAGGCGTGCCTCTTCAACCACTCGAGCAACTTTCCCGTTAAATCGATGCAAAAGTACAGTTTTTAAGCCAAAAAACGGCATTCGAAACACAATTTTAAACTTCTTTAAATGTTTCCGACAGGCTCTTGCTTTATTATTGTCAGCAAACGGCACAATCTTTCAGGATTTTCGTCATACCTTTACGGTGATTCCGAAAATCCGTCTTACATTTTCATTCGTGATGTCAGCCACCTCTTCCACGCTCTTGCCATAACTCAAAGCCAGTGTTTTCAGCACTTCTACAACATACGAACTCTCATTACGGGTTCCACGATGAGGAACAGGAGCCATATAAGGGCTGTCTGTCTCCAGGACGATACGGGAAAGAGGTACAGAAGCTGGCAGGTCCTCACGCAGATGACTGCTTTTGAAAGTTGACACGCCTCCTATCCCTAAGGAGAAACGGGAGAACCGAAGGTATTCCTCTGCCTCTCTCTGATTCCCAGTAAAGCAATGGAAGACCCCGCCGGGGAGTTCTTTCTCATACGGTTTCATAATATGCAGAAGTTCATTCTGAGCCTTCCTGCAATGAATTTCCAAGGGCAATCGTGTCTCTACAGACCAGCATACCTGCTCCTCGAAAGCAGCCAATTGTGCTTTTTCCTGTTCACGTGACCAATAGAAATCTAACCCACATTCACCAATGGCGATAAAAGGAGAATGATCCGTCAGCATCTGCCTCATCCTCTGCAACACCACCTTCCAGTCCTCCCTGACCTCCTCCGGCTGGAGGCCGATCATCGGATAAGCATAACCGGGATAGTCCCGAGAAACTTTCAGCACACCGGCGACACTAGGCCAGTCTACCGCAGGCAGGAAAATTTTCACTACCCCTGCATCCTTCGCTCTCGCGATGACTTCCGGCAGGTCGTCCTTAAACTCTTCACCATTCAGGTGGGCGTGTGTATCTATACAAATAAAAGATTGCGGCATTCTGACTGATCAATGATTACGATGCATCATCCGCCGAGCATAATCTGCAAGGATCTGCTTCCTGCTATCCGGCAAATTTACAGCATCAAGATACTGTTTACTGTCCTCAAAATAATAGTCAATTTTCTCCAAGGCCAGCTGGTCGATCCCCATTTCATTATACAGGTGGGTGATGGCTGCCACTTTCTCCGCACGGTCAAAGGTCTTGGCCTGAACCCAATAATCAAGTTGTTTGTGTTGTCTCTTGTCAGCCCTGTTGAAAGCGTTGATCAGCATATAGGTTTTCTTATTGGAAACAATATCCCCCCCGATCGCCTTACCGAAAATTTTCGGATTACCATAAACGTCCAGATAATCATCCTGCAACTGGAACGTCAGGCCCAGGCGCTCGCCGAAGAGGTATAGATTCTGCTGGTCAGATTCAGGAGCATCCGCCAGGATAGCGCCGATCTTCAAGGCACAGGCCAAAAGCACACTGGTCTTCAAGCGGATCATTTCGATATACTCCTCTTCCGTAACGTCATCCCGGGTTTCAAAGTCAATATCATACTGCTGCCCTTCACCAATCTCCAAAGCCGTTTCTGTAAACAGATCCAGGACTGGTCTCAGATAAGCATCATCACATTTTGCCATCCGCTCGTAAGCGAGCACCAGCATCGAATCACCGGAAAGGATTGCAGTATTGGCGTTCCACTTCTTATGAACTGTCATCTGCCCCCGGCGCATATCTGCATGATCCATCAGGTCATCATGCAGAAGAGTATAGTTATGATAGGTTTCCAGGGCAATGGCATTCATCAGGATATGATCCACATCTTCCTTATAAAGATTATAGGCAAGCAACATCAGCGTGGGACGGATTCGTTTTCCCCCCATGGACAGCACATACTGCACAGGGGTATAAAGAGACGCCGGCTGCCGGCTATAGGGAAGACGGGCGAGGCAAGTATTGATTTTCTGTAGAAGTTCTTCTGAGGTATACATAATCTAATTCATTTACCAGAATGGTATATTTTAATATTTCCTTCCATTTTACAAACGGAATCTATGGCAAATTTACCTAAATATTTGAAAAAAGCCGTATCTTTGCTCAATAAATAAAAGAATCTGACGAAAAAAGTTATCCGGACTCTCCTTATTGCAGTCTCCTCTTCCCGTTCTCCAGCAACAGCCGGACCTTTGAGGCGCTTCAGGCTTATCCGGATTCCGGACAGTCAGGCAGTCCGAGGATTCATCCACGGTAAAAGAATCATCAAGCACTCATAAAAATGGAAAAAATCATCATTGCCATTGATGGCTATTCTTCCTGCGGGAAGAGCACCATGGCCAAAGACCTGGCCCGTGAAATCGGGTATATCTACATAGATACAGGAGCCATGTACCGGGCTGTAACCCTCTATGCCATGCAGCACCATATATTCAATGAGGACGGAAGGATCAGAGGGGAAGACCTGGAAAGCCAGATCTCTGATATTCATATTTGTTTCCGACGTGATCCGGGAACCGGTCTGCCACTAACATTTCTCAACGGGAAGAATGTGGAACAGGAAATCCGGTCACTGGCGGTCTCTTCACACGTCAGTCCTGTCGCAGCACTCCCTTTTGTCCGTAAGGCCCTGGTTGCGCAACAACAGGAAATGGGAAAAGACAAGGGCATCGTGATGGACGGCAGAGACATCGGCACAGTGGTCTTTCCCCATGCCGAACTGAAAATATTTGTCACTGCCCGTGCCGACGTTCGTGCCCGGCGGCGTTACGAGGAGTTGCAAGCCAAGGATATGTCAGCAGACTATGATGCGATCTTCAAGAACATCCAGCAACGTGACTTCATTGACTCGCACCGCACCGTCAGTCCGCTCCGCAAGGCTGAAGATGCAATAGAACTAGATAACAGTGACATGACCATCACGGAACAGAAAGACTGGCTTCTGGAGCATTTCCGTGCTGCAGCCCATCTGTAAAAAGCATCCGGCTACTCCACCGGAGAGGATGGAATATTCTGCGTATGCGAACGCACATAATCCGCGCATTTTTCCATCAGCCATTTCGGCGTACTGGTGGCTCCACAGATGCCAATGGAATGCACCCCTTTCAGACAAATTTTCTGAATATCCTCCGGTCTGTCGATAAGATAACTCTTGGGATTCACGCGCAGGCATTCATGAAATAGCACCTTCCCATTAGAACTCTTACGGCCACTGACAAAAAGTACCAGATCATGTCGTGAGGCAAATTCCGCGATATGGGGCATCCGGTTAGCCACCTGCCGGCAAATCGTATCAAAACTCTTGAAAATGGCTCCGGGAGCAATATGCCCCTGGATATATTCGATAATGCGATGGAATTCATCAAGATTTTTTGTAGTCTGGGAATAGAGATAGGTATCACGTGTGAAATCCAGTTTCTTCACATCCTCAATATTCTCAACGACAATCGCCTGACTCTGGGTCTGCCCTACTAACCCCAGCACTTCAGCATGGCCGTTTTTCCCGAAGATAACGATCTGGGCATCCGGATTACTCACATATTGCTTCTTGATGCGTTTATGCAACTGGAGGACGACAGGACAAGTTGCATCAATGATTTCAATATGGTTCCGCCTTGCCACTTCATAAGTTTCCGGTGGCTCACCATGTGCGCGGAGCAGAACTTTCACATCATGCAACTGTTTCAACTGCTGGTGATCAATCGTGATCAACCCCTCCCGGTGCAGGCGATCCACTTCCATACTGTTATGGACAATATCCCCCAGACAATACAATGTACCACCGGCAGCCAGTTCCTCTTCAGCCTTCGTAATGGCTCTGGTAACGCCAAAGCAGAAGCCGCTGCTCTTATCTATTTCTACTGGTATCATACTCATGAATTTACAAGGTGCAGGTCAAAGTCTGACCAGGATGGGAATCTCCACTTCTTCGTGATTCGGTGCATTGGTAATCATCAGAATACGGGGCTTGCTCCGGGATTTCTTCAATTCCGATTTAAAGGCCGTGACCTTGAGCCTGGCCTCTTCCCCAGGTTCTATTTTCGTCTTATTCAACGAGACCTTTAATCCAAGGGTAAACATCTGAAGAGAACGGATCTCCAGTGTCTGCCTGCCCTTATTTGTAATTCTGATACTTCCCTTAAGTTTTTCTTTCCGCCCAAACGATCCCAGATCAAGTGATGAAGAGGAAAGATCTATGACAGGTGCTGATGCATCCTTCTGGCCCTGACCATTGCGTTCAGGGGGAAGCAAGACCGCAGAGACCGTTATTTCCTTATCCGGAGAGACCTGGTCACCTGGAGAAGTACCCAGGAAGATGCTGGTCTGGGTCAACCCAAAATCATGCAACTGATGAGAATCTACTGTCAGAAGAGCAATTCCTGCATGTCCCGGAGAGAGCTTTGAAGGTGAGAAGATCGCAGAAAGATAATCAGGCAAATGCAGCATGACAGGCTCAACCACATACTGACTAGGATTAAAGAGATAAATTTTCTGCACCTGACGGTTCCCTTTATGAACTTCAAATTCCACATCATTCTTATCCACTTTCATTACTCCTGCCTGATAGGGGTAATGGCCGTTGAAATCACGGATCGTATCCCTTACGACGATACCCTGCATCCAAAGGGTCACCGGCTCTTTGTCTCCTTGAGCATAAACTTCGACTGCCTTTCGGAAATGTCCCAACAGTCTTGCATCATAAGTAACCGAAATTTCAAACTTTTTTTCCCTATCTATCCGTCTATCCGGATAATGGGCGTCTACGCAGCCACAACTGGTACGTACTTCCGCTATAGTCAAACTATGCCGGCTTGCATTTCTCAACTGGAACACTGCCGTAACCGGATGCTTGTAGATGACTTCACCACATTCCACTGTCGATTGACTGACACTGATCTGCTGCGCCGACACAACCATTGTCCCGGACAGTAATAGTACTGCTAAAACTAATCTTCTGTAACTCATTCTCAATTAATTCGATGTATATTTAATTTAACATCCTCTACTCCATAAACTGTCTCTCCGTCACAAGACACACCGTAAAGTCATTTCACGATATAAGTCTGGGCCGCCAGGCGAGCTCCATAGGATGGATTATAGGCACATTGTACCGTGCAAGTGCCACTCTGATAACTTCCGGTACGATCAACCATATATTCCGTTTCCATAATATGCCTGCCCTTTGAAAGGTGGTCAAAGAAATAATCCGTAGCCTCATCTTTCGGAGCATAGTAGTAGTTCCCGTGATAACCACTCAATTGGAAGACAGGTTCAAAACAGGCAGGACGCTGGTCTTTCACCTGCACGAAATCATAATCACGGTCACAAGTGACCGTCAGACGGACCTTGACACGCTCTCCGACCTGCAGAGAACTTTCATCAACACGGATACCCGAAGGGGATAGGATCTCCCTGGTCACCGTCATACCTGATCTGGCATTCTGAATATTCGAACCCTTCTCCATAAACTGGGCATAGACAGCTCCCCAGCTGATGCCCTTCTCCGTCTTGTCTATGGTAAGTACTCTGGCATGATTCTCCTCCACAGAGGACTGGACATAGCCCAGTCCTGCCGTCGCCTGGGAGACCGCCAATGCTCTCCCGTCCACACGCATTAACGGAAGGGTTTCTTCCTTCTGTATAGCCATACTGTCCACGCCGAAAGCATAGACCGCATCCACTGCATTGACAGGGGTATTCCACGATGTTGTACGTTTTTCCTGGAGCAGCCATCGCCTCATCTCATCGATAGCCTGGGATGCCGGATCCAGGCAACGCAGTCCCTCAATAGCGGCTACCTCTGTAGGGATCTGATCATCACACCAGTGATACCGGGCCTTATCCGTATCAAAATAACGACCGGTCTCCTCCCTGTAAACGGAATATTCCTTCACACTCTGCAAAAACTCCTTTGCTTTCCCGGTACGGTGATTTTTCGCCAGAATAACTGCTGTCCTGGCTTTTCCATAAATCGTCATGTCCGTTCCACGATCTGCAATCAAGTTTACCAGATAAATCTTATCTGCCTCTCCCTGGGCAGACAACCTGCGACCGTCAATTGCATCCATATATAAGAAATGCACAGCCTCCTCGGAAGGCAGGACAGTCTTTGCACCATGGTTCTGTTCATCCTTTAGACGGATCACCTCTTCATGCATTTTCCCCGCCATCCAGTTGAAGGCCCGGTCCAGCATCATTGTCGTCTCCTGCTGGTGTCCGGTCATGGCATTCAAGCGCACCAGCATCTCACTCACGGCCTCAGTCATATAGATATTACCCTGCATGCCAGGACACCATGCCCAGGCACCCTCTGCCGTCTGGAGCCGGAGTAACTTGCTCAAGGCTTCACTTCTTCTGGACTGGACCAGATTTTCATCAAACAGCTCACTGAGTTTTTGCTTCTGGTCAGCCTGTCGGTCGGCTTCCAGCACCCAAGGTGTTTCGTTCAGCACAAGATTCTTCAGATCCGGGTTCTGGTCTAGTTGGCTCCTCAAGGTAGATTCCCCCGCATCCTCCTGTTTCCAAAGACTCACCACCCTTTTCAACACAGGATTCCGGTGCATCAGATAAGCGGCGACACCATTGGCATAGTAAGCAGCCGCAAGACTTACCGCATTATACTGATCGGGGATTGCGAGGGAAGGCAAGGACTGGATCAATAACCAGGAGGGATGACTCGTATATTCCACAGTCAATTTTTTATTCGTGGCTTTTACAGGGAACAATGTCGTCAGATCTATCGTCTTCCGTCCCGGTTCATTCTGAGTAAAAGCCAAGGTGTTGGTTACGGATTCCTGCTCCGGTAAGACCGGCAGATAATGCTGCTCACCATCACTATAGCCACTTCCCTCCGCAACCATACGGCAGATCAGCAGACTATGGTTCAGATCTGCCAGTTGACGAGCCAGGTCTGAGCCATCGGTCAGATCGATACTGAAACCGACTACGGCCGTACCTACCGGACGGATGGTAAAATGACGGGATTCTGAATAAACGATTTTTTCGGTTTCAGGATTCAGCAACTCCATCCGGGCCGTTCCACTCACTGTTTTAGAAGAGGTATTCAGGAGTTGACCGGTCATATTGGCTCGATCACCGTCACGGACGAAACGAGGAATATTAGGACGGACCATCACTGTCTTACGGGCAACTGCCGTATCAGACAACAAACCGAAGTTCATGCTCTTATCATGGGCAAAAGCCAGGAAGTGCCAAGTCGTCACACTCTCCGGAAGAGTAAACCTGATGACAATATTCCCCTGCTGGTCAGTCGTCAGAGCAGGATAGAAGAATGCCGTCTCATTTAAATTTTCCCGAAGTCCGCCAGTAGAAGTACGGGCAGAGGACTGAACGCCTGCATCTGCATAATTTGCCGACACCTTCTGTTCTGCCATCAGGACCACCGGTGCATGATCATAGGCTATTCCTCCGGATACAATGCGTTTCGATCCACCCAAGGCCCTTACGCCGGGGAAAATAGGACCAAAGCTACTGCCTGTATCAAAGTACATCGGGTTAAAGGTACTGAATTCCAGGGAACGGGTTTCATAAGTTTTATATGTTGCACTACCATCAACATTCAGGAAGGGGAACTGATCCCTTACAGACTGCCAGAACGTTGCCGGCAGACTCCGGTTCAGTCCCAGAGAGAAGTTCCAGTTGTGCCTCAGGATCTGATCCAGACTTCCGTCATAGAGTACCGAAAGAAGTTGAGCAGGGACAGAAGTACCGTCAGGACGTGTCACCTTCAATGTCCAGGTCTCTTTCTGTCCAGGTATCAGCAGGTTCCTGAAAGTGGACCAGTGCAGGATCAGGCGCTTATCAGGAAGAGGGTTCTCAATGGTTGTCGTATGGGTATAGGCTACGCCATTCTTCATCCACGCATAGGTCAGGCGGATGCCATCCCCATATTCAGGACGATAGGTAAACGCACGGGTATGGAGAACCCGGCTCTGGTCTATATGCCCGCTCTCCAGGACTTTATTGCCAGAAAAGACTGTATACAAGATATGCTGGTCCGGGTCACTACTTCCCACCTGGACATAGACCGGCCGGCCATCCCTATGAAATTCTTCAGAGGACTGGTAGAACCAGTCATGCGTAGCGGTTGCGGGTTGTTTATCCGTCATCCTGAAGAGCACGACAGACTGCCTCAGGGTATCCGTGCCACAGACGGCCCACAGTTGATGAATCCCGGAAGTCAGTCCCGGCACTCCCACCAGCCTGACCTTCTCATTCGTGCGGGCTGTCTGTCCGGCCCCCTGGTCAAAATGATAGTTGACTGTAGCAGGTATATCTGCACCTGCCGCATTTCTATATTCGAAGGTAATCGTCTGAAGACTATCCGATTCTGCCTTTTCAGGAAGATCACAACTGAAAGCCGTTGCCTGTGTCCCCAGAGGCAAGGTCAGTTTGCCTGATTCCGTCTCGCCGCCAAGGTCTGTCACCGCCGCATTGACTTCAAAATCATAAAAACGCGCAGGCCCCTCTTCTGCTCCGTCTATGACCATGGGCACACGAACGGTAAATTCGCCGCGATTGTCCGTAACTGTAGTATCAGAATAAACATCTTTCTGACTATCGTCCTTTCCAAACGATCTCCACCAGAGAACCGGCCGGCGCACCACTTCATATTTCACTTGAGCTCCCTGTACAGGAACTCCTGTATAACTCCTGGCAGCTGCCTTCACCATGATGGTATCACCGGCATGATAGACCAGGTGGGGTTCAGGAAACGCCACTTGAAAAGCAGGACGTTTGTATTCTTCTACATTAAAGGATGCTTCTGCTGTGCCTCCACGCTGGTCGTCCGAATAAACGGAAAACCGACCGGTCAAGCCTCCGGAAGGAAGAGTGAATGACGTAGAAGCAGTGCCATATTCATCTGTAGTCAACTCTTTCCCGTCAATCATCTTGCCATTTGCATCCCTGAGGATCAGTTTGACTTGTCTTTCTGAGGCCACCTTTGCCTCCACTCCATCCTTCAGGATGAAATGAATGGCAGCCACATGGACGGTCTGGCCCGGACGGTATATTTTGCGGTCAGTGAACAACTTCATACCGTCTGTTTCCTCACGAGGGGTATAATAAGTATAATTCCCCCACGTATCCATCTCCGGGCAATAACGGTCTTCGGGAGTAAAGGCATAGATCACCGGGTACCGGCCGGCAGAGTGGTAGACCACTTCCCCGTTATCATCGCAATGAAGTGTGACGGCTGTCTTGCCGGAAAGGCTTGAAGAGGCGGTTGCGTTACCATCAGGAAAGGTCAATCGGAGCGAGGCATTCCGTAAAGGTCGTCCAGTCGTTGCGCTGACCACCGCATATCTTATATCCTTCCCTGGCAGCCCCTCTTCCAAAAGGGCCACATCCGAAACGAAGAAGAGCACCCTTTGTACAGCGATATGCTTGTCACCTGCTGACATCTTCAAGAGATAAATCCCTGCAGGCAGCCCGCTGACATTAAAGGAATCCCTGACGACCTCATAGGGCTCATTGACTCCATATTGCTTCTCCTGTGTGATCAGAGGAGTAACGGACAAATGCTTTTTCAATTGTTCATATTGACGGTCATTGACCGTTGTCCCCTCCCGGCCGCCGGTCAGGGCTGCGAGTTGATCTCTGTCTACCTTCACCCGCTGGATAGTCATCAGCAAACTCGGAATATGACGGATCTGATCTGCATATATCCGGAAAGGCTGGTCAGGAATCATCACCAGACGTCCGATAGAAGCCGAGAAAGACGGATTCGTAAGCGCCTTCCTTTCATTGCGGAGAACACTCATCCCCGGCCAGCTCCCCCATTGAGACAACGCATAATCAATATAATGGATACGGTCGGCTATGGTCACATCCTTTGCACGCTGCATGAAGCGGTAACGTGCCAGGGCCAGTTCACCAGCGGCAGGAAGGTCTCCATAGACATGGAGTAAAGAATCTATGCACTGGAGATATTTCGACTTACACGCATCCAGCACATCTATTTTCTGTGTAGCATCCACCCGTTTCGAGGCGATCACACAGGCTGCCGCCCGATTGCCTGTTTCCTGATAATAACGGTGCAGGGTCTTGTAATCTTGCGCCTGCAAACCGATGACATGCAGGAGGTCATTTCCAAAGACATCACTGTCAATCCCTCTTGTAAATAACGGATCATATTCCGATGCTTTCTGTTTTGCCAGCAAATCAGGATGCTTCATGGAAAGTGCATAGTACTGACGGCTCTGAAGACGGTAATCAGTACCTAACGACGGGTTCTCTGCATAGAACCGGCCTAGCGCCGACTCATAAATGGCGGCCAGCACTGGATCTGATGACTCTGCCTTCCGCGCTTTCGCTTTCAAGTGATCAATTCCAACGGAAAGGGAGTCGGGTGAAATATTCGATTTTAGAGAAACCGTCATCAACTCGGCTGAAAGTAAATGACCATAGCTATGATCCTTCTCAGATTTCAAGGAAATCTGTCTCAAGATATTCAATTCAGTCTTGGGCAGATCTTTGTTCCGGGCCTTGGCAAATTGTTTCCATAGAGAATGGTAACTGTCGGCCATCACTGCCAGTGGCAACATGGAGAATAATGCCAGAGATAGAATCTTCTTTTTCATATTTTAGTGGTCAAGATATTGTTGTATACGCAAAGATAATGATTTTTATCCAAATTCCTTGCTTGATACAATTTCTTTTTATATTTTTGCAACATTACCATGGGAAGAAAGAGACGGAAACCTTAATAGATTTTAAACTGCAAAAATGGGGAATACGACAAAATAAACCTCTCTCATTGATTTGGAAATGCCCAGGAGCCAGATTGTCAGCAGGTGCAGACATTATGTCAGCGCCACTGTCCCCGGCACAGGATTTGAGTAGTCGCCTTAATAGAATCAGAAAAACAAGAAAGGAAAATAATATATGACATTCGATAAATTTACCATTAAGGCTCAAGAAGCCATACAGGAGGCCGTAAATATTGCCCGGCAGAACGGGCAACAGGCCATCGAACCTGTTCATCTTCTGGAAGGTGTCCTCAGAAAAGGGAAAGATGTAACTAACTATATCTTTCAAAAACTCGGAGCTAACGGTCAGATGATTGAAAACTCTGTGCAACAGGAGATCCTGCATCTGCCGAAAGTCTCTGGAGGAGAACCTTATCTGAGTAATGATAGCAATAATATCCTTCAGAAGACTATGGATCTTTCTCAGAAAATGGGAGATGAATTCGTAAGTATCGAACCGATGCTGGTTGCCCTCTTTGAGTCCAGCTCCGCAGCAGGCCGTATCCTGAAAGACGCAGGATGCACTGAAAAGGAGATGCTGACGGCAATCAAGGAACTCCGTGAGGGACAACAGGTAAAGTCGCAGAGTGGTGATGAGAACTATCAGGCTCTTTCTAAATATGCCAAGAACCTCATCGTGCAGGCCCGTGCAGGAAAACTTGATCCGGTCATCGGCCGTGATGAAGAGATCCGCCGTGTACTCACCATCCTCTCACGCCGGACTAAAAACAATCCTATCTTAATAGGTGAACCTGGTGTCGGCAAGACGGCCATCGTGGAAGGTCTCGCTGAACGTATCGTCCGTGGTGATGTACCGGAAAACCTGAAAAATAAACAGGTTTATTCGCTCGACATGGGGGCTCTGATCGCAGGTGCCAAGTATAAGGGGGAATTTGAGGAACGCCTGAAAAGCGTCATCAAAGAGGTGGAACATGCCAATGGGGACATCATTCTCTTCATTGATGAAATCCATACCCTCGTAGGTGCCGGTGGTGGTGAGGGAGCTATGGATGCCGCCAACATCTTGAAACCGGCGCTCTCACGTGGGGAATTGCGGACGATCGGCGCGACTACGTTGAATGAATATCAGAAATACTTTGAGAAAGATAAGGCTCTGGAACGCCGTTTCCAGACAGTCATGGTCGATGAACCGAGTGAGATGGATGCCATCTCTATCCTGCGGGGCCTGAAGGAACGTTATGAAAATCACCATAAGGTCCGCATTCAGGATGATGCCTGCATCGCTGCCGTAAAACTCTCGGAACGTTATATTAATGACCGGTATCTTCCGGACAAGGCCATTGACCTGATGGATGAGGCTGCTGCCAAACTCCGCCTGGAGCGTGACTCTGTCCCTGAAGAGTTGGATGACATTGACCATCACATCAAACAACTGGAAATTGAACGGGAGGCGATCAAGAGGGAAAATGACCAGCCGAAGATTGAACATCTTGACAAGGAACTTGCTGACCTGAAAGATAAGGATAAGGCTTATCGGGCTAAATGGGAAAGCGAGAAGAATCTCGTCAATAAGATCCAACAGGACAAACAGCAAATCGAACAACTCAAATATGAGGCTGAAAAGGCTGAACGGGAAGGCAATTATGAACGTGTCGCAGAAATCCGTTATTCCAGACTCAACCAACTGAATGATGACATCAAGAAAATTCAGGCACAGTTGAAAACGACTCAGGGGGGCGCTGCTCTCGTAAGGGAAGAGGTTACCCCTGACGATATTGCCGAGGTGGTCAGCCGTTGGACGGGAATACCCGTAACCCGGATGATGCAGAGTGAACGTGAAAAACTCCTTCACATGGAGGATGAACTTCATAAGAGGGTCATCGGACAGGATGAGGCCATCAAGGCCGTTTCTGATGCGGTCCGCAGAAGCAGGGCGGGGCTGCAGGATCCGAACCGTCCCATCGCATCATTCCTCTTTATTGGTACTACGGGAGTCGGCAAGACAGAATTGGCCAAGACTTTAGCTGACTATCTTTTCAATGATGAGTCGATGATGACGCGTATTGATATGAGTGAGTATCAGGAAAAGTTCAGTGTCTCTCGTCTGATCGGTGCACCCCCGGGGTACGTAGGCTATGATGAAGGCGGTCAACTCACGGAAGCCGTCCGGCGTAAGCCTTACAGTGTGGTGCTTTTCGACGAGATCGAAAAGGCTCATCCGGATGTATTCAATATCCTGCTTCAGGTATTGGATGACGGCCGGCTGACGGATAACAAGGGACGCGTCGTGAACTTCAAGAATACGATCATCATCATGACCAGTAATCTGGGAAGTGATTTGATACGCGAGAAACTGGAGACGATGACTGATGCCAACCGTGAGAGTGTCATCAATAGTACGAAAGAAGAGATTCTGGAGATGTTGAAAAAGACCATTCGTCCGGAGTTCCTCAATCGTATTGATGAAACCATCATGTTCCTGCCGTTAACGAAACCTCAGGTTGGACAGATTGTCCGCCTGCAATTGAACCATGTCGCCAAGAGATTAGCAGATCAGGGATTCACTCTCAAGTGGACAGATTCAGCCGTCAACTATCTGACGGAAGTAGGGTATGATCCCGAATTCGGTGCCCGGCCTGTAAAGCGGGCTGTCCAGGACTATGTGCTCAATGACCTGAGCAAACAACTCCTGGCCGGAAAGGTAAACCGCAGTCAACCAATCATCATTGACTACTTTGGCAACGGACTGATCTTCCGCAACAAGTAATCATTGATCTGACCAATCATTGTATTTTGAAAAGACTGGACGAAGTTTGAATTTCGCCCGGTCTTTTTATTTCTGTATCTAAAACGGTATTTTAATAGCGTACGGTTATCTCTTGTCCTGCAGGTATCTTCACAGGCGACTTGCCCGGCAAGTTCAGCCAGCCTGTACCTTCCGTCGACTTCACCTTCACCTGATGACGATCCATATAGACACTAACCTCACCATGAGGAGTAGGCACACTCCCCTTTATCCATTTCAGCCCTCCCAATGCAGGAGTGACCTGATATTCCTTATAGCCAGCCTCGGAAGGGACAACACCCAGGAAATACTTTCCTAAAAGATAAATCGGACTTGCACCCCAGGCATGACAAAGACTTTTTCCATACGGACGGCCATACATAGACAAGTGCTCGGACAACGATGCCAGTTTGCCTTTATCCAAACTCGGATCATAGGATTCCCAGAAAGTGGTACAGCCATGACGCATCATCCCACCCCAGTAATCCTTCATCTGACGCAGTACATCCCGTTGCTTGCCCATCTTACAGAGTGCATCCATTTCATAAAAGCGCATATAAGGTGTGGTAATCGGCATAATCTTGTCATTAAACAGAACCCCTTTTGCAACTTCCTCTTTCTGTTGCTGATTGAGATAACCAAACAAGATGGCAAAGATATTTGCATAACGGGTTATCGGGCGGGTAAGTAATGTGGAATTCTCTTCTGAAGGAATGACATTATGCACAAATGCATGACGATCATTATCCCAGAATGTTGACAGGATTCTACCACGTAACTGCTCCGCGAGTTGTTCATATTTCTGCTGCTCAGCCGGATGGTGAGTCAGACCGGCACAGAGAGACATATCTTCCAGACTCTTGCAGAAAAGTATCTGTTCGAAGGATAACTCCCCATGCTTGTCCATCGGTTTTGGAGACCAGTCAACAAATACCCAGTCCCCGGAAAGTCCCTCAACCATACCCTTCTTGTCAGTACGGCTCAGTACGTAATCCATCAGTGTTTTCATCTGCGGATAGATCTGACTTACAAAATGCCGATCACCTGAATATAGATAATAATCATAGATACCAAGAAACCAGTAGAAGGTATAGTCCATGATCGTATTGATATGCGAGGTCACCGGATCCTTGCCCCGAAGAAGCCAGGTGGTGCGCTTGACACAATCACTGTCAAAGAAAAGATAGTCATTCATCAGATAACTCTGGCAGGCATCTCCTCCCCATGTCCAGCGGTCACGTTTGATACCGTCAATGAAGAACTCCCGGGTAGTAAGGCGAAGGGTATACTCTCCTATCTTCCACATCCGGTTGATTTCATCATCATTACATTCAAATGAAGCACGGTCCGTTTCCTGAGCATATTCATACAGCATGCTCATACTCTGGAAGTGGACAGCAGGATCCGTTTCCACATAGACATACCGGAAAGCCTTACTGTCTGAGGTGGCAAAGGCAGAGCCCTCCTTTTTCAGGTCTCTATGGTTCGATAAATCTACCATACGCTGAGGAGAAGCCATAAACTCATCCAGTGTCTCACAATGTTCCTTATCCTGCGCTTCCTCTGCACTCTCCCCATAATAAACACGGATATTCCCCTTTCCGGAAAGATCGTGGAAAACCAGATAGCCAAAAGTCTCCTTCCCGAAATCATACAAGATTCCACCTTGAGGAGTTTTCTTCGCAGATACCACATCCTGAGGCTGGCAATTCAGATGAAACAGAGAAGGACGCTGCTCAGGAGTATTAAAATTCCACGAACCGGCATCCATGTAAACACTTGCACTCGTATCACTGGCCTTACCGGAAGCATCAATCCACTCTTTGTCCTCATTCGTTACTTTCCAGGTATCATCACTCTTGATCGTTTTACCGTTGACAAAGATAGCCGGGGGAGTAGTCTGGTTCCATACCTTGACATTCAGATGATGCTTCCCTGCAGAAAGGGTAAAAACATCCGGCATGCCAAATAGCATCTTCCCGTCAATCTTTATATTGTACATTCCTTCTACGGCAATCTTGACGGTCTCAGGCTCTTTTAAATCCAAAGCCTTGGAAAATTCCACGGTGACATAATGACTGTCTGATTTCCAGAACGGCGGGAAAAAGGCCCCACGATCCGTACGGCGATTATTCATCCGGTTCCCCAGCCATATCTCATAATCGCCCGGATACCATATCCATGTTTGTGAATAAGACAACTCACAGAGACAGGAGAAAGCAAGAATAAGAAAGAGTTTTTTCATCACTTCAATTTATTTTATCGATTCATTGTTATCAATTGTTCTTATTATTCTTTATCGGGGCAAAGAACACCCGGCCCTGTCCTTTATCTCTTCAGAAACCTGAGGGCCATTATCAATCCATCTGTCATCAGGACCCGTAGCATTTTTCAGATATTTGTCCGTTGGTGTCCAGTTGTCTTTCAGTATGATATGACTGCTCCCCTCATCAGTGTAGAGATAAAACCAATGTTCCGGATCATGCACATAAGAAGGATGGGCTATATCCCGGATGACATTCTCAGAAATTATTGTCCCCGGCTGATTGCCCAAAGTATAGATTCCGGCACAGTCGTAGACATGCCGGGCATAATCATACACCAGATTCGCATACACCCGGTTGTTCTTCATGCAAGTACTGTCTCTGTTCCAGCCCCACCCCAGACTGATTCCTGTATAAGAAACATGATGAATGGTATTGTGCGCGATATTGATGTCACTCACATAACCGGCAGCGATACCCACACATCCCCAGTCTTCATCGGAAACATCCGTAAAAAGATTATTGACAACCTGTTGGTTACGGCACACTTCACGCTGGTCAGCAGGGAAGTAAGGAAGATGAGTTTCTAATCCGTCCGTTGAAAAACTGCCCGAGACATATCCGTTCATGGCAATATCGCGAAAAGTACAGTTTCGTGTCGTCCCGCCATTGCAGCCAATGACATAATCCAGTCCGGAACCACCTAAATGCTCAAACCGGCAACCTTCAAAGTTGATACCATCAGCATCATGCACCTCCACGGCAGCAGCAGCCCGTCCAAGCCAACCCTGATTATCGAGTTTATGATTATTGGGACGGTCTATTTTCGGTTTCAACCGATAAGCCTCAGTCAGGTACATCCCCGCCTGAAGAGGGACATGTCCCTGAAAAGAAGGACGCATCCATGAAGTATAGGAAAACCAAACAGATGAGAAAGTCACGTTATCGACTTTCCGATCTGATGTTCCGGATACATCGACAAGCATTTCCGAGGCCGGGACTTCAACGTCAGCATCACGCATATTCTCACCCTTTTCAGGCATATAATAGAGTTTTCCACTTCGAATATCGTGATACCATTCACCGGGTTTGTCCAACAGAGCCAAGGAATTAGTAAAGAAGAAGGGAGAATCATGCTTCGACTGATACATCGGAGAAGGCCAGGGGTGTTCAAACTGTATCCGAGCCTCCGGATTCTGGAACCGGATAGCGGTACTGTCACCATGGACAGTAATGCTGCTTACCCGAAGAACAGAAACGCACCACATCTCATGCAAGATCATTTCCAGGTACGGAGAATTGCTTTTACTCAATTTATACGCACTGACAGCAGAAGTCGGCACCCACAATATCCGGTTATGACGATCATAATTGACAATACGGGGCATCTCCTCAAAATCACTGACACTACGGGCCCGGATGGCTTTATGCCCATTTATCCACAACTGCCGGAAATCGAACGGACGACCGTTAAAATCGGGAACATCCGCCACCCAGAGTTTCCCGGATTTTTTCCAGTTTGTTATCTTTATTCCTCCTGAGATTACTACATTCCCGGTACCTCTAATCTCCAGATTACTGTCTTCCGGTCTGAGGCAGATCGGTTCATACAACCGGTATGTACCGGGAGAAAGAACGATAGTAGCCTTTGGATAAGTTGATTTATTATTAAGTTGCAGATATTCCTGAGCCCCGACATGAACACGTCGGAATTCCCTGGCTTGCCGGATAGCCTTGGAGATACACTCTGGAGAAGTCGGTGATACATAGATAATCGTATCTGCTGCCATTACAGAAGTGATTCCCTTCAGGAGAAACAGCAAAGTCAAAACAAATATGGCCTTTAAATCTTTAAAATTCATATCTATCGAAAAGATTCGGTTTAATTCTCAATTCAACAAAGAGTACTATTTCTCAACGTTCATCCAGACCGTCATATCCTCATTGCCACGATTGCCCCAGGCATAGTAAGGAATCAAACGGACATGAACCCTTTTCAACTGAGAAGAAACTAGACGATAAAGCTCCTCTGAGTTCCATTCCGGTTGACTGCTCAGGATCGCCTCACCATCAAGGACATCCATCGGAACTCCAGCGATAGTGGTCTGGGAGACATTAAGTTTCATGTCGGTGGGAATAATGACGTCATTGATATTCTTCCGGCCCTCTATATCACAACCTTCCAGACAATAGACAATCGGCCCGCGTTTTACGGCCACTTGATTCTTATCCTCTTCCACCAACGGATTAGCTTCCATGAACACGACATCCATCGGCAGATCCAGTTCGATCTGATCACCTTTCTTCCAGTTACGGGTAAGTACTGCCCAATCACCTGCAGACGGTTGCCTCGACTGATTGACGGTCACGGAATAGCCGTGAGCCCAACCGGGAATATGCAAACGGATCGTCTTCAATCTCTTCGGTGTGCTCTTTAAAGTCAGGACAATCTTCCCATCCCATGGGTAACAGGTAGTCTGTTCGATGTACAGATCTTTGGTTTTCAATTCATTTGCTCCATAAAGAGTGACAGAAAGTTCTGTTCCATCCTTATTTACGGAATAGGCATATTCCTGGGCTTCAGCTAGAGTCCGGACGGTATTCGGAGGACAACAGAAACAGGATATCCAACTCTGGCGCTCTTTCGGCCAACGTAAGGTATAGGGGAAATTCTTATCTTTCCGAAGTGCCTGTGTATAAAAATAGCGCTTGCCATCAAGAGAAATGCCGGGAAGGATACCATTATACAATTCATTCTCCAACATGTCCAGATATTTCCCCTGCCCGGTAACCTCAAACATACGCCAGGAAAACAGGAGTTGTCCAACTTGCGCACAGGTTTCATTATGTGAAGTCTCATTAGGCAACTGGTATTTTCTCCCATAGGCCTGATGAACTTGCTGGATCAATGATTGGTCATAACTGGTACCATCAGGGGAAACCCCATCATACAAGGCACCACAGCCACCTGTAATATATATCTTATGACTGGCAATATCATTCCAGATACTCGTCAGATTCTTCTCCAGTTGTTTTTCACCTGTCTCAGCATAAAGGTCAGCCACACCAGCATAAAGGTAATTAGCTCGTACAGCATGGCCCGTTGCCTCATACTGTTGGCGGAAAGGTATACGATCCTGATTATGGTCCTCACCGTTCTTTACCGAATCACGAATATTAACAAGTTCTTCCAGAAGGCGCAGATAACGAGTATCTCCCGTTTCACGGTACATCTCAGCAACCCCCATATAATGGGACGGACAGATGGCATTACGCGCCAGCATGCCACGAGAGTTCTGGAGTAAGTCACAAAGAAAATCGGCCGATTTCTTTGCACACCGGAATAGCGTATTCTCTCCTGTAGCCCTTTTATGGATTATACCGGCCGTCATCAGATGACCCAGATTGTATGTTTCAAAGTTCAACCTGTTCGCGAGAGCTCCCTTCTGATGGCCGCTTCCGGTTTTAATACCGATGACAGTAGTATCCATGCCAGAATCACCAAGACCTTCATTACGTTCCTCTATCAGCACCGGAGTATGGATATAGCCATCTGCACGCTGAGCCTTGGCTATCTCATGAATGAAGTGATCCATAAGATGATTCAACTTCGGATTCTTTGTAACCGCATAAACTGCGGCACAGGCTTCCAGCCACTTATACATATCTCCGTCAAGAAACGGAGCACCGACATGGCTGCCCTTAGCATCTCCTGCTGCAATTTCAAAATTGCGAAAACCATGTGAGACCTTCGGATCATTCCAGATCTTCCACATTGACCATAGCGCAGTATCTGCAACCATCTTAAAACGATTACCCCAGAAACCATTCGTCCAATGTACCGATCCCATGGGAGTATTTACTTGTATGGCATACTTGCTGTTCCGCATATCAGTAAGTCCATTCTCCTGAGCAGAAATGTTCAGTGAAACCATACTGAAAGCCAGAAATATAAAAACAGTTTTCTTCATAGCTATATATAGGTAGTTAGAAGACGAAGAAAGCACAGGGATGTAATCAAATCAGGCTGATATTAGACTAAAAAAGTAAATACAATCCGTTAGCTATGAGTCATAGCCAGTCATAGTCACGCCTGTATCTCAGGCTGACCAAAATGGTGCATTGTGGTGGTTAAGAATTCTATTAAGTTGGTTGTATGCACAGTATAGGAAGAGCAGCAAGATGGCCACTGCACAGCAAACCACCGAAACTGCTACTTCCCATTACAATCTTATTTCTTCACCGGCTTCACATATCCAGGTTCTCCCGGTAATGGCCAGTCAGCAGAAGGATGATGCATCTTTTTCATCATCTTATCCAACTCTTTCACCTTCTGGGGATATTCCGCAGCCAAATTGTTTTTCTCAAAAGGATCCTTTGTGATATTGTAAAGTTCTATAGGATGATTACGCCCTATCGACTCCGCTTTCCAGTCAGCATAACGTATAGCACGCTGTTTCCCCGGAAATTCCCAATAAATATAACGGTGATCAGTATCTACCTTCTTTCCATAGAAAAGCGGAGAAATATCCATGCCATCGATATCATGTGGCAATGCCTTCGTACTTCCGGTAATCGCTGCCAACGTAGGCATAAAATCGGCAAAACACACAATATCCTTCAATCTCTGCACAGGGACCATTCCTGGTTGGTTGACGATCAAGGGCACTTTGATACCACCCTCATAGAGTTGGCCTTTATGTCCTTTCAAACCTCCACCACAGTTGAGAGTTTTCACAGGAGCCATCACGGCAGCACCGTTATCACTGGCAAAGATAATCAGGGTATTTTTTCGAAGTCCAAGGGCATCAATGGCCCCCAGGACCCTGCCAATATTATAGTCCATGTGCGTCACGAGAGCTGCATATCGTTTAGTCTTGTCACTCCATTTTCCCTTATCATCATACCACGAAGTATCATCTATATGATAGGGTTCATGAGGCGCATCGTACGCCAAGTAAAGAAAGAACGGATGATCTTTCTCCCGGTTGATGAAAGAGATGGCATCATCAGTAGAGATCTCCGTATTGTGTCTCACATGGGCATCATGGGCATTGGCAGAAATATGGACCAGGCTGTCGCCATGAAAACGATAATAAGGATAGTAATAATACGGGCCATTACTGATCGGTGTAGAGATTGTCCAGCCATAGAATTCATCGAACCCACGATGATTCGGCGTAGCCTTCGGATCATAACCATCCAGATGCCACTTATTGACCACACAACTCCGGTATCCTGCCGTATGCAAAACCGTTCCGATGGTTGAATCCTGAGGCAGCAGATTGGCACGACGGACATAAGTTGTATCCCCGTCTGTATCTATTTTGATTCCTCTGATGCCTCCTACCGGACACATATTATCACGGATGCGCGTCTTACCGGTAAACTTACCCGTCATCAGAGAGCAACGGGACGGGGAACTGATCCCACTCCCTGCGTATGCCTGTTCAAAAACAGTTCCTTGAGCAGCTAATCGATCGATATTCGGTGTTTTGATGTAATCATTACCATAGCAGTGCAGATCACCATAACCCAGGTCATCAGCCAGGATAAACACGATATTCGGTCTTTCCGGCGTCACGGTCTGACCAGTCTGCTGGGCCAAAGCTTTTCCTGGCAAAATAGCAGCAGCCATCAATCCCATTCCTGTTAAATTCATTCTGTTCATTGTCTTAATATAATTATTTTAAGCGTTTGTAAATAATCTCCGGTATATAACTACCGCTAAAGGAATGATCACCCTTAACCGATGTCATCTTCAACTTTTGGATCAATTGCCCAAAACAGGAGATATTCCTTTGCAAAAACAAAAATAGACAAATTTTCTTTCTTAAGCAAAAATTCAAGGATTTCTTATTGATTTTATGCTCAGTATTGATAAATTAATTTTAACCAAAGCATACTACAATCGAAGATAAAGATAAAATAACCAATATTTTTATCTTCAAACAACAATTAAAATAAATCTCCTCAAATAACCTTCACCTCCATAGCATTTTTATTCTTCCAGCGTCATTCCCATCAGGCCGATAACCACATCATTGGAAAGCGTGTGAAGTGTTATAGATTTCAAGTATTTTCCGGGACTGAGAGGCATCCTCAACATTTCTGCGGCTCCATCTTTGATAGTGCGGTAATAATCCTTCACAGGATGCAAGATCAATTTTGATGACATATCACAAGAAGTAAAGCCGGATCCAAGATGAATCCTGTAAGGCCTGAGCCTTGCGGTATGAAAGGCAGGACCATCATCACGGTAATCTGCTTCTATCGGACACCAGTTGACTGGATTCTCAAGATGCAAAGTATCAGTACTACCATCACGATAGGTAGCAATAACCAAACCATTGTCTATTCTGCTCTGCATCGGATTCGTAGAACCTGCCATCATCAACCAGGCAGCCTTTGCTTTCCCGGAAACTTTCACTACTATGCTATCCGGATAGTTATCCCAAAGTGATGTATACACAATGTTGTGCCCCTTCTTTGGCAAGCGGAACCGGATGCCCGTACCCGTATCGAATATTCCTTTATGGATTGCTGAACGTAATCCCGAATCATCAATATCTGCCGTCCGGTCAGGTGTACACCAGTCACCAATACCTTGAACCGGCATTTCCAGAGTTGTATAAGGCGGACGCGGTGAAAGATATTTCTGTCTGAAAATATCATCTACATTTGCATTATAGGCCCCGGAAAGGTCGACAAGACGATATTTTACTTGTCCTTGAATCGGTCCGGAGAGTCCCATCTGGTTCAGATAAACAGGATTATTCGTGTCTACTCTTTTACAAGAAGAGTCAGATATTTTCCGATTCGTGGCAATCCGAGAGAATGGTCCGACGACAAAGGTCTGGTTGTCTCTGCTATCCCCAATAATGTCCTTAAATCTGCCTTCCCCTAAGGAAATGCGCAGAACCAACTGAAGAGGCCGGGAAAAATGCTGATGTATCTTATAGATCCTCTTCCCGCCCCTCCGATGGAAGGAATACGAAAGATATGGCGTACGAATGCTTGCACTATCCCACTGATCCGGGAAAGAGGGCTGGATGAGACAGCGATCATATAAAGCATCAGGGCGGATACCAAAAAGTCCATTGATCAGTGCACGCGCAGATATTCCTATATCGTCACCAAAATCACGGTAAGCCTCACCCCTTGCACGGTCATAATAGCTGATCTGGCCGAAATTACCCGGACACTGGCCCAGATACATTCCGTCCAGGACATCAGCTTTAAAAAGACGATAACCGGCATTACAACGCCCGGCTTCAAAATAAGCCAGCGCCATGTTCATCACTTCCTCATGAGCAACATTATTGATACTCCATTCGTAGGGCATCCAGTCAGAGGTAGACACGGTCTGGCAACTGTCAGCAACTGTAAAATGAGGGATACAATTATCCACATAGAGAGTGGAGCGATACGCCTGTTCGGGTGTGCAAACCCCACAATCTATCGGAGTATAGATACTCCAAATGGCAGCATCCTTGTGCAACCTCTTCAAGCCCATGAGATCCCGATATTCAGCCCAATGTCCTTCATTATCTAACCACAGATAAGCATCCATTGCCTTTCTGATCGCTTCTGCTTCCTGACGATAAGGGACAGGATCCTCTCCGATCATTTCTGCGATACGCGCTGCCAGGAGGTTTCCACGATAATTATAAGCAGAAGAATGGGTCACCGCACCACCACTATAATATAAGCCATCGCTGGCCCAAATACAACAGTAAGCATCATAAAGGTGATCATCATCTGGATCAAAATTACGCTTCTCCCAAGCAAGATGAGATTTCAACACCGGCCACATCCTGCGCATATAAGTAGTATCGGCATCGTAACAAAAATGCCAAAGGAGTTCATCAACATAATTCAGATTCATATCATAATGAGATATGACATCTTTCCGGTCAGGCAATTTACAGATATAACCGTTACTATAAATAGGTGTACCCCATTTCATGGCTCCCCTTGACAGGTTTTGATCAGGATCCTGCTGAGGCTGAGGATAAACTGGAGGCACGGCTGTCAGCATACTGTTAGCGTATGCATTAAAATGTGATACAGCCCTATCATTCCAACCCAGGACATCCCCCAGATATCCTGCTCTCCAACCTGCGTATGGAGTACGCCAGCCAATGCAGCCATGAAGCCACGTATGCCCGTCCCAAAGGCCATCAGCGGCGGCTGCCAGATTAGCGCCAAGCGTGTTCAGATAAGGATCGGGAGTGTTGATTTCCAAACGGTCAACGCATTGCTTTCGAGCTTCTTCCTCCCGAAGAATCAGAGCACGGCCCTCCTGTAAGTCAAGAACTGTGATCCGGTCTGGATTATCAAAACGCAGGACGGTAGCTCCTTTTCCGGTCCATTCCTTTTGCAAAAGATCCTGTTCAGGCCGTGAAGCCTCAAAGCTACTCCTGGGCTCAATGCCCAGTTCTCCATTTTGCTTCATCTTGAGATTCCTTACTGCACAGATTCTCACGGTAAGGGAGAAAGGTGAAGAAAAATCCTGGCCGGAAAACTCCCATAAAGCCCCTTCTTCAAAGAACGAAGCCCATGCCGTCACATGCAGCACGCCCTTCCCCCAACGATGATCCTTCAGTATATATTCCCTCTTTCCTCCCTGATAACGAGATTCACAATAAGAGGTACTGTCCAACGCATAGTCCTGACCATCCATCGTAAGGATAAAACGGATATTCCGGCTTCTGCTCTTATCAAATGTAGCAAAGACCGGACGATCACTGGTTTCAAGTCGGAAAAGGGTATGAGTGCCATAGAGCGCCCGGGTATAACGGTGGTTTCCATTTATGCATACAATATCCCTTCCATCCGGGAAATAGACCTGGATCCGTTCCGACGCCTGCAAGTACGAAGATACCATCAAGGTCGCGATAACGACAAAAAACTTCCATTTTTGCATACAATGGTCTCTTGATTCAGCATATTCCTGACTGAATTCATTCAGTCTGTCTCCATCAAGGAATAAGCACTTCTGATTCCGGTATTAAATTAATCCTTAAGTAGTTTTCTTTTCGTGTCAAAACACGAATAATCTGCTGACAAAGATAAATCAAAAAGTTCTCCTGTCATCACTTCCGGGCATCTTTCTCAGTATTTTATCAAAAAACAAAGTAGAAAATCAAATATCCATGTTGCAGCAGCGGTCCCAGAAAACTTTCTCCCTGATCTTTTCAGAAATATCCTACCCTTACTAAAGTCTAATGAAAGCGGCCTGTGGTTCTTCCCTCTGTACCGATAGCCACCAACTTCCATTGTTTTCATGGATAATATTTGTTTTTTCCAAAAATAAAGTCGATATTTGCAGGCAACAAACAACTCATAAAACAATTGCCAAAACGATGAAAAGACTATTATGTACGATTGCCACATTACTGTTGGCAACAGCCGCCTGGTCAACCACCCCACTGAAAATGGGGAACCCCAAACCAAAGGTCCAATTACCGGTTATGGAAACGGGCGGACAAAAGATGCCGGACGAATGGATCGACAAAGATACGGGACACCGCATCATCCGGCTGACACGAAGGAGTGGTAACAACAAGAGTTTCTATTTCAACAATAATCCTTTCGTGGGCGATGAAATGATCTTTGGCGGGAGCAAAAGCAAAAAAGCAGCCTGGAACTGGTGGGACAATGACCGTAAAGGGCCATGGCGGCAGATGTTTGCCATAGACCTGAACACCCTGAAGATCCGGCAGATCACGGATGAGCGTTATCCCGTCAATACGGAAATCGTCTGTCCTGCCACTCATGAGCTGTTCTTCCAGAGGGCCGATACCGTATTCTCCATAAATATCGACAACTCCCGGCGCCGTATCGTCAGCGTGCTACCGATGAGAGGAGCCATCAACTGTGTCAACTGCAATGGCACGCTCCTGGCCGGTAAACTGGATGATCCTGCGGAAGAGAATATCGCCAGGAAGCACCCGGGGAAAACGAGTTTTGATGCCATCTACGCAGCAAAACTGAAAAGAACACTGTTTATCCTGGATACGAAGACAGGGGTCATGGATACGATCTTCAGTGACCGTGCATGGCTCAACCATCTGCAGTTCTCTCCCACCGATCCCAGCCTCCTCATGTTCTGCCATGAAGGACCATGGCAAGATGTAGACCGTATCTGGACCATTAATGTACGGGATCATCAAGCTCCGAAGCTGATACACAAACGCACGATGTACCGTGAGATCGCCGGACATGAATGGTTCGGAGCCAGTGGCCGATACATCTATTTCGATCTGCAGAAACCCCGCAGCGTAAAGTTCTATGTCGGCAAGGTAGATGTGCGGACAGGCGCGGAGCAGGATACAGAACTCCCCAGGTCAGCGTGGTCCGTGCACTATAACACCTCATGGGATGAACGGTTCCTCGTGGGTGATGGAGGCTCCCCTACCTCCGTGGCTCACTCACCTGAAGACCAGTGGATAGATAAGTTTACCTACGATGGGGATCATTTCAAAGTCGAACGGCTTGTCAACATGAAACACCATAACTATTATAAACTGGAACCCAACGTGCATGTCTCCCCCGATGACCGCTGGGTGATCTTCCGTGCCAATTTCGAGGGCCATACGGATGTGTATGCCGTCGAGTTATAATTTGAAATAAGATTCCAGCACGTGATCCATTCCCACCAGGGTGAGAGCCTTATAGAGGATCTTCCCCTCCGGTCCAATCAGGTAGACCGTAGGAATCCAGCGCACAGCATAGAGAGATGTCAAACTGCTCTCCCATCCCTTCAAGTCAGATACCTGAGTCCACGCCAACTGATATTGCCGTATGGCATTCAACCAAGAGGCCCTGTTCCGGTCAAAAGAAACTCCCAGAACAGCCAGGTCTTTATACTTTGCATGAAGAGACTTGATGAGCAGCATCTCCCTCCGGCAATCACCACACCAGGAAGCCCAGAACTCAACCAGCACATACCTGCCACGGAAACGGTTCAGGCTCACGGGGCTGCCTCCCACATCAGGAAGGGTAAAAACAGGAGCCTGTTGCCCGACATCCACTCTTCTCAGATCTCCGATCAAGGCATCTATCTGTTTCACGTACAGGGTATGATCCAGCACAGGAGAGAATTTCGACCGGAAAGCCTGCAACTGTTGCAGGTTAAGGCTCCAGGCAAAATTACGAATCAGGAGGTAAGCGGGTACAACAGATTCCGGATGCGCGTCTATCAAACTGTCAATACGGTACCCTTTCCGGTCAGCCAAAAGGAGTTCATGGCGATAGAGGCTGTCTGCCCGGGAGCCGCTGACACTGATCTTTGCCTCCTGTTCATCCAAACGGACCTTGATAGCGCCGTCCTCCAGGAAGAAGGCCAGCGGATGAGCATCTGTCCGGTCTGTACTCAGGCCATATAACAAGGGAGAAGTCAGATTCCCGTCAAAGGAGAACTGTCCATTCCGGACAATCGCAGAATCTTCAAGGACAAATGCCTTATCCGTATACTGGCTCAGATAGATCTTATTCTGAGTACTATTCTGTAACCGGCCTTCAATGTGATACCTGCCAGCCAGAGCAGGAGCCGGAAAAAGCAATGTGCCCACCGACAACATAAAAATCATCAGACGTTTCATCATCTTTTTTATTATTAACGTTTCAACTGCCGTTTTTATTTTATCTTTTTTTATCCGTTACATCAAACCAAAGGCGAGTGGTCAGCCCGTCCTCTCCCTGTTGCTTAACGGCAGCCCGGTAATTTTCTCCGTCCAGGGATTGTTTCTTCCTCTATCTACAACAAATTATCCTTTCTGAAGAACAATAGACCTATACCATTTGAAAAATTGGAAAAAGACCATAATTGAGTTTAGCCCCCCACCCTCGTCCACTCCCAAGAATAAACAGCAGTTAACCTCTTTGATAACAACTGCTATTTTGATCGAAGAAGCAAGCCATGGAACATAGCCGTTTCACGGATGGTGCATTGGGATGCCCTGTATGGTGCATAGAGACATGCTCAATGGTGCATACAGGACCTCTGAATGGTGCATCCAGCCTCCACCTATAGTGCATCAAGACTTTGGCAGAATCCGAAGGAGAGACAAATGGTTGCGATTCACTGAAGTTGACTTACTGCCGCTTCAGCCACAGATCCATGAAACGGTCATAGATGACATATCCCTGAGGTTTACGGTATACCAGTTCCTTGTCCAGCAGGACCTTCAGGGCGGCCTTGACGCTGCTGGCCCCGCTCAGGTTATGCTCCCTGATAAATTTGCCACTCATCGGTTGCTCCACCAATCCCTCCTGGGCAATTGCCTTGAGCAGATCATACTGGTTGGAAGTGAAGAACTGTACCAGATCCTCATATTGTGCCGAACGGCCTTCAAGGACAGATGCCATCGCCTTCTGGACCTGCTGTCTCCCGTCGACAAATGTACAAGTTTCATAGAGGCGGTTCATCAAGCACTGGACATACCAGGTATGGCCTTCAAACTTATCATAAATATACCGGAAAACATCCTTGCTCAGATCGCCACCTTTTCCCTTGAAGAAGTTTCGGCAGAACCGGTAATAGACGTCCGGATCAAGAGGAGTGAGATTCATCATTTCCGTACTCTGGTAAAACGGATGCTTCGGGGAGCTGAAGATCTCAGCCATCAGATGAAACTTACTTCCTGAAAAGATAAAATGTACATGCTGGGTAAACTGGATATAGGAACGGAGCAGGGCCTCCACCCCTTTTTCCGGATATTCCTTGATTTGCTGAAATTCATCAACAGCCAGATACACCTCCTTGTCTGTCTTACTGAGATAACTGAACACACTCTTCATCGAAAGCTCTTCCTGCTGGGGTTCTACAGTTATCGAGACCTTCGGCGCTCCGGTCAGCGGATCCATGCTCACGACCGGACGCAACGCACTGAAAAAGGCCGCAGCCTTACCCAGGAAGTCCGCTTCCTTACTGACCAGTCCGCCCAGTACTACCGATCCCAGTAATTGTACAAAGTCATGCAGGTCCTTGGTCGAATAAATATCCAGATAAAGGCAGACCGCATGAGGATCCTCCTCCCGGATCTTGTAAAAAGTATTCTTGATCAGTCCAGTCTTGCCGATCCTCCTCGGAGACACCAGGGTCACGTTCCGCCCATTCTGCAAATGAGATTTCAGCAGAGCCATTTCTTTCTCCCGGTCACAGAAATACTCAGGACTCTCATAACCCTGGTATACAAAAGGATTCTTCAGTTTCCGTTGTTTAGTCTTCATACGCATTGCATAATACTTGTTACAACATTTATGTAACGTTAATATTGCATTGCAAAGATAGGAAATCTTTCAATACCCTCCAAAGATATTCCCGTAAATCCACCTCTTCTTTTCAATTAAACTTCCGGATATTTGCTTATTTTGATAAAATCACCTACTTTTGTATCCTAAGAGTTATTACCCGATAAAGGTGTTCCAGCGTCTCTCAATACGACATTCTATAGTAAGCAGCTATATTCAACCACTTTACAGTACATCATCTTAAATAAAAATTACAATCATGGAAAAAGCCGAATTAAAGGACAGAGAAAACCGGATAGCAGAAATGGTAACCACCTTCTGCCAGACTCATATTGACAAGGAATATGCGACATTATGTGAAAAAATGGTGAGAAAACTTGGGCGGAAACGAACAAAACCTCTTGAACGTGGCCGGATTGAGATATGGGCAGCTGCAACGGTTTATACGGTGGCTACCATGAACTTCTTGTTCGACAAGTCTTTTGAGCCTTATATTCCATCAAGTGCTATCCATGACTATTTCGGAACAAAGCAATCAAGTGTCACCCAGAAGGCTGCACTAATCCGGAAAATGCTCAAGTTAAGGCCTTTTTGGGATAAAGACTTTTCCACCAATTATATGCTGGAGAACAATCCTTTGAATAACATGAGTATGCTAAACGGATTGTTCTTTCTCAACGAATAAGAGCCCATTAGATGAACCGGCTGAAGAAAACGGCAGAGAGAAGAAACTCATCAGAATTTCTTCATCTCAGCCATCATAGATGGTCTGCGATAATAGGTTTTACGAAAATATTCTGCAAGTTGATGTACTGCAGAATTGCCGTTTTTCAATTTTTTCATATTTTCCATTGAATTGGCCATTCGTCGGTAAGCCCTACTATTAACGTTTTGTTCGGCCTCGTTCTTCAACCGGCAAGTATAAAGGGCAAGCAATTCTTCAGCATGATCATCATTGACAAATCTGGAATAGTGATCCAGCATGATCAGTTGGTCATAAGTTTGTTTCCTGATGAATTGATACAGACTTTCTGAGTCTTTCTCCTCAACGAAGATGTCAGCAAGTATGCTTGAGCCGAAAATAACATTATTTTTAATTTTCGCATCCTCAAGAAGATTCTTCAAATACCCTTTCCAGTCACCTTTTGGAACAAGTAATTTCAATTTATGATAGTATTCCATTGATCCTCTGGCACTGATAAAGAGTTCTCGGCACATACTAATTTGCTCAAGTTTATCTCCCAGCTTTTCATAAATCTCAAGTTCCAGTTTCTTCCACTGGTCCACGATCCCTGGATGTTTTTCTTTCAGGGCAGCATCTATACCCTCATGCAAGCATTTTACCGCATCTTCAAACTCTTTCCGGCTAATCAAGCCGTCTATTACCCGGTGCCTGATTTCAGGAATATCAATATACTTCTGCTCCACCTTTTCAGCATCAGATAAGCGATGTATCTTTTGGAGTAAGTCGATCTTTCTCTCCACATAAACATACTCGTCGTATTGTTCCTTATGCTGGTCAATCTGAACATCAAGCATTTGCAAGGTATCTTCAGGCGTTTGGGTGTTTATGTTGACTTGTAAAAGCATATCATCAAAATCGAAGATGCCATAATTATTGAGATTGTAAGCAAAATCCGTTTTCGACAGATTTCTCAATTCACCTACTAATTCTTTTTGCACCGAAAGGGTAATAGAGGGATGCGCTATAGCATCAAGAAGTAAATCCTCGGCACTTTCACAGGAGCCTCCTGTATCAAAATCCTCATAATCATTCTCGTCAAAGAAGGTATCTTCATCAAATACTTTATGGAACGAGACAAAATATTCGACGGCCATACTGGCTGCTGCATCCGCATTCCCCAAATCCAGCAGCTTCTGCCCTTCATCCAGCAAACTGCCAGCCTTTTTCAAGATAGAATCCCAATCTGCAATTTCGAGACCACTCCATCGATTGCCAACATCCTTAGCCTGAGAGAAAGCGACAGACATTTCCTTACGATATTCCTTTATGGTCTTTTTGTTGCCGATGTATTTCTTACCAAGATAAGCCATTAAATCTTTTTTGAAACTTGCATTTTCCTCAGCATAGTCAAGGGTAAAAGCGATCAGGTCTTTACGCTTCGCAATCTGAAGCATCTTATTCAAATCTTGTATTGCCTTCATTTGTTATAATCCTCACAGGATATTACTCCTATTTATAATCTATATCCGCCAATTTAACCGACAGGAAGTTTCCCATTTCCCCACTAGAAATCCATAATGCAATCATTATCCATAGATATTCCAGAAAAAAGATTTCAACCTCACAGATGCTCCATCTCAGGAGTATTCAGGAATAACTAATCCCTGATAAGAAGGAGACATCTCCTTATAATAACGGCAAACTCTTTAATAAATTGCTTTGAAAGGTATTTCTCCATCATCCTATCCCAGGAAAGGACTTTCAACCCACAGATGTCCATTTCTGATGCCCGACCTACTTAAAAGAGTACGTCCAAAATAAGACAAACAGAAGACATAAGTAAGACACCAATAAGACACACATCTACCATTCTCCCCTATATAGCAATTAAACGGGCAGGACCGGCAGTACGTCCAGATTGTCGGGAATCCGGTAAAGAACCCGTCTTACTTCCCCCGTCGTTTCATCCTGATTATCCTACATTTTTGCGTTTTCGGTTTACCACCAGCCGCACATCTTTTTTCAAAAGTTCAACCAGGATATTCTCCAGGTGCACATTCCGTTCAGTCAAGTCTTTGATCTGATCCATAAGCGTTTTGATTTGTTCCTGATAAAATTTTCTCTCTTCATTATCTATTCCAGCATTTTTGTCCTTATCCGCTGATTTGGAAAGCATGTCACCTTCTCCATTCATCAACCAGTCCAGATTAAAGATGCCACAGAAAGCATTATTAAACCGATACAAGAATCTGTCTGTCAGACATTTCTCATCCCCGTTGAATGCGCTTGACACGTTAGATCGTGAGGCTCCAATTGCATTTGCAACGTCAATTTGCGTATGAACCTTACCGTGAGCACGAAGAAAGTCAAATGCAGTCTTTAGCCTATCTTTTCTTTCCACAAGTCATATTATAGTTAACAAATTATAAAAACAATACGTTTTATTCTTATTTTCTTGTTGATAAGAATTTATTATCGTATTTTTGCAGGTAATTAACAACCCGGTCCGTTTTCTAACAATACAAATTTACGGATTTTGGGTGAGATGACAAAGAAAACGAAGATAAAAGTAAAAGGTAATCATGAGCAGAAAAGAGTAAAAAGGGATGCTGTTTGATCTGCCCGCAGGAAACAGCCACACAAAAGCACAAGTCATTATACTCATTAGTATACTTGCAAAAGGGAAAGGGAGAAAAAGTGACAAACCATGCACTTCACATCACATGCTATACCAAGTGACATATTGACTGACCATTTGTTTTATTACCATCATTGATTATTGTATATGACAATGATTAGTGAAAGGCTCTATAAGATAGCCAAAAAGATTGAACGAGACTTCAAATAGTCTTTCATCAAAACAGGAGAAGAATTGACTTCAGATGCTAAAGCACGAAGGTAATTTTAGAAGAAGAATCAAGATTAAGGTCAAGAGATGACCAGGAAGGTATCCTTCCGTTCAGGAAGCATAATGGATAACACGATAATCATTACTTCATTAACAAAAAACCAAGAAGCGTGATTTGAAAGAAGTCCGGTGACAAGGACTTAGAGGATTCCCCACAAGAGCATCATCCCGTGGGAGGTACTTTTAGGGCCGACAACAGGTCTTTATAATAATGTTGTAATTACAAAAAACCAAAAAATATAGTTTAATTAAGAAATGAAAAAGTTAATTTTCAGCATCGCAGCTCTGGCTGCAATCGTAGTAATGGGCTCTTGCTCACAGGATTCAGACTTGACTAACAAAACGGCAGAAAGTGTAGGTAATGTAACCGTAAGCCTGAATGTCAATTCAGGAATTGATGTATCAGAATCCAGTAGTTCATTAAACAATCAAACTGCTAAATCAGAAACTTCAACAAGGGCAGGTATCTCTACAAGAGCAGATGGTACAGCAGGTGTAAACAACCCAACTACAGACTTTGCGCCAACCTATCCAACTTCTTATACTGCCTATTTCGTAGCAGATGGAGCTCAAAACGGTTATACGGATAAAGAAATTGTCAGAGTTGTAACAATTAATAATGCAGCACAACCAACAAAAGACAATCCAAACGTTGTTACTAATACAAAAATCACCGTACCTGCTCTCAAGTATAACATTATTGTAACAAACTACACACTGGGTACTGCTCCTGCAGCAGGTGGAACATGGGCTGACTTCGAGGCTTCATTGCCTACAAGTTCTACTACTTTATACTTATACGGTCAACAGATAAATGATTTATCGGCAAGTGCTACTGCTGTTGTAAACGCTAACGTAACTTTGGGTAACGACTATGCAGCAGTATGTGTGGCTCATAACAACTTTGTTAGTGCCGCAAAGTATAACGTTGATAATGACGCATACTCCGATGGAACTAATGACAATAGTGGCTCAGGTAAATGGTATTACCTATATATCCGCGCAAATAGCAACGATAAAAAAAACACAAACTCTACTCTTACCATACATAATATCAATAACATCAACTCATATACACTTAGCAAAGATATTTTAGCTGGTAACGTTTACCAATATACAATTAATGATAATTTCACTGGAGGTACGAGTGGTAACGAAAATGGTTTGACAATTAGTATTACTCCATTTAAGGAAGCTATAACAGAAGATCTGAGTGTATACTAAATCAGATAAGAATATATTATAAATTTACAAAATAGTAAATCACAGAAAGCGAGGGTGTAAATTCATCCTCGTTTTTATTTGTTCAAAAAACTGACAAGATAATCCATGAGAATAAAAAGGCACTACCGATTAATTTACTATTTAAGCTAACAGAAAGACTACAAAACCATATTCTTAAAGACCTTGCATCTAATAAATTTAATTAAAACCAATTTAAAACATAGAAGAAAAATCATCAGAAAGACATTTGTTTCAAATATTTTGCTTACCTTTACTATCATCTCTTATGCCATTGCTAAAACGACAAATTGAAACTAATACAATTTAGAAGAACAGCAGGCAAAGCATTTCGAACAGGTTATCTTCTGTCATAATAGAATTGCTGTCCCTAACCAGGATATCCGACCGATGATCAGATTCACCATATACTCAAAAGTAAATTAGTTGCATCTACCCTATCTATAAAACTCAAAAATATGATAAAAACTGTACACCGTAACATCAATTTTAACAGAAAGACAAATCGTTATCGAGTAAGATTCAAGAAAAATAAAACCGATCAAACTCCATTTGACGTGCTTGAAATCATCTGTAGTTACAAGAATGAAATACGAACCTACGACATCAGCGCCAAGGATTTACCCAGTTATACCGATTCCATTCACTTCAATATCATTCCTAACTCATCGTTTTACCAAATCGTATGGGATCAGAATATTGCAGCAAAAGTAAAAATCGCACATAAGGGACAATAGCACACGCCCCAAGGGAAAAAGGATGAATAAATTATTATTCCAATCACAAAATACCAATAAGACTATGTCATACGAAAAATCCAAAGAAAAAGTTTACGCTCATTTAGAAAAAGGTAATCCCGGTAAACCTGGATCATAGAGAGGAAGATGTTACTCACATATTTTAAATGTGCCTGACAAAAAAGAAAAACAAGATAAAATTATCCGATTAATCAATCATAAGCAATAAATAATGGACACAGAAAAAGAGAAAGAGGTAGAAGAACTTTTGAATCAAGTCACTCCTATCGTAAAAAAGAACGAAGAAAAGCAGAGAGAGAAAAAAGAACGGGGAGAAAACTTCACGATTTTTCGAGTATTGATCAGCAATCAGCATGAAGAACATATTCATACTCCTTTTCTACGTGAACTTCTTGATATCAATGGAGAGCATGGCTTAAAGGATGCATTCCTTCAGGCTTTCATGGATGATATCGTAAGAAAGCTTCCTCATAATGAGAAATTCACCTACAATGTCAAGAAGAGCCACATTGATAAAAGCGATCATTATATATCAAATGCCGTTAATCCCCAAATCTATGGAAAAATTGATATTTTTCTGCACGATGATCAGAAACATGCCATTATCATTGAAAACAAATTCAACAAATATGGAGGACAGGCAGAAGACCAGAAAGATCAGCTTAAGCGATATTCCCTTTATGGTGAAGAAGAATACAAAAGACAGTTCATCCTGATTTATTTAACACCTCAAGGCCTTCCTGCATCATCGTACTCAACGGGAGACACGACCAACTACTTTAGCCTGAGCTATTGCGAAAGAGGAGGTCATCCCAGTATCGTAGCATGGCTGAAACATTGTGTACAAATCGCTGCAGAATACCCACTTATCCGGGAAACCATTAAACAATATATTCAATTCATCAATTTACAATTAGGAATCATGGAAAAAGAAAATTTAAAACCAATGTATAATGCCATAGCTGAACATTTTGATTCAGCAGAAGCAATATCAAGTGCATTTAATAGTAGAGATTTTTGCATTTATATTTTTCAAAAAAAAGCAGAACCCATCCTAAAGGATTTTGCATTAAAAAACGAACTACTCTTCACTGAAATCCCTAAAGACGGTTCATTTGTCGGCATTTGTTTTTCAAAAGATGATTGGAAACTCGGAATCAGGATGGAAGACGATGATGATAACAAGCAAAAAATTTGGTGGACCATCCGCAACGTTCCGAACATATCTGATCAACGAACTCCGGAGGATATTTTAGGAGATGATTTTAATAATGCTAAGCAACTCGAACAGTTTGATGGGAAGCTGCCTCCGGAATGGAAGAAGTGGAATCCATACGGATGGTGCTACGACCAAGATTATACATCCTTTGATCATGAAACGGCGGCAGCTATTATTAATGGCGAATTTACGGAACATATAAAAGAGATGGTTGAGAACATCCTCAAAGAAATTAAGGTAAAAGGAATCAGAATGAAATAGTCCATTTACTCCTCTAGAACGGATTGCTCCCACAGAAGTGACACGTGTATACAATGAACGGCGACTATGGCACAGAAGCAAACATCGCAGTCATCACCCAATCCTTGGGGGATATTTCCATTTCAGAAGATATGACTGTATAACTACAGAGTTTACTATAGGGTAAGCCGGAGCTGCTATAACTTCGCTACTCTCCTTAATCAATCCGGGGATGTTCACTACATCCTCGGATTTTGTTCATAAGATACGGAACCTTATCAGGGAAATCCGTCAGTTTTTCCAGATATTCTCCCAGCAATCTTCACAAGATATGCCATTAAGAGGATTAATAAAAGCCTCATGCTTTGCATTTTGCGATTCCCCCACTCCCAAAGCTATTTAGAGACAAGCGAGAAAAGTAAAATCTTCTCCTCAATTTCTGATAACAATAGACTAATTCTTATCAGAATCTACTATTTTTTTAAATTGCCAACAACGTAAGTCTTGAACATATTTCTTATTCGAAGTAGAAACAGCTTCAGGAAAATCTTTCAGTAATTTTTTCTCACCCTTATCATTGTATTCTGCGACATTTTTCCGAACAAAGGCTTCTACTGCTACTTCTTTCTCACCGTCAACCCATTTTATGGAAAAGCCATCAAAAACAGACGCTTGTTGATATAATGCCTCATACATCATTGTGGATCGGCTTTCCGGTTTCCCATCAACTTCAAACTCACGAATAAGCATAGACGCCCTCACTGCTTTCTTCGGGCAATTACCTTTTTCGAAAGTAATGTCAATGCCAGACACATGATTGTTTAAAAATCCAAAAGGGAAGACCGGCTTGTTTTTTCTGGCATCCTTAGGATTTTTATGGTATACAACCGGATCCTTGATGCCATTCTTTTCCTCTTCATGATAATAAAATTCCACACATGTAGGGTAAACTTTAATTTCTTCTTTTCCACTAGTCACCAAGAAATAACCTGCTAATGCTATCCGTGCGATATCTTCAAATTCAACAGGCGCATCTTTACTACCAGAAAGAAGTTTCTTTCGGGTGTCCTCATTCAAGGTGAAATTTTCCAGTTTCTGTTGTAATCCCATATCTTTATTTACATTTAAAGTTAAACTCTGTTCAGATTTTCCAAGTTGAGAATTATTCTAATAACAAATTTAGATAAAATTTCCGAATAACAACTCAATAAAACAAAAAAATCTCGTGGCCTCCTGATTAATCTATTTAGATATAATGCCTCACGACTGCGGACCGAGAAACTTATCACCGTTCAAATGAACCGTATGATCTGGCATCTCTGCAATCCAGACCTCTGTTTCCCATGCTAAAGAAGCAGCAAAATGCTCTATATCCAAATTTATTCGGGATGATACATCCAGCATATAAGAGAAGGATCAAAATTCCTTCCTCTCTATCCGAAATATTCCAAAGACATGACAGGATATACAAAAAGTTTTCCTATATTTGTAATTAAAAGTCCTTGCAAATGGTCGGAAAACAAAAACTTGACAGATATGAAATGCATAAATACTGGGGAAAGAAAACAGCATAAACTCATCTGAATTTGACAAATGGGACGGATTATTCCATTAAGATCAACTTCTATCATTTTCTTACCATAAACTGGGCGATTGTCTCTCTACCATGTTATAAAACTTGTATATATAATCGAAAACGCATAATGATGTGAGCAGAATATCCGTGTTAACAAATTACAAAATCAATACATTTTATTCTTATTTCCTTCAAGATAAGAATTTTTTATCGTAATTTTGCACACTAATAACCCCGCATCCGCTTTTCATGCATGATACGGATTTGGGTAAGAAAACAAGGACAAAGAGGTATAAAAGTAAAAGTAATTATGAGCAGAAAAGAGTTAAGGTAATGCTGTTTTAACTACCCTCAGAAAACAGCCACAAAAAAGCACAAGTCAATATATCTGTAGGACACAACTTGAAAGAAAAAGGGAGAAAGTAAAGTGAGGAACCTTACAGATCAGAGTTTATTGACGAAAGAATTGTCTTGTATAATAATTAATCATTGCATTCTTGGTGATTAATATATGAATCTGCATTTCGATTAAAAGAAATTGAACGAGACCTTTAGATAGTCTTTCATACTTCATGCAGAATAAGAGAAACTGACTACAACCCCTAAAGTTCGAGGGTAGTCCCATAAGGAGGAGCCACGATGACCGGAAGAGGGCCACAGAGCTTTTCGCCCACTGTATAAAAATGGATAACACAGCAAACATGAATTTTGCTAGAAGGACAGGGGAACACGATTTGTAGAAAGTCCGTCTATAAGGACTTTAGAGAACACCCACAAAGACAATATCCAGTGGGAAACACTTTTGGGCCAGCAACAGACCTTTATCATGTTGTCATTCACGAAATATAGTCCAGTTTAAAGAAATGGAAAAAAACTATTTCAGTTTATCAACTTTAATGGTAACGTACAGGACAATTCCTAACCTGTGATTTCCACTTTACCGGCAGCAAGGCAAAAACGAAGTTGAAAATAAAAGCTATGCGGCCCTCAACTGTTGTAAACCTATCTTACAGGCACTCAATAGCTGATTATCTGAAGAACTATAAATTCGTATGACAGATCCATCGGAATCTGTCAAAATAAAAATCACTTTCAATAAATTTATTTTTACAAATTCAGGAAAGAGGATGTAATAGAAAGTCAGGCCCATTGACTAATCCAGAAAAGGGTTCATTGGCGAAGGGAATCTTCTTTTTCCAACACAAAAACGACAAGAAAGAAAATGAAAAGAGTATATCTGTGGTTCACAATGCTTTCTCTTTTAATGGCATTGAATTCCTGCTCCTATCGTACAAACAAATATGAAATAATTACGGACTCAAAAGTTCGTAACGTACAAATCACTTTAGGCGCTATTACAAATGTAACCGCATCAGGAAGTGAGCATACACTCAACAGTATGGTCACACGATCTACAACAAATAGCACCAATACTGACGACACGGTTAATGTCTCTTCAGAAATCACATCCATGCCGGATTCTCTGACTGCCTATCTTGTAGCAGATGAAACTAAAGGACAATATGCGCAAGGGGAAATAGTAGACACCATAGTCTTGAAAAACAAGGAAGTTACAACCACTAATGGTATCCGGCAAACATCCTACACCGCGACAGACTCCGTTCCTGCAATGAAGTGTAAAATCTATGTAACGAACTATCATGCGATAAAAGAGACTCTTTATCATTACTTCAACACCTCTATCAGCAGCCTACCCGATGCTTCCCAGGATTTATATCTCTACGGGGAAAGTAATGATGATGTCGACTTCTCCGCTACAAAGACAGCTAACATCAATATCATTAACCCATACGCTGCAGTTTGCATCCGGGATGCCTCCCCAGTTTCAGACACTCCAGTTCCAGAATTTATGAAAACAAATGCCAAAGAGGATACCTATTACTATTATAAACCCGATTCTACGGCCACATGGTACTACCTGTATATTCTCTGCCCGTCAGACGGGACGACAAGCACTTCCACCAATACAGAAGTTAAACTTATCGGTGTACCGGAATACACAGACAAAGAATATTTACTGGATAAGCAGATTACCGCCAATAATGTATACACCTATACTTTTCACTCGAGTACCAGTGATGTTAATACAGGAATAAACATTATCGCAAACGGTTTTTCCGGAACATCCAGCAGTGTCATCAATATTTTTGAATAATCGACCAAACCATTTCATAAACTATTCTCCTTTATAATCAATCCCCGGAACCATTACTACATTTTATTAGTATAAGTTCCAGGGGTATTTAACATTATGAAAAATATTCTTTCGAATTTTGTTTTTTTATAATAAGGTGAAAGCAGTTTCATTATCTTTCGAAAGTTAATTTTAAGCAAATAAGAGTTACATTATATTAAAACAGTAAGTTTTTTTACCGACTTCGAAAGGTTATTTCACAAAAAATTAATAACTTTACGTAAATGAATAACCAATATAGAAATAGGAGGTCCTATGAAAAAATTTATGTTAACTTTTATTGTACTTCCGATTTTGACAACTTTCTCCTGTTCAGGAGAAGATGAAGCTACTGGTCTACTTGAAAACAGTACAAATAACAACAATGTAACTATACAGTTAAGAGCAGAACCGGAAGTTACGGAACATATCAGTTCTTTTGAAAAGACAAATACCGGTAAAATCTTCACACGTGCGGGCGAAACCTCTTCAGACAGTATATTCACACCTACTCTCCCATCAACCTTTAAAGCCTATTTCGTGGCTGCAGAGAATAAAGGGCAATATCAGGCAGGAAGCATGGTAAAGACTGTAGTCGTCAATGACGGAACCAATGATATCACCGTACCTGCCATGAAATATAAAATCTATGTAACTAATTATGACATAGATAATATTCAGAACAACTCTGACGTTGAAGCATCATTACCGGAAAGTTCATCTATTCTATACTATTATGGAAGCGATGAAAAAGACCTGGACAGTAGCGGTATTATAGTAGATATAGCACTGACCGAACCGTATGCAGCTGTAGCCATCTACAAGAACAACTGTATATCCAGTGCTCCAATCTATAAGGACAGCAGCACATACAGTTCCACCGGTAACTGGTACTACCTTTATATCCGCAATTCGGAAACCAGCACAAAGATACCTGTTAGTATTGCAGGAAATGGAACGAGTACCTACGCATTAGAAAAAGACATCTCACCAAAACATGTCTATCAGTACACACTTTCAAAAAGTACAACTTCTACGGAAGGATCACTGAATATTACCGTGAATGGATTTTCCAACACCTATAATTCTACCATCAACCTCTAAAATAGCTAACTGACAGAAAAGACAGATACACTCAATACCATAGTTTTTATTTTCCATGTTATGTTTTCAGCCTTTGCTCTCCTGACAGAAGGGAGGCAAAGGCTGATAGTTATCTCAAGGCTACACTATAGCCAGACCAAAAGCATACCTAACTTGATCATTATCAACAGTTTCTTACCTTAATCAAAGAATCGTTAAACTAATTTAATTACAAGCATTTTTTACAGAAATTACAATTGTATTTCAAGAAAAATGTATAACTTTGCAACGATTTTCAGGAAGATAGGTTGTAAGGGACCTTTGGAGGTATCTCCACAACGTATATAAAAGGTCTGAACAACAAAGAATACCAAAGGCACTAATCAAAAGTGTAAGCAAAAGATGCCCGTAAAAAGGTAAAAGAATTTCAAGATACGTTCAAAATATACATGAAAAAAATATTTCTCAGTCTAGCAGCTGTCATTACCATTCTTATGATCATGAGTTCCTGCTCTGACGATCCAGAACTTAGCACCAATATAGCAAATTCAAAAAATGTTTCCAGTATAACGGAAATAAGTTTGAACATCAATTCCGGTATTGACATTTCTGAAGACAGCAGCACCTTCACCAATCATTCGGCTACGGATGTAAGCACACGTTCCGTTGCAACTACCCCCGCTAATTTCAGTGCAGAACTACCATCTCAGTTTACAGCCTATTTCGTAGCCGCTGAAGCAACAAGCGAATATGCTGAAGGGGCTATTGTAAGGAAAGTAACCGTAACGACTGGAAATAACAACATTTCTGTACCCGCCATCAAGTATCACATCTACGTGACCAACTATGATCCGGCTGATGCCCCCATAGCTGACAAGAGCAGCAATCAGGAAAGTGCAGTAAAAGCTTTAGAAGACAATCTGCCTCAGAATTCTACCACCCTCTATCTCTACGGGGAAAGCGATGCAGACTTCAGTTCCACGACTTCAACAGCCAATGCCACGGTATCGATGACTAACCATTATGCTGCCGTATGTGTGGCAAGCACCCATGTGGAAAGTGTAAACGAAGGAACCAGCAGCGCCCAGGGTGATGCTTACCAACTCAACAGCGAAGGTACATGGTACTATATGTATGTCAAGGCACCTTCCAGCGGCACGACCTCTACCGACCTTACCATTAAGGTAAAGGATTTTTCGAATATTCCTGACGGAAAAGAATATACTTTCAGTGAAGATATCACGGCAGACAATATCTATCAGTACACTGTAAATGAAAAAGGTGGCCTGATCATCACCGTAAATGCCTTTGATGGAGTCACGCCGACTACCATACATTATCATGTAGATTCAAACGGAAACTTGGTTAAGGATAATTAAAAAAACAATGAAAAAAATCGTTTTCTTATTTATTTCTATCATCACTGCGTTCACCTTCGCTTCATGCTCTGAAGATAGCAGTACTCAAGCTACGGCTAAGTATGTCACGATCAACCTACAGATAGGAGCAGATACGACACTCACCCTTTCAGGTGGCAGCACATCCTCTGCATATAATAGCAGTGTCAAGAAATTCGAAAGCGGAAAGACTCTCCTTTCTACAAGAGCCGTAGCTAATGTTACTAATTTTGTACCTGAAGTACCAAACACTTTTACAGCATATATTGTGGCATCAGACATTAATAATGATGGATGGATCATTCAGGAATATACAGCCGAAGTACATACCGGTAGTAATTATGTTACAATACAAGCCCCAAACCATCAAGTTAATTACCGAGTTTACGTAACTAATTATTCTCAAAATTCTAAAGATTGGTATACATGGTCTGATGCAACTTCTCAGTTGCCACAAAGTTCTACGACGTTATATCTTTTCGGAACAAGTAAAAATCTTCAATTAAACAATAATATCCTTAGTGGTGAAGTAAAAATGGAAAATTATTATGCCGCTGTATGCATTTACAATAATAATTACATTTTACAACCTCCACATGACAATAATGGAAATACTGATTTTGTATTAAGTGGACAATGGTATTATTGCTATATTAGAAGTCTTAGTTCTACCACCACAACAAATATAGCTATAAACAGATCAACGAACTATAAGGGCATACGAGAACAAATCTCCCCTAACAACATTTACCAATACATCATTGATGATAATTAAAAATCTTTCTATAGTTCCTTCACAGAATAACCTTTCCGGGAACATCTTTCCGGCATTCACAAGAAAGAGCCGGAAAGATGCAAATATTAACGATCCATTCTGGACAGCAAGGATCAGTTATCGCTGAATCCTGCCCCCAGCACTTGTAATATTGTCCAGGATTTCCTGCTCGCTCACCAGATTCTGATCTCCGGTAATCGTATTCTTCAACGCACTGGCAGAGAGGGAGAAGTCCAGATCCCGCTGATTATCTCCTGAACACTTCACGAAAGCATGGAGATAAGCCGCCACAAAAGCATCCCCTACTCCCATTGGATCAATGATCGGCTGAATGTCATAAATACGAGAAGTATAAAGATGATCTTGCTCCACATCATAAAGCAATCCCGTCAGGATATGATGACGACTGCTCAGTTGATTCCGCAATGCAAGGACCATTTTCTTGCAACGCGGGAAAAGTTGGTGCATCTTATGGAAATACTCCGTATAAGCATTCCTGTCAATTTTAAAATGACTATCTTTAGCTGTGAACGGAATCTGCGGCACGCCACTTGCCACCTCCCATTCATTCTGGTCACCAAAGATCATTTCACTGTATTGCAGCATCCTGTAGAGCACATCACGAGGATCCAGCCCAAACTTCCAAAGATTAGTCCGATAATTAATATCCGCGGTGATATGTACCCCTAATTCCTTTGCTTTTCTCAGCGCATCAAAAGTAGTATCCATCGCATCGCGGCTGATAGCACAAGTAATACCCGAACAATGGAAAAATGCAGCACCCTGAAAAATCTTATCCCAGGGGATCATCCCACGTTCAAGAGAATAAAACGAAGAACCTTTCCGATCATACACGACCATAGAATTACGCATGGCAGCCCCTCTCTCAAAATAATACGTTCCCAAACGATCGCCACCCCGTACGACATGACTCACATCAAGTCCAAACTGGCGCAGGTGCATCAAGGCTGCATCACCTATGGGATTCTGAGGAACACGCGTGACATATTCCACATCATCTCCAAGTATAGCAAGCGAAACGGCTACATTCGCCTCACTCCCCCCATAATGGCCCTCAAAAAGATGCCCTTCTGTCAGTCGGAGATAGCCAGGCTTTGAAAGCCTCAGCATAATCTCTCCAAATGTTACGATCTTTGTTTGCTTCATATAATTATCATTTAAATTTGACGTATTAAATCGAATATTCACAATTCCATTTTCCAACCCTTCAGTACCCGTAACCATTACCAAACCCAGTCTCTCCTCTCCTGGATAAGACAAGGGCCCAATCTCTTATAAAGAAACTGGGCCCTTGCCCCTATATATCGATCCCCTATTGCCTTTACCTCTCCTGAAAAGATCAGATGGATCAAGCAATGGAGACCAGGATGATCAACTTTTTTTAGTAGCCTTTACAAGTTCCATCGTATCCCGTGCAATCACGATCTCCTCGTCCGTAGGAATAACCAGGACATTCACCTTCGAATCAGCAGCAGAAATAGGCCCCTCTTTGCCAAGCACCATCTTCTCATTCCGTTCCTCATCAAACTTGACCCCGAGGAATTCCAGTCCCTCACAGGCAGCCTGACGCAAGTCCGTCTGATTCTCTCCGACTCCTGCCGTAAAGATAATCGTATCTACACCGCCCATTGCAGCAGCGTATGCACCAATATATTTCTTAATACGATAAGCATACATCTTTAAAGCCAACTGTGCACGCTTGTTCCCCTCCTTGGCAGCGGCATCCACATCACGCATATCAGAAGAGACACCCGAAATCCCCAGTACGCCACACTCTTTATTAAGGTAATCAGCCATCTCCTGTGGTTTCTTATGCAACTTTTCCATGATATAAGTCACGGCCGACGGATCTATGTCACCCGAGCGGCTGCCCATCATTAAGCCAGCCAGAGGGGTCAGTCCCATAGAAGTGTCCATCACTTTCCCATTTTTAATAGCTGCAACGGAAGCGCCATTACCGATATGGCAAGAAATAATCTTCTGATCCTTGATATTCACACCGAGCACCTCACAGGCGCGATGAGAGACATAACGATGGCTCGTCCCGTGGAAGCCATAACGGCGTATGTGATATTTCGTATAGAGATCATAAGGTACAGCATACAGATAAGCATAATCCGGCATCGTGCTATGAAAGGCATTATCAAAGACCGTAACCTGAGGTGTGTTCGGCATCAAGGCATCCACGGCACGAATTCCCTTCAAATGACCGGCATTATGTACCGGGGCGAGGTCACAAAGGCTTTCAATGCCTGCCTCAACCTGCTTATTAACAATACAACTCTTCTCAAACAGGTCGCCCCCCTGCACGATACGATGGCCGACGGCATCAATCTCATCCAGGCTCTTGAGGGCACCCAACTGGGGATCAAGCAATGCCTTGAACACCATATTGACCCCCTCTCTATGATCCGGCATATCATGCATGATCGTCTTTTTCGTACCATTAGGAAGTTTTACCTTGATAAAAGCACCGTCCATCCCGATACGTTCCACACCTCCCTGAGCCAGAACAGACTCATGATCCATATTGTACAGTTTATACTTAATGGAAGAACTGCCACAGTTTAATACTAATATTTTCATTGTCTATCTATTCTTTGAAATTCTGAATTATCCCCGGTCAAGCGATCAAGCCTTTTTCTTTGCATCCTGAGCCTGGCAGGAAGTGACGGCAATCATATAATAAATATCATCTACCGAACAGCCACGGGAAAGATCATTGACAGGGCGGGCGATACCCTGCAGGATCGGGCCGATAGAGAGAGCTCCGCCCAGACGCTGAACGAGTTTACAACCAATATTGCCAACGTCAAGATTAGGTACGACAAGAATATTAGCCCTGCCGGCAATCTTGCTACCCGGGGCCTTACGAGCACCAACAGACGGATCAAGAGCAGCATCTACCTGCATCTCACCATCCACTTGTAAGTCAGGATACTTCTCATGAGCAAGTCTGGTTGCATCAATCACCTTATCAATAATGTAAACGCTCTTACCCGTCTTCTTGTCTTTCGCATCCTTAGCACTTCCTTTAGTAGAGAAACTCAACATGGCAATACGAGGCTCTTTGAATCCGGCTACACGAGTAGCCGTCTGGGCCGTAGTATAAGCAATCTGAGCAAGTTGCTCAGCAGTAGGATCAGGCGTCACGGCCACATCACTCATCAAGACCACGCCATTCTCACCATATTGCTTCTGGGTAGTGATCAGCATCATCGCCCCGGAGACGCAAGTGATACCAGGAGCACATTTGATAATTTGCAGAGCAGGACGGAGCGTATCACCCGTTGTGCTCAGGGCGCCGGAGATCTGGCCGTCAGCACCTTCCGTCTTAATAATCATACAACCCAGATAGAGGTTGTTATGTAGTACCAGGTCACGAGCCTGCTCGATGGTCATCCCCTTTTTCTTACGAAGCTCCGCTAACAAAGAAGCATATTCCCCCATTTTAGGGTTATGAAGCGGGTCAACGATCTGGGCTTTAGAAATATTCTTCAGTCCCCACTGATGAGCCAAACTTTTAATATGTTCAGGATTGCCAATGAGAATCAAGTCCGCAAGGTCATCGGCTAAAGCCTTGTCGGCAGCCTTCAAGGTACGCTCCTCTTCAGCTTCTGGGAGCACAATACGCTGCTTGTCCGCCTTAGCGCGTGCAACGATCTGATTTAATAAGTCCATAGTTTGTATTTAATAGTTCTTATTGATATATTTTCTGTTCGATATAGGAAGAATAATCATCCTCGCCCATCAAAAGTTCACGACTTTCAAAATTGTTATTTCGATATTGCAAATATAGCAAAATATATCTATAAAGAAGGGGATAATGAGATAAATTTTGCTAAATAAAATACATTATCTATTCCCCCATGTTGATTTGAAAGAAAGGCCTAGTTAACACCACATTCATCCTCCCAACCAACAAGAAAACATATAAAGAAAAGCCATTCCGGACGTCCTGTTTATATCCTAAAACCAAACGCCTAAACCATTTCCTTTGTCAGTATGCTTTCTAACTCTTCTGCCGAAAGTCTCAATCGGAAAGTCCCCTTGATCGCCACCGATATTTTCCCCGTTTCTTCAGAAACGACGATTGCGATGGCATCACTATTCTGCGATATGCCCATGGCTGCACGGTGCCTAAGACCCAGTTCTTTAGGAATATCCAGATTATGAGAGACCGGCAGGATGCATCCTGCAGCCTTGATCCGTTTCTTTGAAATGACCATGGCTCCATCATGCAGAGGAGAATTCTTGAAAAAAATATTTTCTATCAACCGCTGGTTGATACGAGCATCAATGACATCGCCCGTATCCACTATATCATCAAGAGGAACAGAACGCTCTATGACAATGAGTGCCCCTACAAATTTTTTGCTCATGCTCATGCATGCAAGGACTATCGGCATGATTGCTTCCTTGTCCACCTCACGCTCGTTACCACTCTTAGAAGAACGCTTAAAGAGTCTGACCAGGCGCCGGATGCCCTTCTGAGACCCCAACTCATAAAGGAATTTCCGCACATCTTCCTGAAAGATGACAATCAAGGCGATTACCCCTACGCTGACCAGTTTATCCAGTATGGCCCCCAGAAGTTTCATTTCCAGAACACGGCTGACAAACAGCCACATCAAGATAAAGACCATGATGCCGACGAAGATGTTGAGCGACCGGCTCGCCTTCATCAGTTTGTAGATATAGTACAACATCAAAGCGACCAAGAAAATATCGATGATGTCTTTGATCCCAAATTCAAATGGCATGGTTATTATCTTATCATATTATTATTTCTCCAACAGAAGAGTTGTGTACAGTCCTTTAAACGCAGACCAGCGGAAGTCCATAATGAAACCACGTCATAGACGCCACTGCAGGCATACCTTGTGACAACTCCCTTCTGCTGCATTCTCATTCAAGCCTTTCTCATTTTTTCCACCATCTTCACGGCTTCGACGGCAGGTTTCACATCATGTACGCGAAGGATCGAAGCCCCTTTCATCAACGCAATCGTATTGAGAACTGTAGTCCCATTGAGCGAAGTGGTCGGATCACCGCCTATCAATTTGAATATCATACTTTTCCGGGAAATACCGACCAGGACCGGAAGGTCCAGCGCTTTCAGTTCCTCCGCATTCTGAAAGATACGGTAGTTATCCTCAAGTGTTTTTCCAAATCCAAAACCCGGATCCAGGATAATATCACGGGCCCCCAGATCACGCAATTCCTGCACCTCCCGGGAGAAAGCAATCAGCATGTCATGAAGATCAGACTTTACAGACATCAGGATGTAAGGCACCTTCAGGTCTCCCACCACATCAAACATCCGTTCACGCTCATGAATAGGCGTATTAACGATACCGGTCAACCCGCCTTCAGAAACATCATTGATGAGGTCTGCGCCCCATTCTTCAATGCAACGTCGTGCAATACCAGGACGGTAAGTATCCACTGAAACCACAGCATCAGGCTGTTCACGGCGGACAATACCCAACGCGTTCTTCAACCGACGGGCCTCCTCTTCGTCTCCTACCTCATCAGCCCCGGGGCGTGTAGAAAAAGCGCCTACGTCGATCATCCTTCCCCCTTCAGCGATAATTTGATTAGCCCTGTCAGCGATCTCTTTTTCCGTTTGCTTCCTGCTCCCGGCATAGAAACTATCCGGAGTAACATTAAGGATACCCATGACCTGAGGAATAGATAAATCTACCAATTGGCCACGTATATTCAATGTAAAATTCGTTTTTTCCATTTACAAACTCTCTTTTCAATGTAAATATCCAAGTGCCTGATCCTGAAGGCCTGCTTAAACACTTGCGTTGCTTTGCAAAAATAATCATATTAATTGAGAAAACCACCTCTTTTTAGGAAAATCGGCACTACTTTTTAAGAAAATTGCAGTAACTTTGCAAGGGTTTAAAGATAAAATGATGAAAATCTCCGACTTATACAAGATCTACCAGCAGCATCCGGCCATCACGACGGACAGCCGCAACTGTCCGGAAGGCAGTATTTTTATAGCCCTCAGGGGAACCTCCTTCGACGGCAACCGTTTTGCAGCAATGGCATTGGAAAAGGGATGCAGTTATGCCATTGTGGACGAGCCGGCTTACGCCAGGAAAGATGACAACCGGTATATCCTGACAGACAACTGTCTGGGCACATACAAGGAGCTTGCCCGCGAACACCGCCGCCAATTCCATATTCCGGTCATCGGAATCACGGGCACCAATGGCAAAACCACAACAAAGGAACTGATCTCCACCGTACTCCAGAAGAAATACCGGGTCATGCACACTGAGGGTAATTTCAACAATGATGTAGGAGTACCTAAGACGCTGCTCCGCCTTACGGGCAAAGACGAAATCGCCGTCATTGAAATGGGAGCAAGCCATCCCGGTGACATCAAGAAACTGATAGAATATGCCGAGCCTACCTGTGGAATGATCACTAATGTGGGAAGGGCCCACCTGCAAGGTTTCGGAAGTTTCGAGGGAGTCATGAAGACAAAAGGCGAATTGTATGATTTCATGAAATCACATCATGGACTGGTATTTATCAACCACGACAACCCTTATCTGATGCAGATGGCCAAGGAACGTCACCTTACCCAAATGGTCGATTATGGGCAAAAAGAGGATGAGGCATTGGCTGTGCAAGGTTCTGTGGTCAGTTGTGCTCCTTTCCTGAAGTTTACCTGGACCACAGGTAAGGCTTTCGAGGGCCAGCCGGCAAAAAAGACACACACGGTCCAGACCAAGTTGATCGGTGCCTACAATCTTGATAATATGCTTGCAGCTATCACGATAGGAAGACATTTCGGCGTGAGTGACGAAAAGATTGACGAAGCCCTGACTAACTATGTTCCCACGAACAATCGCTCCCAGTTGACGGTTACCCCTCACAATCATCTGGTCATTGATGCCTACAATGCCAATCCTTCCAGCATGAAAGCAGCCATAGAAGCTTTCCAACTCATGGATGTGCCCGGGAAAATGGCGATCCTCGGAGACATGCTCGAACTCGGTACCGTATCCGGAGAAGAGCACCAGAAAATCATAGACGAGCTCCACAGAGCCGGGATCACAAATGTCTGGCTGGTAGGTCCTGAATTTGAAAAGACACAATCAGAATTCCGAAAATTTCAGGATGTAGAGGAGGTCAAAGTTGAAATTGCCCGTCAACAGCCACAAGGCCATTATATTTTGATCAAAGGCAGTAATGGTATCCGGCTTTTTGAATTGCCTCATCTCTTATAAGAAATCCGAAGCAAGTCCGTTACAGCATGAATCTCGATTCCGGCATACTATAAATTTCCCAGCCGATCACCATTTTTCTTAAAGAAAATGCACGCGTTTCAGAATTTTACAGTATCTTTGCACTTGCTTATCGGGATTTAGCGCAGTTGGTAGCGCACTACGTTCGGGACGTAGGGGTCGGGCGTTCGAGTCGCCTAATCCCGACAAAAGTAATTATAAGGAACTGATTATCAGTTCCTTATATGCTTTTAAGGGGTAAACGGTCGGACAAAAGTCGGACAGCACGGACCCCTCTTATTTTAATAGTCGTGCCCATTTGAACAGCTCAAATAATATCGTTAGTTAGACGAGTTTCACTTATCCGCAGGTTCAGGGATAGGAATACCATGATTAGACTTCACCACCCCAATCACGAAATTACTATGCAACCTCCCGATACTATCAATGACTCCTAAAGTGTTCAACACGAAATCCTGATAATGCTTCATATCCTTCACATAGATTTTCATGAGGAAATCATAATTACCTGAAGTGTTCCAGCATTCCACAATTTCATCTATATCCTTGATTGCAGCCATAAACTCATCCCCCCATCGCTTGCCATGCTGCTTCAGCTCAATGCCACAGAGGATGGTCAGTCCGTTTCCGACCTTTTCAGGATTCACTACCGCCATATACCTTTCAATATACCCCTCACGCTCCAAACGTTTCTGACGTTCAAAAGTAGGAGTCGGTGAAAGATTAACCCTCGCTGCCAGTTCTTTCGTAGCCAACTTGGAATTGTTCTGCAATTCTTTCAGAATCTTCACATCAATATCATCGAGCTTATCCATTTTCCGTTCTTCTTTTAGTTTAAAATCAAGAATATTATTCTGATTTATTCCATAATAATTGCAAATATAGAGAATATTTCCGAAAGAAGAAGATCATTTGTCTATTTTATAATTTATTTCTAACTTTGTTCCCGAAATATTCTATTTGCCTCCTCATCTCAGGAAAAGAGAAGAGGTCATCAATAAAAACAAAAATGAAAAGACAATGAAAAAAGTAATAGGACCTTCAAAATTAAAGACCCAAGTGCTGGGATACCCCCGCATAGGAGCTCACAGGGAACTGAAGAAAGCTTGTGAAGCCTTTTGGAAAGGCCGGATCACGGAACAAGAACTGCAAGATACCGGACGTCAGATCAGACGTACAAACTGGTTAGTTCAAAAGAACAAGGGAATAGACCTGATTCCTAGTAACGATTTCTCTTTCTATGACCAAGTACTGGATATGTGTCTGATGATGAATGCCATACCCCAAAGGTATGAAGATCTGAAAGACCAGAAAACCACACTGTACTTTGCGATGGCACACGGTCTACAGAAAAGCGGCGAAGATGTCATTGCCATGGAGATGACCAAATGGTGGGACACCAATTATCATTATATCGTGCCGGAATTCACTAAAGACCAGTCGTTCGACCTCTTTGACGACAAGGCAGTACGTGAATATGCCGAAGCCCGTGATATGGGCATTCAGACTGTTCCCGTACTCATCGGTCCCATTACTTTTCTATTATCCGGCAAAGAAAAGGGAGAATCCTTTGAGCGATTAGACCTCCTGGATCATCTCCTGCCTGCCTATATCCGACTGTTGACTACCCTTGAGAATGCCGGCGCTGAATGGGTTCAGATTGAAGAACCCTTTCTGGTCACTGATTTTCCTGAAAAGGTTTCAGAAGCATACCGTCATGCCTTTCAAAAAATACAAGAATCTACCCAACTGAAGATCATTCTGAATACTTATTTCGGAGATCTGGAGGAACATGCAGACCTCGCATTATCCCTGCCTGTGACAGCCATTCATATAGACTTAGTGAGAGGCCCAAAACAAATCCGGCTGCTCCGTCAGATGCCTGCAGATAAGATTGTCTCATTGGGCGTCATTGATGGGCGGAACATCTGGAAAGACGATCTTTCTCAGTCGCTGTCATCGATCCGTGAAGCAGCAAGTTTGCTGGGTTATGACCGGGTATTCATCTCCCCATCCTGCTCTTTCCTTCATATCCCATACGATCTGGAACTGGAGAATAACGAAAAGATCCTGCCTCTTGAAATCAAGAAATGGATGGCCTTCACCCTTCAAAAGACAGACGAACTGACCACATTGAAAGACTACATCAACAATGATACAGAGGCCGTCAAACATTACGTGGCTCAAAACAGAGATCTGAAGGAAAGAGAAGAGTCAGCAAAGGTGCATGATGCGAATGTGAAAGACAGACTCAGCAAAATTACAGATGAAGATTATCATCGCCAGCATCCATACACGGTACGGAGGAAGATCCAGAACGAAAAACTGAACCTGCCGCTCTTCCCTACCACGACAATAGGATCATTCCCTCAGACAAAGGAAGTAAGAAACTGGCGTTCCAGATACCGCAAGGGTGAAGTTTCAGCCGAAGCTTACCGGGAATTTCTGAAAGAAGAGATGACACGATGCATTCATTGGCAAGAAAAGATCGGACTGGACGTACTTGTACATGGCGAATTTGAACGCAATGACATGGTGGAGTACTTCGGAGAACAACTCTCCGGATTTGCATTTACTCAAAACGGATGGGTGCAGAGTTATGGTTCACGATGTGTCAAACCACCGATTATCTATGGCGATGTCTCCCGGCCACACCCGATGACAGTCGACTGGATCACCTTTGCCCAGTCCCAGACTACAAAGCCGATAAAAGGAATGCTTACCGGTCCTGTCACCATCCTGGAGTGGTCATTTGTCCGTAATGATCAGCCCCGATCAGAGACCTGCAAACAGATTGCACTGGCCATCAGGGACGAAGTCTGTGACCTGGAAAAGGCCGGCATCGGGATTATCCAGATTGATGAACCGGCCATCCGCGAGGGTCTACCCTTACAGAAAAAGGAATGGCCTGTGCACTTGAAATGGGCCATAGACTCTTTCAGACTCGCCTCTAGTGGAGTAAAAGACGAGACACAGATCCATACGCACATGTGCTATTCAGAATTTAATGACATCATCACGGACATCGCCCGTATGGATGCAGATGTCATTACGATAGAATGTTCACGGTCACAAATGGAACTGCTGGATGTCTTCCGCGATTTTCATTATCCCAACGAGATCGGTCCGGGAGTATACGATATTCACTCCGCCAGGATCCCATCCGTAGAAGAAATTGTCCATCTGCTCAAGAAGGCCGCAGTACTCATTGATCCTCAATACCTCTGGGTGAACCCTGACTGTGGGTTGAAAACCCGTGGATGGGAAGAGACCCGGCCATCACTCTGTCACATGATCAACGCAGCCAAGCAAATGCGGACAATCTATTCCCGGGAGACGAGAAAAGGGTGATATCAAGGCAGCCCTCGTCTTACATTCCATAATCCATATAAGGTTCCAGTCGGGCTATTTCAGCAGGAGGAAAATCACGGTCATTTGACAATTGGCGTAAACTTTTTATCGGGCCGTGCAAACGTCGGAAATCATAGATAGCACGAGCCTGATAGAAATTAATGTACGGATGACGGCGGAGCTGGTTAACGGTCAACTGATTGATCTTCAGTTTATGAACTTCGGAGGGTGAAACCTTGAGGAACTTCTCGGCCTCAGGAGGAACGCCCCCGATCTCCTCTATCTGCCTGACACTGTAAAAACCACCCAGCCGGTCACGATAATTGACTATAGCCCGTGCATAGCCACTCCCTATACCTGGTATTTTCTGAAAGGAGGCCGTATCCGAGGTATTCAGGGAGATCTGCTGCCCTGGATGTAACTTGACAGGATAGCTGAAGTGTGTGGTATCCTTTCGGCCGCTCTTTTCTGGGAAGCCATTCTCTACCGACGAATAAAGGGATGAGGCTGGAGCATAATCATCTGAAATATGTATATAAGGTTTCAAGACGCGATACTGCTTCTTCGTCAATCCATATAATCGTGCAAAATCTGACGGTTTACGGAAGATTCCCCCTTTAGCACGGTAATGATAGATGCTTCTCACCTGCCATGGTGCCAGCCCCAGATGTAACAGTTGGTCACTATCTGCCGTATTCGGATCAAAGGAGGCCAGGCGCAACTTTCCCAAGGGAAGACGCTCATATCCTTCATCAGAAAAGCTCCTGCTGGAGCCTAAGGATCCGGCATACCGTTGCGACTGTCCAAGTGAATCCGAAGAAGTCAGAGACTGCTTGTTCCGCCCTCCGATAAAGAATACGGCAGACAAAGCTATCACGACAACTATCAGGATCACGACTATAGCCAGCCGGTCACTCCGCTGAAGATAGAAAAAACGGCCTAAGAACAATATTCCCCGCCATTAAAGGTTAAAGACTAAAAGTGGAAAGCGGTTGTTGGTTGCTAACCTGAAAGATCCAACTTACACAATATGGATCAAATACTTTCGAAAAAACAACACAGAAAAATTTGCAAATCATAGTATCAGATTTAAGGTTCTACAGTTATCATCCCTCGAGCGTGCTCCTTCCAACAGTCATGGCCGTGAAGGATACTATAGGAATAACGCAGGAGAAAAGACTATAGTATACCAAGTTGGTGCAAAAAGATAATCAGGATGCACAACGGGCATAATATGCGTACAGCAAAATAATAGAGATTGAACGTTCGGCCCTTGAGTGTTCCCCAGTTAGTATATTCATCCTTCACGATTTTCTTAGGTACGAACCACCCGATAAGGATACACGTTAAGAAAGAACCTAAAGGCAATAGAATGTCAGAAGTCAGATTATTACAAAAATCAAAGAAAGACATTCCAAACAATTTAAGGCTCGGCACCGCTCCACTTGACAAAGAACATAAGACACCGATGATACAGCAGATAATCGTCTCTATCCAAGCCCCCTTCTTCCTGGTCAGATGAAATTCCTCATAGAAAAAGGACGTCCCGATCTCATGCATAGAGATTGTAGAGGTAAGGGCAGCTAGTGCTAGTAACGCATAAAATAAGACCGCGACTATATATCCGATCACCGGAACGGATCCAAAAGCTTGTTGGAACACGTTGGGCAGAGTGAGGAAAATCAAGGCGGGACCACTATCCGGATTAATCCCTACAGAGAAAGCTGCAGGAAAGATCATCAGTCCGGCCAGAATAGCAACTCCGGTATCAATCAATGCGATCTGAGAAGCGGAAGTAGCCAATTTAGACTGACGGTTAAAATAAGAAGCATACGTACAAAGACATGCCGATCCCAAACTCAACGAGAAAAAAGCCTGTCCCAAGGCATCAAAGATGACATGAGGAGTCAACTTTGAAAAATCCGGTTTGAAAAGGAACAGAATACCCCGGGAGGCGTGTGGCAGCAAACAGGAGACGATCACGATCAGGATCAACATGAGAAACAGTAGAGGCATCATGATGCTGGAAGCCTTTTCCAAGCCTTTACGCACTCCTTTGACTACGACAAAATGCGTTAGCAAAAGAAATGCTATCGTCCAGAACACAGGCCGTAAAGGATTAGCAGTAAAACTCTGGAAATAAGTATTCACCTCTTGTGCATTCCCATGAATCTGGCCTAAAATGGAAGCAAAAAGATATTGCAGGCACCAACCGGCCACTACTGCATAAAAGCCCAGAATCATCATAGAAGTAAAAATACCTATATATCCGATGATCCCCCCCGGACCTCCATGCGACATCTTGCGATAAGCCCTGGCAGCATTTGCAGCAGAATGCCTGCCGACAACAAATTCACTGATAATCCCCGGTATACCTAAAACAAGTACGCAACCAATATAAGTCAGGATGAAGGCTGCCCCGCCATCATGTCCTGTCATATAAGGAAATCGCCATATATTACCTAATCCTACAGCCGAACCGGCTGTAGCCAGGATCATTCCTATCTTACTTCCAAATTTTTCTCGTTCCATGTTGTATTACAATTTATCAGGTTATATGCTCACCTTATTCCGAATATTCCACCAACTCTCACTTCAACGAAGTATTATTAGTCAGTCGATAATGATTTCCCCATTATGGTTCATACTTTTTCTATCAGAACACCTTAAACTGATGCAGGAAGATTGCTAAAATCAATAATGGGCAAATGAAACGAACAGCGATCAGATAAACATTAAAGAAACGGGAAGACAGAGTCCCCCAGTTCGTAAATTCATCCTTAACAACTTTTTTGGGGAGGTACCAGCCCAGGAAAAGACACATCAGGAATCCACCTACAGGCAGCATAATATTCCCGGTAACAAAATCAAACCAATCAAATAATGGTTTTCCGCCAAAAGTCAGAGCCGTTGATTTGCCCAGAGACAAAGAACAAAGGGCACCAATTATACAACAACTGATGGTAACCAGCATTGCCCCCTTCTTTCTGGAAATATGAAGTTCTTCATATACAAAAGCCGTATTGGCTTCATGAAGAGAAATTAAAGACGTTAAGGCTGCAAGGAACAGCAAGCCATAGAAAAACAACGAGATAAGCCATCTTAAAAAAGGCGCCCCGGAAAAAGCCTCGTTGAAAACATTCGGCAAAGTAATAAATATCAGAGAAGGACCACTATCCGGACTGATTCCCACAGAAAACGCCGCAGGGAAAATCATCAGTCCGGCAAGAATAGCTACGGCAGTATCAATGAAAGCGATCTGTCCTGCCGATTTTGTCAGATTGGTCTGTCGGCTAAAATAAGATGCATAAGTGCAAAGACAGCCCATCGCTATACTTAATGAATAGAAGGACTGCCCCACTGCATCCAAAAAGACATTACCGTTCATCTTAGCAAAATCAGGTTTGAAGAGAAAACTGATCCCCTTTTCAGCTCCTGGCAGCAGGCAAGATATGACAACCACTACCAGTAAAAGGATGAACAGCATAGGCATCATCACTTTAGAAGCCTTTTCGATACCATTTCTGACGCCATGTACGATGACAAAATGAGTGATCAGAAAGGTAATCACCGTCCAGAATATTGGACGGACAGGATTGGCACAGAAAACCTTAAAATAATTTACGACAAAAGTCGGATCACCTTTCAACTGCCCCATAAAGGATGCATATAGATAATTCAGGCACCAGCCTGCTACCACTGCATAATAACCGGTTATGAGATAGCCCGTCAATGCCTGGAAATACCCAACGAGTTTCCAGGAAGTACCATGAGACAAGTTACTGTAGGCCCGGGCTGTATTCGCAGCACCATGACGACCGATAATAAACTCACTGATAATACAAGGTACTCCCAGGATAACTACACAAACGATATAACCCAGTATAAAGGCAGCACCACCATCCTTACCCGTCATGTAAGGAAATCGCCATATATTCCCTAAGCCCACAGCAGAACCTGCCGTAGCCAAAATGGCTCCCAATTTACTTCCGAAACTTGCTCTCTCTTCTTTAGGCATTTTTCAATCTATCAATTAATTTTGTCAAAACACTGCAAAATTACAAAAAATATCTCATTTTTCAAGCAAATAGAAAGCAAAAGTGTCTTCTCTATTAGAATTAAAGTTAAAATTCAAGCTTTCAGGAGTTTTATGGAAATGCCAAAGTTCTCATTATCAGCATATTAAAAGAAATCGGCAAAATACTGACAGATTCGCACTTTTTAATAGGGAAAAGAAGATTCTGAAAAAGAAAAGGGAACTTTAGCATAAAATCCGTTCATTTTAAGTTCTCTTTTTCAAATTCTCTTTTATTTTGAAAACAAACTATTACTTCAATGATTCATTTTCTATCTCATTTTTCAAGGAAAGGGTCTTGTCCTATTACAGTAATTTTTAGAATCCGTTACATTCAGATGACAAAAAAGGATTATTATTGAATGTCATCAAATTGTAACACTTTCTTTACACAGACTTCACATCTCATCTCTATTTTTGCATTTAAAGGAACAAAAAATGTATAAGGAAGAGTCAGCAATAGCATTATCAGATGCAGCATTTTCCAGACAAATGTGTATCATTATGGAAATTATTCCGTTTTTATCTGAAAAGAGGTATTCAGGCAAGAAAGATGGAATGTATCGAGGAGCACAGCCTGTAAAGTACCGGAATCAGAGAAGGGTTGATCCTTCCGAAAATTTTGCTGCAGCCCGGCTCCTCTCATTACTTTAAATAAATGATACCCGTTAAAAAAGCAGGTGTCTTAGAAAAAATAATTGTATCTTTGCATACAGATAATAATAAGTATTTTGATGGATGATAATAAAGCTCGAATACTCGTTGTAGATGACGAAGAAGACTTGTGTGAAATACTCAAGTTCAATCTGGAGACAGAAGGTTACGAAGTGGAAACAGCTAATTCAGCAGAAGAAGCTTTAGACAAGAACCTCTCGTCTTTTCAGCTCCTTTTACTGGACGTAATGATGGGTGGAATGTCTGGGTTCGCTATGGCCAAACAACTGAAAGAGGATCCGGAGACAGCCCATATACCCATTATCTTCTTAACTGCGAAAGATGCCGAAAATGACACGGTTACAGGTTTTAATCTGGGGGCTGACGACTACATTTCCAAACCTTTCTCCATCCGTGAAGTACTGGTCAGAATCCGTGCCGTCCTCCGCAGGACCAGGGAAAAGGGGAAAACAGATGAGTCCCAACTCCTCAGTTATCAGGGGCTATTGATGAATCTGGACAAAAAGACCGTTTCTATAGAGGGTAAGAATGTACCTTTTACAAAGACCGAATTTGAGCTGTTGCATCTCTTGCTGAATGAAAGAGGAAAAGTGTTTTCCCGGCAGGAACTGATCAATCGTGTTTGGCCCAGAGACGTAATGGTACTTGACAGAACAGTGGATGTCAATATCACCCGGCTGAGAAAGAAGGTTGGTCCTTATGCCAAATATATCGTAACACGCCTGGGATTCGGTTACTATTTTGATGCATAACGCCGAACCTTCAAGATACATTTCCAGTTAATCGTATTTCCCCTGTAACATCAACCATTGTTGATCCATTATCGGGAAATCCCTACCTTTAATATTCTTGCTCATGCACAAACTATCTCTTGGGAAAAAATTATTCTATAGCGTATTAGCAATATTTCTCGCTTTTGCTGCTGCATTCATCGCGTTCCAGCAAGTGCGCGAGAAACAGTACAAGATAGCCTATTTGAATCAACGACTGCAAGACTATAACGGGCGCATGAATGAAGCATTAAAATATATCGGCAACCATTCAGAAAAAAGCGTTTCCGACTATGTCCACACTCACCCGATAAAAGATTTGAGGGTCACGTTGATTACAGATAAGGGAAAAGTAATCTTTGACAATGTGAATAAAAATTACCGGAAGATGGGGAACCATTCCAATCGCGCGGAAGTCCGACAGGCCTTAGCCAAGGGGGCAAGCATAACAGTAGAAAGAAAGAGCAAGACCCTTCAGCATGATTATTTCTATTCAGCGACTTATTTCCCCAGGGAACATCTGATCATCCGCAGTGCCCTTCCTCACAATAATGAACTGTCCAAATCACTAAGGACTAACCGACTTTATCTCTGGTTTGCACTTGGTATTCTTGTCATCCTGACGACTTTTCTCTATCGATTCATGAACCGCCTGAATTCAAATGTAGATAAACTCCGCACCTTTGCCTACCGGGCGGAACATAATGAGAGCCTGGATGTCGAAGACCTGGCAGCTTTCCCTGATGATGAACTTGGCGAAATCGCAGAAAGGATCATCAAAATGTATAAGAATCTACGCAACACACGTAAGGAACAGGGTATATTGAAACGTCAGCTGACACAAAATGTTGCGCATGAACTGAAGACGCCAGTGGCGAGTATTCAAGGTTATCTGGAAACGATTCTGGATAATCCTAAAATTGACGCTCCTATGAAAGATCAATTCCTCAGACGCTGTTATGCCCAGAGCCAACGGTTGACGAGTCTTCTGCATGATATTTCTACGCTGAACCGGTTGGACGATGCCTCAACCGAAATGTTTGATTTCGAAACGGTAGACATCTCCCAGATGATCAAGGATATTCAGAAAGAAACAGCCTTATCATTAGAGAAACGAAACATGACTTTCATTGATCAACTTCCCGATAATGTCAAAGTCCAGGGCAACCGCTCACTACTCTATAGCATCTTCCGCAACCTCACCGATAATGCGATCTCATACGCCGGTGAGAATACGACTATCCTACTGGAGAGTGAATTACAAGGCAACAAATGGCACTTCACTTTTAAGGACAACGGAGTCGGCGTGGCTCCGGAACACCTTCCCCGCCTATTTGAACGTTTCTATCGCGTAGACAAAGGCCGCAGCCGGAAGATGGGAGGGACAGGATTAGGACTGGCTATTGTTAAAAACGCCGTACTCTTGCATGATGGAACGATCAGGGTAAGAAATAATCCGGAAGGAGGCCTTCGATTTGATTTTTCGCTAAAGATATAGTTTTTGAGAAAAGGGAAATCAACGGAGGGAACGCCTCTGGCCATACCCCTTATGAGGATCAGTTTTCCATAAATTTCTTTGTAGCTCTGAGTTGGTGCCTCATCACACTTAGGAATTCCTGACTTTCCTGGAGCACATTAAGATACAGCAGGTTGATCTGCATCTGACTTTCATTGCCTTCCTGCATACGATAAAGGTGCCTCTTCCGGAGAACAGACAGTTTATCCTTACAATCATCCGCCTCAGCCAGAATCTCACGATAATTGTCATAATGACCTGAGGAGATTTCCTTTTCCGTACTTCTCATCAGACTATTGATATGCTGTTGCATAGGTTGGAATTCCTTGACATAACTGTCAGGCAATGGACTGAAATTATTGGCTACATGCTCTCTGATAGGATCCAGCATACGTCGAAGACTATAGAGAAACTGCTGACTCGCATTAGCGCCTAGATGAAACCATGTATTCCGTTCTATAGCTATGTTTGGCGGACTCTTCTTCAGTCCCAACATCTCCTGCCGGCGATATTTCTTCAGATTATTCTGTTCTGCCTTCAACTCTTTGTTTGCATGATGAAAGCTCCTCACATCCTCATTCGTCAATCCGTTGAGTATCTGATTGTATTCCTTTAATGCAAAACGATTCTCAAAACTCTGAGTATGGCTGACCTGTTTCTTCAAGAGATCCCAAACCAGTTCCGGATCTCTGGTACGCATCATCAGACGAAAAGAATCATCTTCCTCAGCCTGCCTCTTTGCCTTTTGCGCATTTTTGCGATTGGTATGAATCAACAGGAAAATGACGAGACACATAAACATCAACTGCACCGGGAAGCCCCCATAATACATGATCAGGCATACCACCGCAGCAGTAATAAATGCCACCCCGGCAGTAATAAACCATCCCCCGATCACGCTCAAGACTCCTGTCACACGGAACACCGCACTCTCCCGGCTCCAGGCCCTGTCTGCCAAAGAAGAGCCCATGGCCACCATAAAGGTAACATAAGTAGTAGAAAGCGGAAGTTTGTGATTCGTGCTGATCGTAATCAACATGGCACTCAACACCAGATTAATGGAAGCCCGTACCAGGTCAAATGCAGCTTTATCATCAGTCAAAATCACATCTTTCTTGTCAAAACGCGAATCAATCCAGGAAAGGACCTTAGGGGGTAAGATCTTTTTCATAAAATTACTTGTATTCTGCGCAAAACGCACCAGTGAACGTGCTACCCTTGAACTTCCGAACATCTCTTCACCCTCATCCTGACGCGACAAGTCTACAGAAGTTTTAATGACACGCTTGGCCTTCTTAGATGTCCCCAAAACGATAATCATGATCACACCTGCGATCAAAAGATAAATAAGAGGAGGTGCTGCACTGGACATCAAAGATTTCATCATATAAGCTGTCGGAGCTATGCCGTGTGCATGAGCTATATAGTCCTGATAAGAACTCAGGCCGGCAAGAGGCACCCCTATCAGACTTACCAAGTCATTTTTAGCATAAGCCATTGCGAGCGAGAAAGTACCCATCAGTACGATAACTTTGAATATATTCACATGCAAGAGATAGAGGATCTCCATGGCAATTGTGGATATAATGAGAGTACAAAACAGAATTAACTTGATATTTCCATTGATATAGTCTCTCACCGGGTCAGACAGATAAGGACTTGAACTCAGTCCTTTCATGAAAATAAAATAGGCAAGGGCGGTAAAAGCTATCCCGCCAAAAACAGCAATCAGATGCTTTAAATGCTTTTTATAACTAAAGGTAAAGAAAATCCTCGTAATCCACATGACCACAGCCCCAAAAAAGAAAGCAATAGCCACAGACAGGAAAATGGCTATGATCATGCTCAAAGCCTTATCAGAATTCAACAGGACACCATAAGAGAGGGAATGGTTATGAGCTATTTTCACTGTTGCCAGTGCAAAAGTCCCGCCTAAAAGTTCAAATACCATTGATACAGTGGTAGATGTGGGTAATCCCAGAGAATTAAAAGCATTCAAGACCATGACGTCTGTCACCATCATGGCAAGGAAGATAGTCATCACCTCATTAAAGGAATAATGGTCAGGCATCATTACTCCATGTCTGGCTACATCCATCATTCCAGAAGACATAAAAGCTCCTATGATCACGCCGCAAGAAGCGGTAAGGAGAATCGTGCGAAACTTGGCGACCCGTGCTCCCACGGCCGGTTGAAGAAAGTTGACCGCATCATTACTCACACCTGCAAGAAGATCAAAAACTGCCAGGCAAAGCAGAAAGATCAAGATGCACAAATAAATATTCATACTAATCTTATTACTGTTTGACGTTACAAAGGTATGTCATAAATATGACAAGACGTTTAAACATAAGTTACAATCATGTTACAATAAGCAATGTCTACCCCTAAGGCAAAGCAAAAAACGATAATCGTAACCAACCTGAATACCCAACAGAACCCCTTAAAAGGAGACACAAGAGCCTAACCCTTAGACAGTCTCAAGATATTCTGCCATATTCATCTCCACAGTCTAACAGTCAGCTCTACTTACAAAAGATCATGATCTAATTCTCCAATCATGAAACGGATTTCAAAACCAGCATCTGCTCAATGCCGGAAATCCTCAGGGATTGTATCTTTCCATTCTGAAAAGGGATGCAGAAGCATGTGAGAATTATAGAAACGTGGATCACCTGTCACTTCCTGACCGATAAAATCCGGTTTTACATAAGCTTCATCTTCTGAACCCAACTCCACTTCAGCCATGACCAGCCCTTGATTATCGCCATAAAACTCATCCACCTCAAAAGTATGATGGCCAGAAGGGACCAGATAACGACGCTTATCTATAATCCCGCCTTGACAAAGTACCAGCAGATGTTCAGCCTCATCAAGTGAAATTTCCTTCTCAAATTCATACCGGGTCATTCCATGATTTACCGACTTCCCCTTGATGGTCAGATAAGCCTTTTCATCCCGTATCCGGATGCGCACTGTGGCTCCTTCAGACGGGATATAACCTTGGCGGATGTGACTGCTGGAAAGGGCAGCCTGCCGAAAGGCGTTGCCCTTCTTAACCAAGAATTTCCTCTCTATCTCCAGTCCACTCATCAGTTATTGGAAAAAGTGACGATCATAAAAATAATGGCCAGGATAATCAGGCCCCCGAAAATAAGGTAGATCACTAACTTGCCTTTATCTTCCTGCTTCTTCTCATAAGCTTCGTGCTTCGATTTTCTTAATGCCTTGTTACTACTCATAGTCTTATATTATTTAGGTGATTATTATCATCAGTTCTCTCCCTCCGTGGCATGAAATTCCATCAAATACGCTTTGATAAAGCCATCTATCTTCCCGTTCATCACAGAATCCACATCAGACGTCTGAAAACCTGTGCGATGGTCTTTCACCCTGCGGTCATCAAAGACATAACTACGGATCTGGCTCCCCCACTCAATCTTCTTCTTTCCGGCCTCAATCTTCGCTTTGGCGGCCATTTGCTTCTTCATCGCACGGTCATACAACTGACTCTTCAAAAGCAACATGGCCTTAGCCCGGTTTTTAGGTTGGTCACGAGTCTCCGTATTCTCAATCAGGATTTCTTCCTTTTTACCTGTATCAGGATCTTCATACTGATACCTCAGCCGGACACCAGATTCGACCTTATTCACATTCTGTCCACCTGCTCCACTGGAACGGAACGTATCCCAAGACACCCTGGCTGGATCGACATCAACCTCTATGGTATCATCAACCAACGGAGAGACAAATACGGAGGCAAAACTTGTCATCCGTTTCCCCTGGGCATTATATGGAGAGACCCTGACCAAACGATGAACTCCATTTTCACTCTTTAAATAACCATAAGCATACTCTCCCTCAATGGTCATCTCAACACTTTTAATGCCCGCTTCGTCACCATCCAGGACATTGGTAATCTTCACCTTATAGCCATGAGCCTCACTCCAGCGCATATACATACGCATAAGCATTGAAGCCCAATCCTGACTTTCTGTACCTCCCGCTCCGGAATTGATTTTCATCACAGCACTCATCGGATCTTCCTTCTGACGCAGCATGTTCCTCAACTCTAATGCTTCAATATCCTTAATCGCCTTGGCATAGTCAACTTCAACTTCCTCTTCACTAACCATTTCTTCCTTGTAGAAATCACAAGCCAGTTTCAATTCATCTGCATCCTGACAGACCTCTCTATAGTCCTTCAGCCATTTTTCAATGTCCTTGACTTTGATCATCTGAGCCTGAGCCCGTTTGGGATCATTCCAGAAATCAGGAGCCTGAGTCCGCAACTGTTCCTCTTCATATTCTACTTTCTTCTGGTCAATATTCAAATAACGGTGCAAAGCATCTACACGCTCCTGCACATCTTTCAGTTGATCAACTGTAATCATTTACTATTCCTCAAATCCTTATTTATCTCATTCCACTTACGGCTGTTCACCAGTTCACCTTTCCAGCAATATCAACTGACATACATCTTATCAATAATCGCTTTGTAATTCTTTGTGATCACAGGCCGCTTTAATTTCAACGTGCTGGTCAGCTCGCCTGATTCTTCTGAAAAATGGTGCGGAAGAAGCGTAAAATGTTTAATCTGCTGATAGGGAGCCAGCGTCTGCTGAAGAGTTGAGATGCGGTCCATCATCATCTCATTAAACTGCTCATTTGCACACAAATCTTCACGAGAGCCAAATGGGATCTTATGTTTACGGGCCCACTCTTCTGCAATCCTGAATTCAGGCACGATCAATGCAGAAACGAATTTTCTCTGGTCAGCGATGATCGCCACCTGATCAATGAATTTATCTACCAGCAGAAGCGCTTCTATCTGCTGAGGAGCTATATACTTACCATTACTTGTCTTGAAAAGATCCTTGATACGCTCCTGAAGGAAAAGCTCCCCATTTTTCATATACCCCGCATCACCGGTATGGAAGAAACCTTCTTCATCAAAAGCAATAGCATTAATATTATCACGCTTATAGTAGCCTTTGGTGATCGTCGGCCCCTTGAGAAGGATCTCATTATCCTTACCTATCTTGATCTGGATACTATTGATCGGACGTCCTACAGAACCAATCGTAAACGGCTTGTTCTTGAATATACAAGAAACTGTAGCCAGACTCTCTGTCAAGCCATATCCTACCACCATGAAGAGACCTATGGCATGGATAAATCCTTCCACTTCAGGAGAAACGTATGCTCCTGCCGTAGGAAAGATATTCGGATGAATCAATCCTAGTTGCTTGCGCACCAGGCTGAGGATTGTCCTGTCAAGCACTCTGTATTTTAATTCCAAAGTGACCGGCACACGTTTCCCCCTGCTCTTGCAGGACACATTCCGCTTATACCCCACAGCCAGTGCATACTGGAAAATCTTCCTCTGTAAAGAGGAGGAATGGTCCATCCTGTCTTTTACCGCAATATAAACTTTCTCCCAAAAGCGAGGTACGGAACACATACAGGTAGGATGGGTCTCCTGCATGGATTCTTGGATCTCTTTAGGATATGTATTAATAATCAACTGGGCACCTTCTGTCAGGCATAAATAGGCCCATCCGCGTTCGAAGATATGGGTAAATGGCAGGAAATTGATCACACGATCTTTATCCCTGATCGGGACACAGGCATCATTCGCCTTACAAGCAGCATCATACTGCTTATACGTCAAGATCACTCCCTTACTTTCACCCGTTGTTCCACTCGTATAGAGAATATCACAAACATCATCCATACTAGCTTGAGTCCATAAAGCCTCAACCTCTGACTGGCGGGGCAGATTCTCGCCCAATTTCAAAAAGTCCTCAAAATAAAGTGCGTTTGGATCATGGGTAGAAATTCTTACGCTACGATCATAAATGATGATGTGCTCCAACGAGGGACAAAGTGCAAAGACACGATGAGCCTTATTATATTGTTCTTGCTCACCTACAAAAATAAAACGTACTTGAGCATCATCAATGATATATTGAAGTTGCTGCTCACTGCTCGAGGCATAGAGTGGTATCGTGACTACACGTACACCGTATGCGCCGAAGTTAGTGTAGAGATATTGGACACAGTTCTGTGAGAAAACAGCAATATTCTCCTGGGGTTTCACACCCAGATTCAACAAAGCATTGCTGACTTGCTTCACCCTGAGGGAGAACCGATTCCATGAAACGGATCTCCATTGCAGACTCCCAAAACTCCGAAAAGTCAAGGCTGGTCGATCCCCATACTTTTTGGCCTGTTTATGAATCAGCACTGAAAGATGACATCTTGTTTGCATATAAGTCTATTCTTTATATATGCAAAGATAAGCGAAATCAGCAAGAACACAAAATAAAAAGCTCCTTTTTTCTGAATTCTTCACAGCCGAACAAATCAGTTCCATTCTTTTTCTTAACTTTGCAGAATGAAAATGACAATTATAGCATTCACTTATCCTATAAATAAAAAATCTGATGGACTAAGCCAGGCTATACAAGATCATCAGGGCAGATAATTTTAATTCTTACCAAATGAACACAGAAGATTATACACATGAGACTCTGGAACTTCTGAAAGAACTTATTGCTACGCCTTCCATCAGCAAAGATGAAGAAAAGGCTGCCTGTATTATAGAAGAAGCTCTCCACAAATATGGCTTCAGTTCTCATCGTAAGAAGAACAATGTATGGGCTTGTGCGCCAGACTGGCAGGAGCGCCGTCCTACTCTTCTTCTCAATGCACATATAGACACTGTCACACCAGTAGATTCATGGACCAAACCACCTTTCAAGCCGACAGTGGAAGGGAACCGCATCTATGGCTTGGGGGCAAACGACTGTGGAGGCGGGTTGACCTCTCTTCTACAAGTATTCCGGATCTTATCGGCAAAGCCTCAAAATTATAATCTCATCTACCTGGCTTCAGCAGAAGAAGAGATTTCCGGCAAAGAGGGAATAAGTCTAGTCCTCCCTCTCCTGCCTTCTGTAGATCTGGCGATCGTAGGTGAGCCAACCGGCATGCAGCCGGCAGTGGCAGAAAAGGGACTAATGGTCCTGGATATTATTGCCCATGGGAAGAGTGGCCATGCAGCCAGAAATGAAGGAGTAAATGCCATCTACAAAATGCTGGATGATCTGGTCTGGATACGCGACTATCAATTCAAAAAAGTCAGTCCATTTCTCGGACCTACCAAGATGACCGTTACCGTTCTACACGCAGGCACCCAGCACAACATTATTCCAGACCTTTGTACAGCACTCGTTGACGTACGAACTAATGAGTTTTATGACAATGAAGAAGTTTACCACTTTATCGACCGGCATCTCAGCAGTGAATGCAAAGCACATTCCTTCCGATTAAAATCCTCCCGGATCAATCCCCAGCATCCTATCATCCAGAGATGCGTTGCGTTGGGAATGAAACCCTTCGGCTCTCCTACTCTCAGTGACCAGGCTCTGATGAACTTCCCCTCTTTTAAACTTGGCCCCGGTCAATCTTCCCGTAGTCATTCCGCGGACGAATATATCACAACAGAAGAATTATCTGATGCCATTCACACTTATGTCAGATTACTGGACCAGGCAAACTTTTAACCTGATCCTCCTTATCGCCAGACCTCACCGTCCTAACCAGAGTTCAGGATTCAGTTTTGCAGTCTCTTTACGCAACTGAAACTGAAGGATATGATCCGTTCCGATAACTCCCAACGGCTGACGCGTACGTACCCGTTCTCCCTTATGGACAAAAACAGACTTCAAATTACAATAGACAGAGATGTAAGCACCATGACGAACCATCACGACCATTGATCCTCCATAACTGAATACATAGCTTACTTCCCCGTCATAAATGGAACGGGCCATCGCCCCTGATCCCCCTAAGATATTAATACCTTTATTGTCAAGGGTAACCCCTTTCAATCCTGCTACGTTATATTGTCCAAAATGGCTTACGATACGATAATTACCAGTAATCGGCATCGGCAGCCGACCTCTGTTTGCTTCAAAGCCATTGCTCATCATCCGGTCAACTGTCGTCAGATTAACTGCATCCTGTTCCTGTTGTGCAACTACAGCTATTTCCTTCTTACTTCTTTCTGCATCAGCCTGAGCCTTACGTTCAGCGGCCACACGAGCAGCCTCAGCTTCGCGAGCAGCCTGATCTGCCGCTGCCTTACGAGCAGCGGTCATTGCAGCCTCTTTAGCCGCCGCAGCCTGAGTTATACGAGCTTCTGCCGCAACCCGTGCAGCAGCTGCAGCTTGTGCTTTCCTCGCCGCGTCAGCCTGAGCCTCACGGGCAGCCGCCGCCTGGGCAGCATCATCTGCAGCTTTCTTGCGGGCTGCTGCTGCGGCTGCTTCACGAGCTTCTGCCGCAGCACGGGCGGCCGCTGCAGCCTGAGCCCTCAATTCAGCCTCCCGAGCCTTCGCCTGGGCTATTCTCAGTGCATTCTCCCGCGCTGCAGCCGCTGCAGCGGCGCGCTTCTGTGCCAGAATCTGTGCCCTTTTCTTTGCAGCTAAAGCGGCAGCAGCTTTCTTGCGGGCTTCGGCAGCAGCGGCGGCCCGTTCACGGGCCACCTCCTGAGCGACCAGACGATCTATCTGAGCATTCAAGACCGCATCTTTCTTATGCTGCTGGGAGATAATTACTTGAATCGTCTTCTGCTGGTTCTGCAAACTGTTTACCACCTCTTGCTGTTGGCCATGCTTCACCTGTAAGTTGCTCTTCTCAACCTTTCCCTTATACAAAAGGACATTCTTATGTCCTTTTACCCTGACCAACTGATAATGCTTTTGATTGACTTCCTGCTGCTTGGCCTCCACGATTTTACCCTGTGCCTTCTGATAGGCAGAATACTGCCGGATAAACTGTAAACGACGAAACATCTGCGCAAAATTCTTAGCACTGAAAATAAACATCAACTTGTCCTGCACACTGTGATGACGGGACATATAGCGCATACTCCTGATATATTTATTCTTACGATCCTGGAGCTGCTGTTCCAAGGTTCTTAATTGTCCCTTGAGAATGCCTATATTTCCATTAATATGGTTAATATCTTTCTGAATACCTTCTATTTTCTGCTGACTTTGATCGATTTCACCATTGATGAGCATCAGGTTCTGCAACCGTTGATGCACTGCATTCTGATTAGCCCGCAAAGCTGCTTCCTGTTGCTTGATCTTTCTTTGGATAGCTTCACGCTGTCCCTGCAAGCCACGAATAGACGCATTAGTGACGATCACCCTCCGCCTGTTCTTATGGTTTTTCCTTTCCGGTTGCCCCTTCGTGCTCCCTTTCCGGACAACCTTACGCTTAGCCGAACTCTTTACCGTAACTGTTGTTTTCTCCTTCGTCTTCTGATGCCGGTTCTGGGCATAAGGATACAAAGGAAACGATAAGACCAACAATATCAACAGTAATCTTCTCATTACAACTCTATGATTTTATACCAATTCAGTTTGATAAATAGATCTATTCCTATCATCGCCCTTACATATTCATGATCTTGCTCAAGACGTCATCTGCGGGAACCTGTTTATAACGGTCAGGGACTGGGGTCTTGGTCTCCCATTTATCAGTTGTCGTGACCTCATCCATTTCTATATCCATCTTTACCGTATGAGCCTTCTGGGTAGCATTCGTATTAATGGTATAATTCTGGATTGCCGGGAACCATTTTACGCCCACACTCTGGAAGTTACCATATTTGACATCTAAATCGGTTTTACCGTCCTGACGACCGTCATAGTCAATATTCACCTCATTGATCCTGCCGTTCATCCGGTCAGCCATCCACCGGTAATTCATCCGACCACGTTGATACGTAACTGGCAGGTTCTCAGAAGTCACATTCAGGTTCACGTCAAACTTTTTCAGATCTGATTCGGAGACCTCCTGATTGCCCGGCAGGAGGAGTTGGTTCCAGAACAAAGCCTGAAGGGAATAAAAGGATATTCCCTGTTTTTGCAAAAAGGGAACCTGGCGATAACCGGCTTTCACATATTGCTTATGGTAACGGTCTATGATCAAGACAGAATCCGGATAGAAATCAATCCGGGCAACCTCAGTCCCGATAAAAGGCAGGCAAAATTGCAAACGGATAACCTGATTTTTACGCATACGCAAATAGCCCGGTACCGTAATATCTTTGTCTTCAGACTGGATATGGAAGGACATGTGTCCTACAATATTACTGGCATACACCCGGTTATCTGACACTTTCTGGACAAATGTAAGTTTGTTGACAGCTAAAGTCGGCCCTGAGTCCTGATCCGAATGATCCGAGATCCGCATAGAGGGCTCTGCTTTCTTAGCTCCCCCTCTGGTTGCAACCCTCTCTGTATTCCCGAAAGAAGATAAAGGCACCAACAGGCACAATGCGAATGTATTAATGAATAGTATTCTTTTCATCTGTATCTTTAATATATTTCCTCAATTTTATCTTACGCTGAAGGCATTTACTCTTATTCCCCATTTTCAACGACTGTTTCCAATACATCTCAGCCTTATCCATATTGCCCGACAAAGCATAAATATCACCGGCATGTTCCGGAATAACTTCACTCGTAGAAGTTGAATCCATATTAGCCATTGCCTGATCAATGTAAATTTTAGCCTCCGAATAGCGTTTTTCCACGAACAATATATAAGCGTAGGTATCCAGATAAGTAGCATTCTTGGGTTCAGCCTTCACTGTCTTATAGCTCATCTCCTCCGCTTTTTTTAAATTTATCTTCCGCAAGCTCAAGTAATAAGCATAATTATTCAGACACGGAACATTATCAGGTTTCCACTGCAGGCAACTGTCATAAGCTGCATAAGCTTCCTTATACTGGCCTTTGGCATTAAGAATATCACCCATAATAGCATAAAAATCAGAGACCATATCCGGATTACTCTGGGAGTTGATCTGAGATACTCCACGACGGAAATCATCTAACGCCGCATCATCATCCTTCTTCTGATAATAGGCAAGACCGTCAAAATAGTAAAATGCCATTTCGTCAGGATTATATTCCCGGGCTGGCTTGCATAAGGCGATGACACCATCATAATCTTTCCTGTTCCAAAGGCTCTGGATAACCTGCAGACGTGCAGAGGCATCATCCGGTGCAATCTCCAGAACCTTCATGAAAGCTTTGGTAACCTGAGCTTCGGGCATCTTCTTAATGCTCATATAAGCAGCTTTCAACTGGGCAATAGTTGCATCCTTCTGAGGGTAAGCCAGGACACTGTCCATCAGTGCAAGGACCTTAGTAGAATCTCCCCCTTCCTGTTCATTTTTCTGGATGTAAGCACGCATCAGCAATCCCTTCGTTTCCGCAGGAGTATCCTTATTCATCAGAAGCCGGTTAAGATAGACCTGTGCCTGTGCTTCCTGATGAGTGGTATTATAATAATCATACAAAGAGGTCTGGGCCATATTATTATTCGGTTCATCTTTCAGCACATCCATGAAAAGGCCATAAGCTTCCTTCGTCCGGTTATTCTGCATCAGCCAGTTGCCCAGCATCGTCTTGTAATTCACATCATTCGGATGGTGCGTCACCAGCGATTTTAATTCCTTATAAGCCTGTTTTTTATCATTCATCTGATCATAGACGCTCATCTTGGCAAGGGTAAGACGCTCGGAAGTGCCCTCCTCAAGTTCGAGACGACGGATGACATCCAACTCTTTGCGGTAATCTTTCTGTTGCTGATAAAGTTGGGAAAGGATACTCAGTGCATCTGTATTATCATGATCATGTGACCAGAGATCCTCATAAGTCCGGATAGCCCGATCATAATTCTGCGTTCCGATATAATACTCACCTAATCTTTCCATATAAGTGGTATTTGCAGGATTCAACTTCGCCGCTTTCTCCAGGCAAATTAATCCTACTGAATCGTTTTTCATAGCCGAATAATAAGACGACAATCCGAAATAGACCTCTGAAGCATCAGGATCAATTGACAAAGCATGCTGGAGCAGGTCAAAAGCAGCATCATAGTGTCCCGCCGACTGTTGGCGTGCTGCCTCAACATAGAAATACTCGAAACGAAGTTGGTCATTCCGGGAAAGTCTGGATACGGCCGTCGGAACCACTTTTTCATTTCTGCGAGGAGAGGCCTGCAAGGTCGCTCCTACCATCAGCATAGCTGCAACAACAACGAATAAACGATATTTCATATTCAAGCCCAAACCTATCCCCTATGTTAATATAATCCCTATTGCACACCTGTATGGCCATAACCACCCGTACCCCTCTCTGTCTGATCTAAATCTTCCACTTCTACGAGACGAGCCTGTTCATGACGTGCGATGACCATCTGGGCAATGCGCTCACCTCCATGGATCACAAAATCCTCATGAGAGAAATTGACCAGTAACACTTTCAGCTCTCCCCGATAGTCAGCATCCACTGTTCCCGGACTGTTCAAGACTGTGACGCCATACTTCAATGCTAATCCCGAACGCGGGCGGATCTGTGCTTCAAATCCGGCAGGAAGGGCGATGAACAGTCCGGTAGGGATCAACCTGCGCTCCAGAGGATGAAGTAGAACTGATTCTCTTATATCCGCGCGAAGATCCATCCCCGCACTCAATGCCGTCGCATATTCCGGCAACTGCTGGCACCCTTTGTTTACGACTTTAATATCTACCATACCTCTTTAAAGTACATTTTAGTTGCAAAAATACAGAATTCCCCCCACATAACTGCATTTTTCAAGTGAAAAAGATAACTTTTATCGAATTTTTACATTACTTTTGCGACATGAAGTGGACACAACTGATTTCCAACAAGCGACTTGGGCAGGAGCACCAACACGCCGAACGTCACGATGATCGTTCAGAATTCAAGCGTGACTACGACCGCCTGATTTATTCGGCACCTTTTCGAAGGTTGCAAAACAAGACACAGGTTTTTCCTTTGCCAGGTTCCGTATTTGTACACAACCGGTTGACCCATAGCCTGGAAGTCTCCAGCCTGGGCCAGTCGCTGGGAAATGATGTGTGCCATCAATTGAAAAAGAAGCATCCGGAACTCAGCGGAACCCTTTTCGAAGAGATCGGAACGATCATCTCGGCAGCCTGCCTGGCACACGACATGGGGAATCCCCCCTTCGGACACTCCGGGGAGAAAGCCATTCAGACTTTCTTCACAGAAAACGAAGGTAAGGAGTTACAGTCTGTAGTAAACTCTGCTTTCTGGAATGATATTACTCATTTTGAAGGTAACGCAAATGCTTTCCGACTCCTCACGCATCGTTTTATCGGCCGTCGTGCAGGTGGTTTTGATATGACCTACACTATGCTCGCCAGTGTCGTCAAATATCCCTTTGAGAGTTCTCTCGCCGGTATGCACGGCAAATTCGGGTTCTTCGCTTTCGAGAAAGAGACCTATCAGAAAATTGCTACCGAACTGGGAATTATCTGTAAGTCAAAACCCGCCCATCCGCTCTGCTATGCCCGTCATCCGCTCGTTTACCTTGTAGAAGCTGCTGATGACATCTGCTATGAGATCATGGACATTGAAGACTCCCACAAACTGAAGATTCTTTCCTATGAAGAAACGCGTGATCTCCTCTTGAATTTTTTTGATCCACAGACCCGTGAGCATATCCTTCTCAGAATCCAAAAGGAAGGGATCACGGATGAGAACGAACAGGTAGTCTATATGAGGGCCTGCGCCATCGGCACCCTGGAGAAGGCCTGTGTAGATACTTTTGTAAAACATGAAGACGAACTGCTCGCAGGCACTTTCACGGGGAGTCTCATAGAAAATATTCCGAACCCACAAAGACAGGCTTATCAGCAATGTCAGGAAATCTCGTATCAGAAGATTTATAACAGCAGACCCGTGCTGGATATTGAGCTCTCCGGTTATAAGATCATGGAAACGCTTATGCGTGTTTTCATCGGTGCAGTCGTCAACCCAGACAAGTTCTACTCCCGCCAGCTCCTTCGGAGGGTGAGCAGCCAGTATGACATTGAAAGTCAGGAAATAGAAAAACGGGTTATGGCTGTTCTTGATTACATCAGTGGCATGACAGATGTTTATGCTCTTGACCTCTATCAAAAGGTGAACGGAATCAGTTTGCCCATTGTCTGACCCTGCCCTTACCATACGGGGCATGGCGTACCTCTCGTTTGCTAGTTACAGGCAGAATACGTTTAAAGTCTTTTTTATCCGATAAAATTTTGGAGTCCATTGAAAAAGCACTATATTTGTAAATCATAATGATTGATATGAACTTTTCAAGTTCTCACCTCATGCATAAAAGGATTATCTCACGTCTGATCTTGTTGCCAATAGCTTTATTGGTATGCCTCTCCTGCCCGATGAAGCGCCAGATGAAGGTATTCCTGAATATTCCTGTAAATACCACAGATCAAACTGATAACTACAAAAGTTCGAGAACATGCCTGGTCGCTTTTTCCAATAAGGGAACAAGTCAACAGCATAAGTTTTCAGCCGATCATTGTTTCTTGCATTCACAACCTCTCATGGTGCTATCGGGCGCAGAAGGACTTTCCCCGCGCCTTTATTCATTCCCCGGGAACACTTCAGAAAATGTTCCGTTCTTTCTACTCTTCCGAAAGATAATTATTTAAAGTCCATTCCATGACTTATCAGGAAAGGTAATCATTACCTCTCCCCATTTATTCTGCAATCATTTTTACATTAACAATTCAATTTTCATGAAACAATTATCACAATTATATTCCCTTTCGGGAACGTTCACCCTGGCCTTAAGACTAGTCATCGGATGGACTTATTTTTCAGCTTTCTGGCGAAGACTCGTTTTAGAAAACAAATTAGACCCTCAAACCGCCGGTTATATCGGAGAGAAATTCAATCATTTCCTGCCAAATGCACTGGGGATCAAGCCCATCATCGAATATCTGGTATCCACACCCAATGTTCTGTTCTGGGCAATGATTATCTTCACCCTTATTGAAGCTATCGTGGGACTGAGCATGATGCTCGGCTTCATGACCCGTCTCATGAGTGTCGGAGTATTCCTTCTGGCTACAGGGATATTACTGGGAGCCGGATGGTTGGGCACGACCTGTCTGGATGAATGGCAGATCGGCATCCTCGGAATGGCTTCCGGGTTTACTTTATTCTTCACCGGAGGAGGCAAATATTCCTTAGATACGTTTTTGCAGAACCATTTTCCGGCAACACAGTCCAGACTATTCAGTTGGCTGGGTTCAGGAGTACTCCCCATTGAAGGTAAGGCTCTTCAATATATCACTATCTGGGGAACAGTTATCATTTTTTCAATGACCCTGTTTACCAACCAATACTTTCATAATGGCGTATGGGGAAAGCTCCATAACAAATCGGTCAAACCAGTAGTAGAAATATCCGACGCCCGACTGAACAGCCACCAACTTTCATTTACAGTATTTAGGGTCGAAGGAGTAGACGTCTACGGTGCTTTTCTCATCGGCATCCAACTACAGGATGCAGCTGGCCATATTCTCCTCAGCAAGGATGGTCAGGAACTGTCCCATTTTCCCAAAGAGGATATTGACAATTACTATCTGGCACAAGTAAAACCAGGGAAGCATAGTCTGGTTATTCCTTTAGGAGGAAAGGCCCTATTGACACTAAAAAGTCATGAACTATCAAGCCTGAAAAGAGGAACTTACAAATTGGTTCTCACAGACATAAGCGGGATCAAATGGTCCCAGTCCATCACCTACTGATTAAACATCCTCTTGAGCCCTTTTTGGGAAAGACAGCATGAAGGCAGAGCACAGGCTCCTACCCATATCAGAATACTCCGCTCCTGAAAGAGGAAACTAAATCATCGGTCAAGTTTGAAATTTTCAAAATATCGTTGAAGAACTTGCAAATATAAAACAAAATTCATATATTTGCCAACGTGTTTTTATAGTATTAGATTAAATTTGGTGGCTCTCTTTTTGCAAGCTATCGTGAGACAGGTTGCAAAAAGATCCACCCTTATTCCTTTCATCAAGACCAATAAGAATTAAGTTCAAATTATATTGTTGGTTTTTAACGATAAGAAAGTATCATAGTCACTGATTCTTACGACGATAGTCAATTGTGACCGATATGGTGCATTTTGACCCCCCAAAATGGTGCATATTGCTCCTCCATGACTATACCGCCCGGAATCAGGCGTCAAAGTCAAGGACTTTAGAATTACCCACAGAGCATTATCGATTTACATCAATTTATTCAATGCCTGACGGTAGTTCTGCCAATACGTGATTTTGTCCTGAACCTTTTGTTTATCAATAAACCGGTTCAGACGGGAATCCGAAAGTTGGGTACTCAGCAAGAAAATATAATGGTCCACGAGCCGGGCCTTCTCCTGAACCGTTTTCTTCTTCGGGTAACCCCGCTTAGCAGTTTCCTGTTGCCACACCTCCGCATTCTCATTGATTTTCTGCCCCGTTGTCTGCAAATCAGAGATGAATCTATCCCGATATGCCTTCTCCTCAGGGGTCAGTCCAGCTGCTGATTCCAACTCAGAAGCACTGACCGTATTCGGAGAGGAGATAATCGTATCTTGAGGCAGAGCACTGATATGCTCATACGTCGACTGCGCTGAAACGCTCATTGGAAGAGCCAACAACGTGAATATAGCCAATTTAATCTTATCCATAATCTATTCTCCTATCATTAAAGGATTATCTATTCCTTTTATTTTTCCTTATGGAGGAAGAACATTGAGTTTCTTCCTTTTGAGAGATCCAAGGCTTCAGGATGCTCCTTGATATAACTATTGATATGCCGCACCCGTTTCTCCTGAAGGATCTCATCTACAGCAATGAGAATTCCTGTTTCTTCAACCTCACCAAACTCATGATTGATGGCCGTCCCGAACACTTTCATAGTAGGGCTCAATCCCATATAAGCATTCACCAAAGGTGGAATATTATATCCCAAGCCACGGACAGCATGATTGAGATTGCGATAGTCTTCTTTAAAGTTATCTGCCGTTAAAACTGCTTTCAACTCACTTTCCGGAGTCACGCCTTCCAAAGGAGAATAAGGGACGATCAACTTATCCTTGTCTTCAAAATGCTTTTTGAGAAAATAGAGAATCAGATCACGGCCTTTCTTGCTGAAAGAAGGGTACATGGTCATCTTTCCGAAGAAATACTTCAAATCCGGGATGACAACCGTCAAAGCTCCCAGCCCGTCCCAGAGATTGTCAAGGGCAAAAATACTTTTCGTATTTTTACGCACATTCTGATAATCCAAAGACACAAAAGAACGCCCCAGCTCTACCGTACACGGCATATATTCTTCCAGGAACTTCTGAGAGAAATGGAACATGTGGCTGGTGGCCACTTTCGGCTGTCCCTTACTATCCAGTTTCCAGTTCTTACCGGCAAGATAGCGGTAGCCACCGATAATCTCATCGGATTTCGGATTCCAGACTATCAATTGTTTATAGCAGTTGTCCCCTACATCATATTCATCAATATCCATTGACTTCCCCGTTCCACCGCCAGCAGTTCGAAATGCGATTTCCCTCAATCGCCCAATCTCCATCATGACATGAGGAGAATCATTGGCCGTAATGATATAGATATCATTATGGCTTTTATTGGTTGTGCGAAGTTTCTTATCCGGAGTCAACTCGCTTTTAAGAACTTCTCTACTGATCGGTTGAATAATCTGTTCTTCCATTATTGGTTATTATTTAAAGATTTCCCGGTGCTCAAGGAACATGAGCCTTCAGCGTCTGAACTTATGATTTTGTATACCATACCGAAGGTTGGTATCATCAGAGTCGATATACAACATCTTCTACATATTTAGCCCACTGTTTGGGAGTTTTGCTCTTGTCGAAAGTTTGCCAAGGGATCGGCTTCCCAATGGAGATGTGAAAAGTCTTTCCAACATTTTTATACATTTCATCTACGAGGAACAGCATTGCAAAATTAAATTTGAGATGCAAAAAGCTACAGACTTCTGCTATCCGGTAGATTTTTTTGGAATTCTGTCCGCTAAAATGAATTGGCACCACGTCCCTATGGTATTTTACACTTTTCATTCGAAAATGTTTTTATTGCGAACAGCCTATAAATCGGCTATTCAGGTTTAACTTATTTGTTTTGACACAATAAAAGAATAAGCAGGCTGCGGTATGCTGTCTGCGGCTATTGGCTTAGGC
>NZ_BAACAN010000003.1:0-221903 GCF_054687055.1 Segatella asaccharophila | reverse complement strand
AGTCACTTTTGCTTGATATGTATCATGGCATCAAAGACGAGTTCCTTCAGAGTTATCTGGATGAATTCTGCTGGAAGTTCAACCGAAGATCATTTGGTGACAGACTTTTTGACAGGCTAGTTGTTGCAGCTGTGTCCTATAGACCGGCGTTTCAGCACAGAACCTATGATTGAAGAAAATCACTCAGTTGAGGATAATCATATAAAATTTCATGCGATGTTCCACGATTGCCTCATACAGGTTCTTATCTTTCAGTGCTTCCTTTGCAAAATCAGTATCCATCAGTTTTTCCAAGTCATAAAGATGGCGGCTCATTCTCAAACTGCGAGGCTTTACCTTTTGAAATTCCTCTGAAAGAAGGAATGCCTTTTCCAGGAATGTCCGTGAAGGAATCACAGTAGGGACTATACAGCTTGTATCTTGTTCTATTTCCGGATACATGTTACTGATCAGAGTCTTGATAGTTTTGTTCTCCACGGGCTCATCCATGGAGAGGCAACTGATTTCAATTTTTACTGAGGAAGGAACATATTGGGACTGATGGCCTGATACACTTTCATAGTCTACCATGATAATCGAAGGATCTGCATCCGAAGAAACGGCAATACTGTTTTTCTCTAGAACAGGATGAACGGAAAAGCCGGAAAAACCCAAGACAGACAATTCTTTTTCAAGTTGTTTCGAGAGGACCTCGTCGATATACCTTCTGCCAGATTTACGCAGTTTCTTCAGTTGGTTGTTATTTTCAACGGGTTGGCGAAAAAATCTATGGCTAAGAGCAATGTCGATGTCTTCACTGAACCTTTGAATGAGATTCCATCCTTTGCTGAGACTTGTTCCACCCTTGAACGACAGGTATCGTGAACAATCCAGTAACATCAGCGCTTTTAGCACCGCTGTCACCCACCAGTCTTTCTCGACTGCATAGTCAGGGATATGCTTCGTATCGGAGACATTTTGGAGGATTGCTTTTCGCTCATCTTTTTTCAGATTAAGCCATGTTGTCTTTTTCATTTCTTTAATTCAACAAAGATTTTCTTTATCCATCGGGGAGGCAGCGTCAGGTCATAATTAATCGTGTCCGGTTCAGGATATTGCCTCAATAATTTCCTGATCATTTCTTTATGCCCTTCTGTTACATGTTCTTTCCCAAGCGCCTTCAATGCCTGCACAAGCATGGGAATAAGTTTGCCCTTATAGGCAAAATTCCGGGGTGATACATGGCGGAACACTACGGACTGTGGTCCAATCTTAATGGTACGCGCCATACCTGATGTCAAATACACCAATTTCATCGGCATTTGGGTAGACATACCCAGTTGGTTAAGAGCTGTAAAACCCGTGGGCAGGACTTCTGCCTTATCTCTTCGAGCTATGGCTTCCACCACTTGCCACATCGAAGGTTTCAATGGCCCAAAACGCGTCATTTTTGGTTTGTAATAAATGCCCCGGCTTAATTTCTGCAGGATACCTCTGGCTACCATATCTTTAGACAGGACACGACTGATATAGGCATCATTTCCGCCAACGGCAAAGTCTGACACAAAGAATACCGTGTCATACGGCCGGTTGCCTATTTTTGCTTCTATTTCCTTGGTCTGTGTCATATATGTGGGTGAATTTCTGCAAAGATAGTTTTAAATATCCAATTAACAAAATTTAGGTTGATAAAATCGACTATTTTTTAACTTTTTAGCCTTAGGGGAGGGAATATCCTTTCTATAAACAGAGTCGTTCTAAATGAATATAATCCTTGTAAATATAGCCGTTTTCTTTCTGATCAGCAAGGATCCCATTGATTTTTTGCCGGCCATGTCTGAAATCCCTGAGTTGTTAATGCTATGATGAAAGGTATCCTGTTTTATGATTATCAGCAGGACATGAAGCAGCGTATTGAGGAGGCTTTCACGTCCCATCAGTCCGTGATGACCAGGATGCCGACAGGTACGGGGAAGCCACACCTGCTGGCAGCCGTCGTTTCAGACCTGCTGGCCCGGACACTGGGGAAGGTATGGATCGTAGCTCATCGGCGTGAGCTGGTTCGCCAGATTTCAGACACAATTACCTTCTATATCCCAGTGAGGACTCTGACCGGGTTTCAGTCCCAGAAGAGAGCCTGAAATGCATTTACGTGAACCCCGTGAGGATATGGTCAGTCATGGGGAAGTCAAGGGATAGTATCTTCCAGAATATACGAAGGATACAGCCGATATCGAAAGGACTTTCCAAAAAGTCAATACGTGCACTGACGATTGATTATTCAATCGGGAGATTGCAGAAAGAGGAATGAGAGATTTGAATTTCATTCCTCTTTTTATTTCCGGTGGAATATAAGGTACATATTCCGGACTATACCCACCCACTTATCCGGGTTTAATGTAGCTTCTTAAAACTTTACATTATTCCTATTCTGGTATCCAGTTCATCCGATTTAAGTGTAAATTAGGATGGAAATGATACGATATGAAGCGAAATACACCGCTTTTTTGGCAGGTTCAGTATACACCTTGAAAAGGAATTGCCTTTTTCCGGAGCATATCCGTTCACTTGATAATGGCGGATGGAATTTTCTATTTTTTCCGGAGCAATGCCGTTCATATTATGTTCGCAACCGGCTGACAAATAATCTTTTCCGGAGCATGTCCGTTCACGTTGCCGATTCTCACTATCTTTGCCGCTTTACAAACAATTTGAAAAGCAAAGATATGGCTGGTATAATAGTAGATATGAGTAAGATTAAACAGATGCTTCAACTCTCCGAAGCAGGACATTCAAACCGGAAGATAGCCTTAGAACTGGGTATAAACAAGGAAACCGTGAATAATTATATGCAACTGATCAGGAACGGCAGGCTGGATATCCGGCAGCTTCTAAAGATGGATGATCCAGAACTTGAACGGAGGTTTCATGCGGGCAATCCTGCCTATACCGACAGCCGGATGAAAACGTTCCTGGAAGAACTTCCTGTGATGAAGGCCTCACTGTCCCAGAAACACGTCACCCGTTTTCTGGTATGGCAGGAATATATAGGGCGTCATCCTGACGGATACGGCAAGTCACAGTTTTTCTATCATCTGAAACAGAATCTTGTAGCGGCAAAGGGCCCTTCCGCGGTCCTTACTGACACTTACCTGCCCGGTGAGAAGCTGTATGTGGATTTTGCAGGAGACAAGCTGGAATATGTTGATCCGGAGACCGGAGAAATCATTAAGGTGGAGGTCTTCGTGGCAACACTGCCCTATAGTGACTATGCCTATGCCGTATGCGTTCCGTCACAGAAGCTTGAGGACTTTGTCCATGCCATACGCATGTGTCTGGAATATATGGGAGGAGTACCCCTTATACTGGTTACTGATAACCTCAAGGCAGCCGTGGTAAAGGCAGACCGGTATGAGCCGAAGCTGAACAAGGGACTCGAGGACATGGGTAACTTCTACCATTTTGCCGTCGTGCCATGCCAGCCGAGATCACCGACGCAGAAAGCACTGGTAGAGGATGAGGTCCGTCTTGTCTACCGCCGTATCTATGCAAGGCTCCGTGGCCGCCAGTTCTACTCCCTGCAGGATTTAAACAAGGCTGTCCAGGCCCTTCTCAAAGACCATAACCAGACCCGCATGCAGAAACGTCCATACAGCAGGGAAGAGCGCTTCAGTGCCGTCGAGAAGGACAAGCTGCAGCCGCTGCCGGCCGGTACCTATGAGATCAGGTATTATGCGGACGTGCACGTACAGCAGAATGGCTATGTGGAGATATCCAGGGATCACCGGTATTACTCGGTACCCTACATCTATCTCCATAAAAAGGCCCGTATTATCTTCACCAGGTCAATCGTGAAAGTCTACATCGACGGGCAATGCGTTGCAACCCATCCCCGGATATACGGCTGGGGATATACCACCGTCAGAGAGCATCTCGCATCAAACAACCGCATCATAACGGACAGGTCCCCTGAATACTATATCGGCCGTGCCTGCAGGGTTTCGGACACCTTTGGTGTCTATATCAAGGAGATTTTCTCTTCGACACGTTCGTCCAATCCCCCTGAGGTCTATTACAGGACCTGTGACATGCTTCTGAGGCTGAGCAGTACCAGTGAGCGGAATCGTTTTGACAAGACCTGCCGCCTTTGCCTTACCAACGGCATCTACAGCGGGAAACGTTTTGAAGCCATCCTGGGAAATCCCATGCTTCTCCCCGAAGATGTTCCAAACGATGCCCCGGTACCTTCCAATCATGAGAATATGAGAGGTGCGGGCTATTATAAATAACTTATAAAATTTTATATTATGACAGATGAAACGGAAAGGGCACTGCACTTGCTCAAGTTGCCCGGAATGGCACAATGCTGGACTTCCATGGAGGAAACGCACAAGCTGGACGGTACGTCCCTCAGGGACGGCATGCAGCTGATGATACAGACAGAAAGGGATACCAGGCGTGACAATGGCATTAAAAGACTGGTCAAGAGTGCACATTTTAGGATGCAGGCGTCAATTGAAAGCCTGGAAACGGATACCACAAGAGGCGTCAGCTCCGCTACCGTAGCCGAGCTGGGTACCTGTGAGTACCTCAGGAATGGCATGACCATCATCATAACGGGGCCTGCCGGCACAGGGAAGACCTACCTTGCCAGTGCTCTCGGTGACAGGGCCTGCCGGCAGGGATTCAAGGTCATGTACTTTACCATAAACATGCTTGTCAGTACACTGAGGATGCTCAGGCTGGAAAACCGTATCAACAACTTCTTCCGCAAGCTCGGCAGTCAGGATCTCCTGATCATTGATGACTGGGGTATGCAGAAAGTTGACGGTGATATACAGAATGACTTTGAGCAGATCATTGATGACAGGTACAACTTCAAATCCTTGATCCTGTGCAGCCAGCTGCCTGTGTCTGACTGGTATAATGTGTTCCAGAGTGAGCTGATCGCAGAAGCTTGCCTGGATAGGATGACACACAAATCAATAAGATTTGACTTGCAAGGTGAAAGTTTAAGAAAAAAATATTAATTTTACAGCCGGTAAGAATTAGCAACAATTGAGTGAACGGATATCACTGGAATAGGTGAACGGGATTCCGCCGGAATATGCAATATAAGGAGAGAAAAGTAGTCTTTTGATCTTTCCATCAACTACTTATAAGGTTCCGAAAATTTACTGTTTACAATTCATGCACATGGTACCGATTCGCCGATATTATCAACCAATGTGGAAATGTGGTTACAATCACGACAGGTATATGTTAAAAATGTTAAAATGAGCTGACAAATATAGTCATGTCCGGTATAATTTTTAATTATAAAATATATCGAATATGGACATAAAAAAATTAATCAATCAGGATCAGATATGTGTACTCTCATCTGCTGATCTCAAGGAGTTTTGTTTGGAATTGATTGAAGAAATCAAGGCACAGGAAAAAGTTGATAACAAGATGTACACTGCAGACGAGTTTTCAAAAAAACATGGAGTGACAAAGCAAACACTTTGGCGCTGGTGCAGGGAAGGCGTGTTAAAAAATTATAAAGTGGGCAGACAAGTGTTTTATAAAGAAAGCGATCTGAAAACACTATAATCAAATTGTTGTACTCCTTGGAATCTATTGTGTCACGTTTGTGTCACGTTTGTTTTTACTGAAAACGCTAACTACTTGATTCACAGGTAGCTAGCTTTTGTGTGTTGTGATTCCGCTGGGGTTCGAACCCAGGACCCACGGCTTAGAAGGCCGTTGCTCTAATCCAACTGAGCTACGGAACCGATCCCGTTATTTCGTGGTGCAAAGGTACTGCTTTTTTGATTGATTACCAAACTTTTCCATTATTATTTTCTGGGGTGTTGACGAGAAGAAAAAGGTAGAGGAGTGAATGCTTCTACCTTTTATGGTCATTATATTCATTGTTCTTTTTAGCGGAAATGAACAAGACTCCCTCCTTTACTTATTTTTGTCGATATATCCCTGGGCACGTGGGTCTCCGAGACTTTTTGCTTTTTCCAGGTTCTGAAGGCCTTCGACTTTTTGCTTTTTCTCAATCTGAGCAAGACCTAAAAGGAGGTAGCCTTCTGCATATTCGGGAGCTATCTTCGTGCATTGAGTAGCCGTACTGACCGCTTCATCAAGACGGTTGACCCGGAGATCGAGTGAGGCCCAGTTTGCCAGATAAACAGGTTCTTTCGGATTCAAATAACATGCTCGTGCAATGTCAAGAAGAGCCTGCTGCCACATTTTTGCATTTACTTCACACTGATAGCGCATGTAAAAGAATGCAGGGTCGAGGGTATGGCTTAAGGAATCGTAAGTATAATAGTCTTTGATGGCTGGCCGGTACTGCTTATTTGCATCAAAGAAATGACCTCTTGCTAAATAATAAGGGGCAGCCATTCCCGTTTTTGATGAAATTATTATGGCACTGTCTAAGAGGGTCTTGACTTCCTGATAAGGAGCCTTCAACTGAATTTTGCATTGTGCACATTCCAACCATAATTCGCCATTGTTCAGAGAAGTCTTTGTCAGATCCTTAAACATATCACAGGCTTTCTGATATTGTCCCTGAGCGTATATGATCTGTGCCTGCTGATGTTTATAAGCTGGATCCGGTTTGATCTGATAGGCTTTAGTTGCTTCATCCAATGCTTTAACCAGAGTCCATTCTTTATACTGGTTAGGGTGATATACGGACTGATTGAAAATCAATGCGGCATAATTAGAGTGAGCCTCATCTTTGTGAGTTGTCTTATCTATCCCCAGTTTCATTTCCCGATCAGCATCATTGAAAAGACTGTCAGCCGTATAGAGTTCAGCAAGTGATTTGTATCCCTGTGCTGAATGGGGGAACTTTTCAATGAATTCACGGGCATATTTATAATTATCTCTCTTAGAACGCTGGCTGCGAGCCAGGAACAAGGCTGTCGTAGCATCCTGTTCCGTATCGGGCAGGCCAATTCGAATTCCAGTCTCGGTAAGGGTCTGGCTGGAAAGTGCGTTTACCTTCAAGATGTTGATATATTGAGCATCAATGACAGAAACAGTATTGGCGTCAAGTGATTTCAGCAGACCGATCACTTTACCCGATTCATTGACCACAGGGCAGCCATAGTCCGTATCCGGTGCGGCATAATCTGCCACATAATAATTATATGAGGTCTTGAATTTTTCCACCCGACTGATTTTTGTGCTTTTAATATTCAGGTTTTGATTGGAGTAGGCCACCACCCAGACGGTTGATCCAGACGGAGAAGGCTGGAGAGAAATCTCCGTTCCTCTGGTAGCATGATCGACCTTGAATTTGATGACATCATAATTTTCATCAGCTCCCATAATGTAATCTACCGGCATGGACTGTCCTTTTGAGTCAATTACCGTAGCGCTGTCAGCCCCTACAAAAGGAGCAAATGGAGCTATTGCCGTTCCCTGATTATCAATAAATACCCCACAGCAAGAGGACTTGATGGATCCATCCTTGCCGAAGGTCGTAAGAGTGAATACAGATTTTTCCACATTCTTCACGCTGCCGGGTTGGGCATGGACTTCTGTTGTAAGTGCAAGGAAGAGAAAGAATAAAAAGAACTTTATTTTTTTCATATTCTATTTAAAAGCAATTAGTTTCATTTTATTATGAATCTACGATACCGTAGTTTCGTTTATCATTATTACTGGAGAAGCATTAACGGGTCTCATCAGCTCTTTTGAGCAGATCACGGGCATTTGCCAGGGCCGCATCCGTAATTGCACTTCCGCTTAGCATTTGGGCAATTTCCTGAACCCGTTGCTGGGAGGTGAGCAGTTGCATCTGGCTGACCGTTCCCCGGGCCGTTTCTTCCTTTACCACTTTATAATGGGTGGAGCCCAGCGCAGCGATTTGCGGCAGATGGGTGATGGAGATCACCTGTCTGTTTTTTCCCATTTCCCGCATAATCAGGGCCATCTTTTCCGCGATCTTTCCACTGACCCCGGTATCAATCTCATCGAAGATAATGGTGGGGAGCTTGACTACTCCGCTGACCATTGCCTTCAAAGATAACATGACTCGTGCAATTTCTCCGCCGGAAGCGACCTGGGCGACAGGTTGCATCGGTGTACTCTGATTGGCACTGAAAAGGAAAGAAACTTTATCACAACCTTTTTCACTCAATGGCTTTTTCTGAAACTGTACGTGGAAGCGGATATGTGGAATACCCAGAGGAACGAGGCGTTTTTTCATTTCTGATTCTACTGTCCGGGCAGAGGCCGTCCGGCTCGTGGTCAGTTTTTCAGCCTTATCCTGACATTCCGCCAATTTGGCGTTTACCTGATCCTGTAAGTCTTTCAGCTCGTCATCACTGTTATCAATGGATGATAATTTTATCTTCAGATCTTCATGAATTTTGAGGAGATCGTCAATACTATTGGCATGAAATTTCTGTTCAAGCGAGTAGAGGGTATCCAGCCGCTCATTAAGGTTCTGCAGTTCGGCAGGGTCAAAATCGATTTTTTCAACCTCACTGCTGATCTCCTGAGATATATCTTTCAGGTCAATATAACAACTGTCAAGACGTGAAGCCAGTTTTCCTGCGTCCGGATAGAATTCCTCAATATGATGAAGTTGTTCAGAAGCCGATTTCAGTTGTCCTACGATGCCTTGCTCATCCGCATTCATGGTTTGGTCAGCAGCGTACAGGGCTGATTTGATTTCCTCAGCATGGCTCATCGTCTGCGCCTTCTGTTCCAGTTGTTTTTGTTCTCCCGGCTGAGGGTTGACTTTTTCTATTTCCTGATACTGAAAACGGAGGAATTCTTCATTTTGCCGGGTATTGGCAATAGAAGTCTTCAATTCCTCCAACTGCCTTTGGAGTTTCAGATATTCACTATAAGCCTTTTGGTAACTTTCCAGTAATGGTTTGTTGCTGGCAATAATGTCTATGATGCCGAGTTGGAAATCATCTTTTTTCAGCAGCAGGTTTTGATGCTGGGAGTGAATGTCGACAAGGTCCTCTCCAAGTTCACGCATCATCACCAGTTGGACCGGAGTATCATTGATGAAAGCCCTGCTTTTTCCAGAAGCGGTCAGTTCCCGTCGGATGATCGTATCTTTCAGGTCCATGTCAATGTCATTTTTGAGGAAGAAACCCTTCAAGTCAGAGCCCGTCAGATCAAAATGTGCTTCAACGATGCAGTGGCTGCATCCTGATTTGACGGTTTTGGAATCTGCCCGGTTCCCCAGCAATAGGCCGATAGCGCCCAGGATGATCGACTTACCGGCACCAGTTTCTCCCGTGATAACGGAAAAGCCGGGATTGAATTTGACATTCAATTCGTCGATAAGGGTGAAATTCTTGATATACAACTGTTTGAGCATTGTGCCAGATTCCTTTCTATAAGGTTTAAAACTTGTTGAAGAGGAACATCCTATCCTGCAGATTCTCAATTCCCTTCAGCATGTCTGCCAGTGAATATCTGTTTAGACTGAAGTCTGCCATGAAAGGCAGGACAGGAGCAGAATCGTACAGGTCACAAGTATTTGGAAAGTTCATCAATAATATCGGCCGCTACTTCAGATTTCTGCTTGCGCGGATAGTCCTTCCTTGTGGAGGCTGTAAGGATGGAGATTTGATTCTCGTCAAAGCCAAAAGTTGTTCCAGGATTCCGGGTGGAATTCAAGACGATAAAATCTGCATTCTTCTTGGTTAGTTTTTCTCTTGCATGAGTTTCTTCATGATCTGTTTCCAAGGCAAAGCAGACCAGTCTCTGACCAGATTTCTTCATCCGGCCCAGGGTAGCTGCAATATCCTGGGTGGGGTTCAACCTGAGGGACATTTCATCACTGCCCCTTTTGATTTTAGTATCCGCTGTCGTTTCCGGCCTGAAATCCGCCACGGCTGCACAGAGGACAGCCGCATTGCAGTCCGGGAAATATTTCGTGGCTGCTTCGTACATCTCTTGGCAACTTGTCACGTTGATCCGACGAATTCCAGAGGGGCAGGACCGTGAGACCGGACCGGCAATTAAGGTGACCTCAGCTCCTCTTGCATAGCATTCCTCAGCCACGGCGAATCCCATCTTTCCCGAAGAATAGTTACCTATGAAACGAACCGGGTCAATATTCTCATAGGTTGGTCCCGCCGTAACCAGAATCTTTTTATCCTTCAGCTCTTCCTTTTTGGGATAGAAAAAGCGATCTAAAAGATCCGTGATGACCTCCGGGTCTGCCATCCTGCCTTTTCCTTCCAGGCCAGAAGCCAGAAAGCCCTCACCGGGTTCTATGATCAGATTACCGTAGTGTTTTAAGATACGGAGATTTTCCTGTGTGGCAGGGTGTCTGTACATATCCCTGTCCATGGCAGGAGCGATGAACACAGGAGCCTTCATGGCCAGGTAAGTGGTTATGAGCATATTGTCAGCTATGCCATGGGCCATCTTTCCCAACGAAGAGGCTGTGCAGGGAGCAATGACCATGGCATCAGCCCACAGACCGAGGTCTACATGTGAGTGCCATGTGCCGTTTTGTTGGGAGAAAAAATCACTGATGACCGGTTTGTGAGTCAGTGCAGACAAGGTTACCGGAGTGATAAACTCTTTTCCTGAAGGAGTGATCACTACCTGAACCTCTGCGCCCCTTCTGATCAGATCCCGTATGAGCAGGCAAGATTTGTAAGCAGCAATAGAGCCGGTAATGCCCAGGACAATCTTTTTTCCTTTTAGCATAATAGAGTAGGTCCTGTTAATGATTGATTTCTTTCAGCCGGATGCGAGTAAGAACCTGTTTGGTATTAAGGGTGAAATCACTGTTCAGAATCCAAGAGAAGTAGCCCGGATCACGGTGCAGGACGTCAGAGACAGCCCATCCCCGGTATTTGCCGAAATTGAAGACTTCATGCTTGAGCGGTTGTCCGTCTTTATCCTTGAGGACATTACCCTTCCCATCTACCATTGGTTCCCAGATGATGCGGCCAGCAAAATCCACATTGTCGTTCCGCCGGGAAAATTCCGCCAGTTCATCCATGTCATTATGCAGGACCCGCTCCGGTTCCTCCTGCTCACCAGGAGCATATTTGTCCAATTCACCCTTCAGAACCCTGTAGGTCGCTTCTGTATCCTGGTCAGAACGATGCGCCACAAAATCATCTTCCATTTTGTGACCCGTATAGAATTTGTATGCAGCTGCCAGGTTGCGCTGTTCCATCTTATGGTAAATGGTCTGGGCGTCAATCAGCCGGCATTTGGAGAAATCGAAATCTATGCCGGATCTCAGGAACTCCTCTGCCAATAAGGGGATGTCAAAACGATTTGAGTTGAATCCGGCGAAGTCACAGCCTTTAAATTTCTCCGCCAGTTTAGGTGCCAACTCCTTAAAGGTAGGTTGGTCTTTTACCTTTTCGTCATCAATCCCCGTGAGTTCTACTACCTCAGGTGGGATATGCTTTTCCGGGTTGACGAGGTGGTCTCCACGTTCTTCCTTGCCGTCCGGTTCAACTTTTATATAAGAAATTTGTATAATATGGTCATGGATTAAGTCCAGGCCTGTAGATTCAAGATCGAAAACGATGAGGGGTTTTGTCAAATTAAGTTTCATCTTCCTTTTTTCCTTTTTAATCATTCAGCAGCATTGGCATCAGCAGCATCAGCACCTCTCCGTTATCCGGTTGTGTGACTGGATAGACGATTCCGGCACGAGACGGGTCTGCCAGTTCCATGATGATTTCATCACTCTCCAGGTTTGTCAGTATTTCCTGCAGACTGGTACCCTTGAAGCCAATACTCATCTCCTGACCACTGTAATCGCATGGTAACTGTTCTTTTGCAGAAGTAGCAAAGTCCAGATCCTCCGAGTTCAGTTCCAGTTTACCTTGTCCCAACTGAAAGCGGACGAGTTCGCTGCTTTCACTGGCAAAGGGTACGACATGTCTCAGGGCACTCAGCAGGCTTTTTCTGTCTATGGTGAGTTTGTTGGGGTTGTCCTCAGGGATCACCGAATTATAATTTGGATAGCGGCCTTCGATGAGGCGGCAGTTCAATATACTGTTGTCAAATTTGATCTCAGAATTCCGGTCATTGAACCGGATGATGACATCACCGCCGTCACGGTTTAATATGTTTTTGAGAAGGGTGGAAGGTTTCTTGGGGAGGATAAAGGAAGTAGGGGCGTCACTCTTGATCCCGAAGAATTTATTCCTGACTAATTTATGTCCGTCACTGGCTACGATATTCAAACTTTCAGGTGTGAGGTCAAAGTATACCCCATTCATCACAGGACGAAGTTCGTCTTCTGCTGTGGCGAACAGTGACCGTGTCAGATTATCCACCAGAATCCCTGCATCAATAGTGATCGTTGTGGTATTGTCATCCAGCAGTTGTGTCCGGGGATATTCTTCAGCACTTTGTGCAGTAAAATGGTAGAGTCCATTCTGGTATGAAACCTGAACGCTGAACGTATCGGTGTCAATATCAAAGTTGAGTGGCTGTTCAGGCAATTCTTTTACTGCGTCAAGGACGGTACGGCTGGAGATAGCAAAGTCTCCATTCCCCTCCGCACTGTCCAGTTTCAGGGTACTCTGTATCGTATTTTCGCTATCACTGGCCGTAATGGAAAGAAGGCCATCATTCACCTTAAAAAGGAAACAGTCAAGAATCGGTAAGGAATTCTTGCTGTTGATCACTCGGGAGAGCGTGTTAAGGCAACTACTCAGTGCCGTACTGGATAATGTAAATCTCATGAGTATGTTTGTTTATGTTCTTTGCGAATGTTTTCAGGATGCAAGTCTGCACCTTATAATGCACAAAAATACGAAAATATGTGTAGATAAGCAAAAATTAGCTTAGAAAATTTCGTTTTTTAGAACTATTTTAGTAATTTCGCAGTCAGAAAATTAAACATTAAAAGCATACAGCATGGAAATACAAGGAAAGATTATTGCGGTTCTTCCCAAGCAGAGTGGTACGTCAAAGCGGACAGGTAATCAATGGGCTTCACAGGACTATGTCATTGAGACTCATGAGCAATATCCCCGGAAATGTGCCTTTCGGGTTTTCGGTGAAGACAAGATCAACCAGTTTGCTATTAAGAGTGGTGAGGAGTTGACGGTATCTTTTGATATTGATGCCCATGAATATCAGGGGCGCTGGTTCAATAATATTAATGCCTGGCAGGTACAGCGGGTAGATCCTGCGGCTGTGCAGGCAAGTGTGCAGGGCAATCAGCCTCAGGACAACGCCGCTCCTTTGGCAGGTGGTGCTCCCGCCAGTGGTGCACAGGCTCCTTTTCCTCCCTCTTCTGACGGAGACAGCGGAGCAGACGATCTGCCTTTCTAAGACCAGACTGAAGGTCGGTTTGTCATAGGATATTCCCGGGAGAGCATGCTGCTGTTCCGGGAATATTTTTTAGTGTTCGATTTCGCTGATCAGCGTATCGTCGCTTTCTGAAGGAATTTTTTATATTCCTGTTCGTAACCGTTGAATACGTTGATGTCTACTTCACCGCGGATTCCCCTTACCCCGCCGTCTGGACACAACTGCCAGAAGGCCAATCGTATATCCGGTTTGTATTCTCCGTAGTGGGCTATCCAGATATAATAGTGTTGCTTGATATCAGGAGCACTGTTCAGGTACTTGTTGACAAATATCTGGTTTACATATAAGATAGGCCTTATGCCTGTATGTTGCTGAACGATTCTCAACCACGTACGGACACGGCCGAACAGGATTTTCTCTCCACCCATTTTCCGGATCTGACTCGGATAGGGCTCTACATCAAGAACAGGGGGGAGATCCCCTTTCCCAAATTTTGATCGTTTCAGATAAAACCAGGCTTGTTTTGCCGGGTCAGTACGGATGGAGAAGAAGTGATAGGTTCCCACACGGTACCCGTGCGCTTTGGCTTTTTCATAATCGCGGAGATAGTAGGGATTGAACAGCGTCATGCCCTCTGTGTTTTTGATAAACACGAATCTCAAGGGGTAGTTGACGGTACCGGAGACTATCTTCTTGCTGAGGTTCCCGAGGTGGGTAATCTTCAGATGTGCCCAGTCGATGGCGTAATAATGTTTCTGGTGCCTGCCTTTGATATGCTGATATTTTGAGATGTCAATGCCATAGATCCGTTCGGAATTATAAATGAGTTTTTCTCCCAGATAGACATTGTTTTTCCATTCACCCACACGGAGTCCTTTCTTCGGGGAGGCCAGAAATCCAAAGCCATTCCGCTTGCCATTTGACCAGTGGCCTTCATAATACGAACCGTCGTTATCTATGTGAGCACCATGCCCCTCAGGGATAAACCGTTGGTTGAGCTCTCCTATGTAAATGCCTGCAGAATCAGGCCGTTCCGTCCAGTCTATGGGCTCGCGCATGCTTTTATTAGTGCCCATGACGATATATTGTGCTACGGACAAGGGCTGACTGGTTACTCCCTGGGGTTTCTCCTTCCGGTCAGTTTGGACAATGAGATACCGGTGGTGCAGGATCTTGATCAGATGGCAGTTCTCTTCTGCCATGTCTCCCTTGGCATCCTTATACTTGACTTTGAAATAAACTCTGTAAGTGATCTGCAGCCGGTTACTGTCACTTTTCACTTGATGGATAGTGTACAGGTCATGAGAGATCTGCCGGTACTGGCGGACTTTCCGGATTCCGTAATCCGCAATCATTCCATAACCGATGTCACGTACATCATGTACACGGGCATAGTATTGAAGCGCCTCGACAATATTTCTCATGTTGTCCTTCTGCCTTTGCAGAGAATCTACATGTTTTTTCAGAAGATTCCGTACTTCTTCAGGACTATACCGGTGTTGGATGAGAGAACTGTCAGAAATCGTAAGCAGACGGCCCTTGCAGGAGGGGACGATGGCCCACCGGTCTATCCAGCAGGCCGCTGTGGTGATCGTGTCTGCATTGAATGACAGTACCGGTTGTCCGTTCAGGGTAAGTTCATAGCATGAAATGCACTTCAGTTGTGCCTCACTTTTATAAATCTCTTTCCTGTCAACGGTATAGGTCGAAATGATTCCGATGAGAAGGATAGCCAGTAACAGTGGCGCACTGATCCATTTAAGTTTTGCTTTTGTAATAGTTGGTTTGATCTTTTCCTGCATTTGCCAGCAAAAGTACATAAGATTTTTGGGATTCGCATATAAAATTCAGAATTTATTGTTAACTTTGCAAAATCTGTTTGTCGGAGAACAACCATCAATCGAATTTAAGGACACGATATGGAAAAATTAATCATCAATAGTTTTGAGGAATTCGCCTCTCATTTAGGCGAGCAACTGGGTGTTTCTGATTGGTTACAAATAGACCAGGAACGCATCAACTCATTTGCTGAAGCCACTCTTGACCATCAATGGATTCACGTTGATGTGGAGCGGGCCCGGAGGGAGAGCCCTTATAAGAGCACGATTGCTCATGGCTATTTGACGCTGTCTCTTCTGCCTTATTTATGGGGTCAGATCATTGAAGTGAACAATCTGAAAATGATGGTGAACTACGGGATGGATAAGATGCGTTTCGGTTGTCCTGTCCTTTGTGGCTCAAGGATCCGACTGGTTACCAAGTTGGCTTCGATAGAGAATCTAAGAGGGATCTGTAAAGCCGGAATCCAATTCAAGATGGAAATAGAAGGAGAAGCCAAGCCCGCTCTGAAAGGGGTGGCGAGTTTCCTGTACTACTTCAAATAATTTTCATTTTCAGGCAGAGTCAACGGATGGGTCTTGATGAGGTTTAGGCCATGTTGTACCTGCCGGTATTTTCCACTGAATGATCTCTTATAAATGATTTATTTTGTAATTGCTGTCACCGTCATCTATATCATTTACATGACCTATAAGAAGGGGGAGCCTCTGGCCAGTATCTCCGAGATTTCCTATGTGGCGAAACACCACTGGGAGTTTATGGCCTATATGCTTTTCCTGGCAGTCTATGTCCTTCCGGTGATGTACAGGAAAAGTTCTCCGGGGACGAGATTCCTGACTTATATAACGGCCTTAGGCATGTTTATGGCTATTATTACTCCGGTGTTTCGTACTCATGGCGCAATTTTTCATGACGTGGGGGGAGTGATTACTTGTGTAGCCTGTCAGACCTGTATTCTGCTGAATCATCCAATTCTCCTTTTAGCGTGGTTCCCTTATGTTTTTTTCTTCCTTTTCATGCGGAAGGAGAATCATTGTCATCCTGTGTTCTGGGCGGAGATGACGGTCCTGGAGAATATGTTTATGTATAGTTTGATTTGAAAATTTCTAAAGTTTCTCCGGTGACCGGTCTATTGGCTATGGGCAGTTGGCTTGAGGTAAGTATGTTTCAGACAACATTATTTTTTTAACAATAAGAATCATAGTCACTGATTTTCACGACCATAGTCAATTGTGGCCGATATGGTGCATTTTGCTTCCCCAAAATGGTGCATATTGCTCCTCTATGACTATCCCCCCTGAATCAGGTGTCAACGTTAGTGAATTTAAGGTCTTATGTATGAAGGTGTAATTTGAATTATTGAACCCTGAATTTGCTATATACAGGAAAGGGTTAAACCTGAAAAAGGGGAAATATCATGATAGATGTTTCCCCTTTTGTGACTCCGCAGGGATTCAAACCCTGAACCCTCTGATCCGTAGTCAGATACTCTATTCAGTTGAGCTACGGAGCCCCAGAGATTTGCAAACTTATTTAAAATGTGACTCCGCAGGGATTCAAACCCTGAACCTTCTGATCCGTAGTCAGATACTCTATTCAGTTGAGCTACGGGGCCCACTTTTTATAAGCGATTGCAAAGGTACAGTTTTATTTTCTAAAAACCAAAACTTTTCAAAACTTTTTTTACCTTCAAGCCATCCGTCTGCATGCCTGTTTCATGATGAGAGGATGGGCCTTCAGGCCTTAATCATTTCGACGGAGCGTTTCATGAATTGATCCAAAGCCTTTCCTTTCAGCATGCCATTCTGGAGGAGGGACAGATCGATAAGTTGGTGAACGACAGCATTGCCGGCAGCATAATCATCCAGGATCTTATTCCTTTTCTCACGCTGATCATTGACCGCCTTTTCTGTATTCTTGAGGTCATCTTTTTCCGCCTCTGTAATCTCCTCAGCTTTTTTCTTGCTTTGCTCCTGATGGATGGCAGCCAGACGAGCCTGGCATCCTTTCAGTTCACTCAGGATCGGTTTCAGCGCGGTTGCGTTCTTGCTTTCCTCTTCCTCAATAACCTTCTTGATTACCGGATGGTCACTGTTGATGACCAGGACATAGCTGTCCGGCATCTGGTTATAGAAGCTCATTCCCGGTTGGAAATGGCTCATCGTCTTCATCCGCCGCATATATTCACTTTGCGTGATGACAATGGGCTGGCTTTCTTCGCCGAGAGCTTGTACCTCCACCATGAACTGAGCCTTATCGATTTTCGGCATCTGTGAATGGAACAGTTCTGTCAGATTGTCACTCTGGTCCTTATCCAAATCAGATTTCTTCGGAGCCTCCTTGACAATCAAGCGGTCAATCACATCAGCGTCCACACGACTGAAACGGGATTTTTCGAATTTCTGTTCCAGCATGCTTACCATCGGCACATCCAGTTCTCCATTCATCAGGAGCACGCTGTAACCTTTGTCTTTGGCGGTCTGGATAAATGAATATTGCTCATCTTTGTTGGTAGCATAGAGGTAGATAAGATTGCCATCCTTGTCAGTCTGATTATCCTTGATGAGTGTTTTGTATTCATCAAAAGTGAAATGCTTGCCATCGACATCCTTGAAGAGAGCAAAGTCTTTGGCACGATCATAGAAGTCTTCCCGGGACAACATGCCATAATTGATGAAGATCTTGAGGTCATCCCATTTCTTCTCATAATCTTTGCGGTCGCTCTTGAAGATCTCCTGCAGCCGGTCGGCTACTTTCTTCGTGATATAGATAGAGATTTTTTTCACGTTGGCGTCGCTCTGAAGATAGCTGCGGCTTACATTCAGAGGAATATCCGGAGAATCAATCACACCATGGAGCAGGGTGAGGAAGTCTGGCACGATCCCTTCGACATGGTCGGTGACGAACACCTGATTGCAATAGAGTTGGATCTTATTGCGTTGCAGGTCGATATTGCTCTTGATGCGAGGGAAATAGAGAATTCCGGTGAGGGTAAAGGGAAAGTCTACATTCAGGTGGATCCAGAACAGAGGTTCATCCTCCATGGGATAGAGGGCTTTATAGAATTTCTTATAATCATCATCCTTCAGTGTAGAAGGCTTCTTGGTCCACAACGGCTCTATGTCATTGATAATATTGTCTTCCTCAGTATCCACCTGTTTGCCGTCCTTCCAGGTCGTTTTCTTGCCGAACGCGAGGGGGACAGGCATGAACTTGCAGTATTTGTTGAGGAGCTCGGTGATCTTTTCTTTCTGCAGGAATTCCTTGCAGTCATCACTGATATGCAGGATCACATCAGAACCTCTGTCCGGTTTGTCAGCTTCTGATATTTCAAACGTCGGGCTACCGTCACAACTCCACTTTACAGCTTTGGCTCCTTCCTTGTAGCTCTTGGTCACGATGTCTACTTTGTCACTGACCATGAAAGAAGAATAGAATCCCAGTCCGAAATGTCCGATGATTGCGTTTGCATTATCCTTGTATTTGGTCAGGAAATCATTGACCCCAGAGAAGGCTATTTGATTGATATACTTGTCGATTTCATCCTCTGTCATTCCGATGCCCCGGTCACTGATCGTGATGGTCTTCGCTTTTTCATCCAGTTTTATCCTCACGGTCAGATCTCCAAGTTGACCTTTAAAATCACCCTTTTCTGCAAGTGTTTTCAACTTCTGGGTAGCATCAACGGCATTGGATACCATCTCCCGTAAGAAGATTTCATGATCAGAATATAAGAATTTTTTAATGACGGGGAAGATGTTTTCTGTAGTAACCCCGATATTACCTTTCTTTGCCATATCAATATGATTTTTTGATTATAATTTTCAACTGTATACGTTTTATGGAGACTGACATCCCTTGTTATGGCATCTTATCGCCCTTGGCAGGCGGGTTCACCCTGAGGAATGAAAGACTCATGGGTAGCTCTTGCAAAATATGTGCCAGAAATGATCCGGGGAAGGTAATCGGTCTCAGGACGGGTGAGGAGTGTCATGTCTGTTTATGGTCTGACAATGAAAGTGTGAGCCTACTTCCTGTCAGGATAAAAAAATCAGGTTCTGACTATCAAGCATAGTCAGAACCTGTTCTATAGGAATATGGCTGAACCGTCAGGATTCAACCTATACAGATCCCCCTGTAAAGTCAGTTATTCTTGAAAGCAACGATTCCTGTCAGATTTCTGTCCATATAGAAGGTCTGCTGGAAATGTTTCACTTTCCCATTGTTACGGGTAATCTTGTAGCTGACCGTCATATACATTAAGGTAGAGGTAGGGACCCCATATTGAATGCCATGGCGGAATTCCGGCATTTTACCTGTGATTTCATGCATCTTCTCTATACGGTCTTTCGTGACATGTGTTGTTGAGTCCATATCACTGTAGCGGTCCTCACTGATGTCACTGTACACCAGATTCTTATTCAAGAAATTTCTGACCAGCACTTTACTCTGGTGCTGCTCTCCGCATCCCGTAAAAAGAAGCAGGAACAGCATCAGAATGAAAAAGGACCTTGCTTTCATAAGCATTTTCAAGCATCAAGATTCTTTAAGATGAGAAGCAGGTGATCCCATACCATCTGGACACTTGGGATATAGAGCATTTCATCCGGAGTATGGACATTTTTCAGGGTAGGGCCAAAGCTGACCATATCCAGATCGGGATATTTCTCACTGAAGAGACCACATTCCAGACCTGCGTGGATTCCTCTTACTTTCGGCTCTTTATGGAAAAGAGTCTTATAAGCGTCAACTGCCACTTTTACCAGTTTGCTGTCCGGATTCATTTTCCAGGCAGGGTAGCCGTCAGTTGCTTCCACCTGAGCACCGGCCAACTGGAAGGCAGCCTTGACAGAATTGCAGATATTGTCCAGGTTGCTCATCACGTTGGACCGCTGGCTTGATACGATAACCACCTGTTCATTGTCCGTCTTTACGCTGGCAACATTACTGGAGGTTTCTACCATCCAGGCAAGGGCCTGATCCTGGCACATTGCGAACACGCCGTTGTCGATGGCTTGCAAGGCCCGCACGAGAGGGATGGACACCTTTTGCGGCATCACCGGCTGGACCTTGCCTTTAGTGATGCTCCAGACCATATTGGTGTCTGTGACGTGGAATTCGTCTTCTACTTTTCCCGTAAAGGCTTTCCAGTCTGCCTTCACCTCATCCTCTTTGGCCTTGGGGATCGCAAATAAGATCTTGCCGTCCCTGGGGATCGCATTGTGCATTTTGCCAGAATTGAATTCTGCCAGTAATAACGACATCTTTTCTTGTTCTATATAGAGGAAACGGGTCAGGATTTTAATGGCATTTGCACGTTTTTTCTCAATATCATCGCCAGAATGGCCACCCTTGAGACCCTTGACGGATGCTTCGAGGAAAGCATAATCCTTAGGGGCAACTTCGCGTTCAAACCTGAAAGTTGCAATCGTGCTCCTCCCTCCTGCACAGGATACGAATAATTCACCTTCGTTTTCGGAATCCAGATTGATCAGGTATTTTCCGGTCATGAATCCCGGTTTGATGCCGATGGCCCCGGTGAGCTGTGTCTCCTCATCGCGTGTGAATACACATTCTATCGGACCATGTTCTATATCGTCGCTGTCCAGGATAGCGAGTTCAATAGCATCACCGATACCATCATCGGCACCCAGCGTTGTTCCTTTTGCTTTCAGCCAGTCACCGTCGACATAAGTCTGAATGGTGTCCTTGGAGAAATCAAAGTCAACATCTATCAGTTTGTCGCAGACCATATCCATGTGGCATTGCAGAATGACAGTAGGGTAGTTCTCATAACCCTTTGTAGCCGGCTTACGGATCAGGATGTTTCCTGTTTCATCCTCTTTTGTTTCCAGATGATGATCTTTACCGAATTTTTTCAAATACGCAATCATTTTATCCTCGTGTTTTGACGGACGGGGAATTTTGTTGATTTCAGCAAATTGCTCAAAGACGCGAGCAGGTTTAAGTTCACTCTTATTCATTTTATTTTCTATTATTAAAAAATACTTCTTTTTATCTCTTTTTATTTTGTTAATTACCTCAAAACTATTATCTTTGTCACTGATTTAGCCATGAAGGTATTGCAAAAATAAGGAAAATGATTGAAATATTACTATTCAGCGTGTTAATTATTGCTATTAGTTTCGCCTTGTTAGCGATTAAGCTGATTTTAAGAAAAAACGGAAGGTTTTCATCACCGCATGTTGAAGACAATCCAGCCTTGCGGAAACAGGGTATCCACTGTGTCCTTGAGCAGGACCGGGAAGCCCATGGCATCCGGAAGGCGGTGTCTGAATGAGAAGGGAGACCGGACAACTGTTCCATTTTGAAAAACAATAAGAACTAAAATAAAAGAAATGAAAAAAAACATTTTGGGAACGCTTGCCGTTGTTGCGATTACTGCTCTCGGCATGACGTCTTGTAACAAACAGCAACCTCAGGTAGAACCGGAGTCTGAAACTGCGAAAGCTCCTGCCAATCTCAAGGTTGCCTATGTGGAAGTTGACTCTATCATGACGCAATATGCGTTTGCAAAACAGTATTCCCAACTGCTGCAGAAGAAGAGTATCAACATTCAGAATACCATTAATGCCCGGGGACAACAGTTGCAGGCTGCCGCTGCAAATTTCCAGCAGAAGGTGCAGCAGAATGCCTACACGCGTGAGCAGGCCCAGGCTATCCAGGAAGGTCTTCAGAGACAACAGGCAGACTTGCAAAGTTTGCAGCAGCGTCTGGGAAATGAATTCCAGGCTGAGCAGAGCAAGTATAACAAGGCCTTGCATGACTCCATTTCCCATTATCTGACGATTTACAACAAGGATAAGAAATATTCCATTATCTTCAGCAAGAGTGGTGACAATCTTTTGTATGCCAACAAGGCTTACGACATTACCAATGAGGTCATTGCCGGTCTGAACAAGGCATATAAGGGCAAACTTAACACCACTGCAAAATAGGAGATTCTGAAAGGTGACCAGAGAAGAGCGTTATCGTTATGTCCTCTCTTATTTCAGGAGGACAGAGCCGCAAGTAACGACCCAGTTAATGTTTGGAAGTGCCTTTCAATTGCTGGTGGCTACTCTGCTGAGTGCCCAGTGTACGGACAAACGCATCAATGAGATAACACCGGATTTGTTCCGGCGTTATCCTGATGCCCGTGCTATGTCGCAGGCTTCTCCGGAGGATATACTGACTTATATCCATTCAGTGAGTTATCCGAATTCTAAAGCCCGTCATCTGTCAGAGATGAGCCGTATGCTCGTTTCTGATTTTGGAGGTGAAGTTCCTTCCGGACCGGATCAATTGGTCAAGTTGCCGGGAGTAGGGCGCAAGACTGCTAATGTGCTGCAGGCGGTCTGGTTCGGAAAGGCGGTCATGGCTGTCGACACCCATGTCTATCGGGTGAGCCATCGGATGGGACTGGTCCCGCAGAGCGCAGATACCCCTCGTAAGGTGGAGGATTATCTGACAGCACATATTCCTTCGGCAGATTTGTCTAAGGCTCATCACTGGTTGCTCTTGCATGGACGTTACATCTGCAAAAGTCTGCATCCTCAATGTGATAAGTGTTTCTTTAATCCATATTGCCCTAAACTTCTTGAGGGGAGCAAACTGGAAAAGTAAGGTTCAGCCTTATCGTTCTCAAATCTTGATGTACTATGCATATTCAGAAGATTAATCATTTTCTTAAAGGCATTTCCGTTCATAATGACCGGGAATGGTTTGCCAGTCATAGAGACGAATTCTTGGCTTGTAAGGATGACTTTGGGGCAGGAGTGGATCAAGCTATTGCCACGATCTCTGAGTTTGACCCGGAAATAGCCCATTTGACGGCAAAGGACTGTATGTATCGCTTTTACCGTGATATTCGTTTTTCCCCTGATAAGTCCCCATATAAAAACCATTTCGGTGGATTTATTTGTGCACATGGGAAGAAATCACTTCGGTGCGGCTATTATCTTCATGTTCAGCCTGGCCATTGCCTTATTTCCCAGGGATGCTATTGGTTGCCGACCAATATCCTGACCTCTGTCAGAAATGAGATCATGGGCAATATAGATACCTGGAGAAGGGCGGTAGAGAATGGAAAATTCATTTCTCTTTTCGGTTATCCTGATGAAGGAAAGACTGACGACAGAGGATCTGTAATCAGCCCCAAAGGATTCGGCCTCAGTCATCTGAAGACTGTCCCTAAAGGATTCCCGAAAGACTATCCCTACATTCAGTATCTGCGGATGAAGGATTTTGCCACTTGGATTCGTGTTGATGATGATTTCTTTAACGGTGACCAGTGGCTTGATACGATAGCTGAAGACTTCAAAGTGGGGAAGCCGATGATGGATTTCCTCAATGGGGTCATTGATGACTATGAGTAACCATCGACGGCTGAGGATAATGGTTTAATGGATGCCGAACATATCCATGACCCTGTTGATAAGGCGGTCTATGGTTGTAGAGTCCGTGACCTGGTTGATCTCCTTATCTATTTTCTTTTCCACTTGCTTTTCTACCTTATTACTGATCCGGGTAGCAATCTGATCAGCAGATTGGCCGTTAGACGGTTGGAAACCATTGTTCACGTTTTCACCCTCACCGGAAGCCTCTTGGTCATCTTGCTGGTTTGCCGCATCATTTTGATCCTGGAGCTGATCCGGACTTTGGCTCTGCACGTCAATTCGTGTCGGATTAACCTTGCTGAGGACCTTCAGAATATCATCCTCATTGATGGTATGTACCTTTCCCAGAATACCGAAACTTACGATATGGTTGCTGCCATCAAGGTGAACCGTTGTTTTTGAAAAGAAAACATAGTTATGATACTGTAATAAAGTGTCCAGTGCAGTATCAAAGAATGTTCCTGTAATCATTTTCGTGATCATGCTGAATCCCTGAGTGAAGAGGTCATCTGTTTCTTCATTCTGGTTATCATTCGAAGCTTTTTCTACAGCCGTAGTGATTTCATTCTTGATGGCGTTTTCATGATCCTGCTTGCTCGGGTTAGTGAAGATGAAAAAGAGCAAGGCGACGATCAAAATGGCTAAAGCAATCAGCCATGGCGTGTGGTTCTTCTTTTTCCCGTTCTTGTCAAGGGTGTTTTCCTGATTGTCCTGTGGAGGGATGGTACCTTCATAGCCGCCCCCTGCGCCGGCCGTTTCAGTGGTATAGTTTCCTGCACCGTTTCGGTCAGCCGCCTCATTCTGGTTTTCTCCGCCCTGCGGAGTGGCATAAGAACCAGGCTGCTGTGTATTTCCCGGAGAATAGGGAGGAGGAGTAGGCTGAGGACTTCCGGTAAGGATATACTTCAGTTGTTCCACCTGCCATGCAGGGGTCCAGTTAGACATGCCTTCTGCCCATACGAGTGTTTCAGAAGTAATATGCTTCTGTGCAAGTTGATCAATTGTAAACGGGCCGGTCTGTTGACCATTTTCGATCATAAAATATTCCATGACGATAAGCTAAATGATGAAAATTGAATTTAATGGGTTGCTTTCCACCAGTCGGTCTTTTCTTTCCCTTTCAAGGCCACACTGTTGATGCTCGGATCAGACGTGGCTATGCCACAATAATTCTTGACAATAATGAAATTGTTTCCATTTCTCAATGCAGTATAGAGGCTGTCAGTATGAGCAGTACTCCGGATGAGTGACGAAAGGGTATCCTGACACGATTTCAGGAGAGAGGCTGCTACCTTGTTGTGGTCAGCATCTTCAAGGTGATCCACGTAATCATAAAAGTCATAATACAAAGGTAAACTGAACCCTCCGACCCCCTGGATGCTGTCACGATAAGACTCAGGGAGGGAATAGCTCTCATTGATCTTTTTCATGATGGCAGCAAGACCATTCATCTTCCTGCAGTCAATAGCTGAAAGTGCGCCGAAAGGATAGGTATAACTCTTGTAGAAGTCGTAAAATGCAGATACAATTGAAGTGTAGGATGGTGCACTGGAGCTCAGGTTATTCCACATTTTTGTATAAGGCATTCCTATATCCATGACCTCGCTGGTGGAAGCGATTAAGAAATAGGCGGCGTTACGCAAGGTGTAAGCGGTTTCAACATTTGCCATATAACAGTCATCGAAGAGAATATATTGGAATTTGATTCCTGCATCAGCGATGCCTTCTGCGAGGGTAGGAATATCGGTGGCGTAGTTCTTCAAGTCTGTGACGCTCCCGAAGAAACGTGTCTTGATTGGACTGTTGGCCTTGTTGTAAGTGAATAACGCACGGCTATTGGGATAATTTGTCCAGTCATCCTTGTAGGTCCATCCTGTCCCGTGACTGCCGATAATCAAGGCGTAGTTTAAAGCGGACGCATTTGCTTTCATGTCGTCAAGGATTTCAGTGATCCCTAAAGCTGAGGTGTAAAAGTTGCCGCTGTAATCCTTGATGTGCTTGTGGGTGAATCCTCCTTGGCTGTAAGTAATCTCATACAACTCAGATTGGGTTGCAGACGTACTGAGAAAGACCAAAACCCTTTTGTTGGTTAACCCTCCTGCATTTTTGATCCCCTTCTCAATGCTGTCCAGATTTTCCTGGAAAATGGAATAGAGCCCATCATCCGAACTTGAACCGGTCCAGGGCATATAGACGAGGAGGGTCTGCTGGTTGACGCCACTGTCGTCACTGTCCGTAATCCCGTCTCCACTACTGCAACTGCCTAAGGCGAAGATCAGAAGGAGACTGAATATGCCTACTATGAAGAAGCGCTTTTCCTTCGCTTTCATACGTTTTTATTTCTTTTTAAGCTCACTTATCGTTTCTTTTAAGGTCTGAATTTTTTCCTCCGCGTCACTCTGTTTCCTGCGCTCACGTGCCACTACAGCCTCGGGAGCATGGGAGACAAAATTCTGGTTGCCGAGTTTGGCCTTCACCCCTTTCAGGAAATTCTCGAAATGCTGCAGTTGTGACTGAGCCTTGGACAACTCTGCGTCCACGTCAATAAGATCACCCACAGGTACGGCAAACTCATTCGTGCCTACCATAAAGCCACTGGCATCAGCAGACTTATCCATGACGGTTTCCATCTTGGAGAGGTTTGCCATCTTCAGGATGACGGCGCTCCATGCATCTGCCTGATGGTGATTGATAGACTGGAGGACAAGCGGTTTCTTAGGAGCAATATTTTTCTGATTACGTACGGTCCTGACCCCACTTACCACCTGTTTGACATCCTCTATCTGATCACACAGTTTTCTCTCATCATCAGTGGGGACGGGTATCTGAAGGATTGAGTCCATAATACTCTCGCCGTCTTTGCGCGGATAGATATGTTGCCATAGTTCTTCTGTGATGAACGGCATGAACGGATGCAGCATTTTCAGCAGGTTCTCGAAAAATCCCAGGGTAGCTTGATAGGTCTTTTTATCAAGAGGCTGACCATATTCTGGTTTGATCATTTCCAGATACCATCCGGAAAATTCATCCCAGAACAAGCGGTATATCGTCATCAGCGCTTCCGAGATGCGATACCCCTTAAACTGTTTGTTCATCTCATCATTTGCAACTTTCAGGCGGGCATCGAACCACTTTACGGCAACCTGGCAGGCTTCCGAAGGCTCTGTGTCCTTTGTCTGCCATCCTTTTATCAGCCGGAAGGCGTTCCATATCTTATTGTTGAAATTACGCCCTTGCTCACACAGGCTTTCATCGAAGAGAATATCATTGCCTGCAGGAGCACTCAGCATCATTCCCATGCGCACGCCATCAGCGCCATATTTGTCAATCAGCGTGATCGGATCAGGAGAGTTTCCCAGACTCTTGCTCATCTTTCTCCCCTGTTTATCCCTGACAATACCGGTGAAGTAAACATGCTTGAAAGGATAGGTCCCCTTGTATTCGTAACCGGCCATGATCATCCTGGCCACCCAGAAGAAAATAATATCCGGGCCCGTGACCAGATCATTGGTGGGATAGTAGTATTTTATATCTGGGTTGTCCGGATGGTTAATCCCGTCGAAGACGGAAATGGGCCACAGCCATGAGGAGAACCAGGTATCCAGGCAGTCACTCTCTTGTTCCAGATCACCAGCCCGGACTGCCGGATTCTTTTCCTGAGCCAGTTTTAAGGCTTCCTCTGCATTCTCGGCGACGACAAAGTCCTTATGGCCCTCTACCGTGGTATAGTAGTAGGCCGGGATGCGGTGTCCCCACCACAACTGCCGGCTGATGCACCAGTCCTTGATGTTCTCCAACCAGTGACGGTAGGTATTTTTGTACTTTTTAGGATAGAATTCGATGGTATCATCCATTACCGGCGGCAAGGCTAGAGCGGCAAAATGCTTCATGCTCAGAAACCATTGTGTGCTCAATTTCGGTTCTATAGGTACGTTGGTGCGTTCAGAGAATCCTACTTTATTGTCGTAGTCTTCGACTTGTTCCATCAGTCCTGCCTTTTCCAGATCAATGGCAATCTGTTTCCTGACGACCATCCTGTCCTGTCCTACATATAATCCGGCTGCCTTGGAAATCGTCCCATTGTCGTTGAAAATATCAATGGTCTCCAAGTGGTGTTTCAGGCCCAGCGCGTGGTCGTTGACATCGTGTGCCGGCGTTACCTTCAGGCAGCCTGTGCCGAATTCTATATCTACGTAATCATCTTCAATGACCGGAATGGTCCGGTTGACAAGAGGCACGACGACATGCTTGCCTTTGAGCCACGTGTTTTTCTTGTCCTTGGGATTGATGCACATGGCGGAGTCACCCATTATTGTCTCTGGACGAGTGGTGGCAACGACGGCATAGAATCCCTTGTCATCATGATGGATGACATTCTCTTTGTCTGCACGTTCACAATCTTGCTCGACGACACGGTATTTCAGATAATAGAGTTTGGAATGTTCGTTTTTATAGACTACCTCTTCGTCGGATAATGCGGTCTGGGCTTTCGGGTCCCAATTGACCATGCGTGCTCCCCGATAGATATAGCCTTTCTTATACAGGTCGACAAACACCTTAATCACCCCCTTGCTGCGGGTTTCGTCCATGGTGAAAGCAGTCCGGTCCCAGTCACAGGAGCATCCGAGGCGGCGTAATTGCTTCAGGATGATCCCTCCATGCTCTCGTGTCCATTTCCAGGCTTCATCGAGGAATTGCTCCCGTGTCAGATCGGTCTTCCTGATGCCTTCCTGGGCGAGTTTGTTGACGACCTTAGCTTCAGTAGCGATACTTGCATGGTCTGTTCCGGGTACCCAGCAGGCATTTTTACCTTCCATCCGGGCCCGTCTTACAAGGATGTCCTGTATGGTATTGTTCAGCATGTGCCCCATGTGCAGCACTCCTGTTACATTTGGAGGCGGAATAACGATGGTATAAGGTTCACGTTCGTCAGGGTGAGAACTGAAGAGATGGTGATCTATCCAGTACTGATACCATTTTGATTCTACATTTTGTGGGTCATACTTACTTGCTAATTCCATTTTATATACTGATTTTATTAAATTCTTCCCTTATTTCTGATCTTCCCAATTAGGAGAAATGTAAGGATCCTCTAATCATCAGGATGCACCCTTTCGTTTCCCTATAGAGATATAATGGTGCAAATGTACTAATTTTCTTTTTAATAGTGAAAAAATCAACGGTTTAATCCTTTTGTTTTACGAAAATGTGCGATTGTATGGTTTTCTTATTCTATTTATTTGTACCTTTGCGCAGAATATAGATTGAAAGTTAAGATTCATTAAGTTGAAAAGGGTGCATAGCAGGGAAGAAAAATTAGCGGCCTTCGGGCGGTTGCTGGATGTGCAGCATCGTTTGCGCAAGGAATGTCCGTGGGATCGCAAGCAAACTTTTGAAAGTCTCAGGCCTAACACCATCGAGGAGGTCTTTGAACTTTGTGATGCGGTGATGAAAAAGGATGATCACAATATCATGAAGGAGCTGGGCGATGTGATGGAGCATGTCATCTTCTATTGTCTGATGGGAGATGAAGAGGGGGAATTTGACATCGCTGATGTCTGTAATCAGGAGGCTGACAAACTGATGTTCCGTCATCCGTTCATCAACTGGCTGAAGAATCCTACAGCTTCTTCTCAGGAGCATCCGCAATGGCGGGTAAGTGATCCGATGCTGGAGATCAATGCCCAGGGCCAGGTGGTCTACCGGCATGAGGATACAGGGCATTCTTCTCAGCAGCCTTTATCTCACTCCTCCGCTGCGAATGTCTCGGAGGTCCGTCGTGCTCCGAATAAGTTTCCTCCTTCTACGGCAAATGAGGTGGAGGCTACCTGGGAGCAGATCAAGCAGAAGGAGAAAGATGGCAACAGGACCGTCCTGGGGGGCGTACCTGACGCCTTGCCTTCTCTCATCAAGGCTTATCGGATCCAGGATAAAGCGAGGAACGTAGGATTTGACTGGAAGGATAAGGGTGATGTCTGGGGGAAAGTCCGTGAGGAACTGGACGAATTGGAAACGGAACTCCGCCGGGAAGACTCCTTGCGGTCAACCAGTGAACTGGGGGATTTCTTGTTCTCTGTCATCAATGCCGCCCGACTTTATCATCTCAACCCGGATAATGCCCTGGAACATACCAATCAGAAATTCATCAGGCGTTTCAACTATGTAGAGAAGAAAATAGAAGAGGGGGATAAAACCTTCAAGGAGGTTACTTTAGAGGATATGGATAAACTTTGGAATGAAGCTAAAAATAAAGAAAGATCATGAAGAAAAATATTCTTTTGATGAGTATTGCACTTATCAGTGTCTTAATCATTGCAGGCTGTAAGAACCATAGGCAGGCACACCATTCTGACTCTGCAAAGACAGAAGATTCTGCTACTGCCGGCGGATCCGATTCTACTATATATGGGGTGTGCGGTGATGGGACTGCAATGCATACCATAGAATTGATTACAGATGCCGGGGATACCATTAATTATCTGATTGATGAGGATGAGACAGAACCCGTGGTCAAAGGTGGACTGTTCGTGGGTGATCGTATGGCTGTCATCGGACACAAGGGGAATGGCGACTGTATAGCAACTAATGTGATCAATCTTACGGCATTGATGGGCAAATGGACAAGTATTGATAAGAACTTTGAAATTCTTGAGGGGGGAACCGTAAAGAATTATGTCAAGGCGGAAACTCATCCTTGGACCTCGTGGAAAATTTATAATGGAAAATTAGTCTTGAGCAGGGATACGTTTACGATAGACAATCTGGGTGCTGACAGCCTCTACCTTGAAAATCATGCGGGCATCTTTGCCTTTAAGCGTCAGAAATAGAGATTGGAACCATTCAGAATACATATCATGGGGTGTGGGTCGGCGATGCCTACGCTGAAACATCACCCTTCTTCCCAGATTATAGAGATCCGGGGTAAACTCTTTATGATAGACTGCGGAGAGGGCACACAAAGTCAGTTGCGTCGTTATAAAATCAGGTTTACGAAAATATCAGCCGTATTCATCTCTCATCTTCATGGAGACCACTGTTTCGGACTGTTGGGGATGATCAGCACTTTCGGGATGGTCGGCAGGACGGCGGACTTGCATATTTACGCACCAGCTTACTATGGCCCTCTATTGAAAAAGGAAATTGACTTTTTCTGTCAGGGGCTGAATTTTCAAATACGTTTCCATCCTGTAGACACTACTCTCCAGAAAATCATCTATGAGGATCATAGTCTGACGGTAGAGACCCTTCCTCTGGTACATCGTATACCATGCTGTGGTTATCTGTTCCGCGAGAAGCCTACGCTTCCTCATATCCGTCGGGATATGATCGACTGTTACGATGTGCCGGTCTCCCAGATTAATAATATCAAATTAGGTGCTGACTGGACCGCAGAGGATGGGGAGGTGATTCCGAATGCTTGCTTCGTGGAACCTGCTGATCTTCCCCGCTCTTATGCATACTGCAGTGATACAAAATATATGCCTGAGTTGTATAAGAAGGTGAGCGGGGTCAGCCTGCTCTATCATGAATCAACTTATATCCAGGCAGATCAGGAAAGGGCCCGATTATATTATCACAGTACAGCCCAGCAGGCCGCACTGGTGGCCAGGGCCTCAGGTGCAGGGAAATTATTGCTGGGACATTACAGCGCGCGGTATGATGATGAAAAGGTCATGCTCGCTGAAGCCAAAGAGGTGTTCCCAAATAGTTGTCTGACCCATGAAGGTGACTCTTTCGATATTAACAATCCTTAACAGGTCCAGATTCTGCTGTGAAGAAGGGAATAGAGTGCTGTTATATCTTTATACAAGAATTTAATCAGAGTGAAAAGGAGTGAATGAGTCGAATGGGGAGAGTATCTATCTTGATCTTGCCGGAAAGGTGTTCTATCTTTATGAGAGGTGAGACCGTTCGTCAAATGATTGTCAAATTCTATCAATTTTGAAATTATTAAAGTTTATTGGACCCTTGTTGTGTGTGTTTTGTAGTCTTTCTGCATGCGAAAATAAGGCAGCTAATCCGAACACACGAATATCTCTTGATTCCTTTTCCGGGCTGAGATCAAATACTTTTGCCCAGAATTCTTTCCGTATCCGGTCTGAAATAGACAGTTGTATGGCATACGATAAGGATTCCCTGACTACGGATTATTGGATACGTCATTATTATCAGAACAAGGGGACTTTTATATGGATTGACCGCCACGGGGTAGACGCACGTGCTGACACCCTTCTTTCCTGGCTGAAAACGGTCAGGGGAATGGGCTTTTCCCCACGCCAGTTCCGCGTCCGCCAGATCGAGCGGGACTTATACAGAATCCGCCATTTGCATTTTGACCGTGTCAACAATATCAATGTGGTCATGGGACGGCTGGAATATAATTTGACCAAGGGTTATTTCCGTTATGCCGTCGGCCAGCGCTTCGGGTTCATGAACCCGGACTATGTGTTCAATCATCTGGATGCTGTGGACGGGCAGTCTTCAGATACACCTTCTCCGGTAAAGTATCATCAACTCTTTGATATCCCCATGGAACATGCCACGAAACGATTCTATGCCCTGGCGCTCTGGAAAGTGAGACAGGATAGTATTGCAGGGTTTTTACGGGAGATCCAGCCCACGAGGCCTTTTTATAGCAGACTGTTGCATCTGCTCAAAAGGGCGCGGACAAGAGAGGCCAGGGAGCTCATCCTGTGTAATCTGGAGAGGTGCCGCTGGCGCTTAAAGGACTATCCTCAACGTCACAGGAAGTATGTGATCGTGAATATCCCCTCCTTCAGACTTGATGCTGTGGATGGTTATAAGGACCTGTCCATGCGTATGGGCTGCGGGACCAGAGAGACCAAAACCCCTTTGCTGGTGAGTTCGATCTATCGAATGGACATTAATCCTCAGTGGATCATTCCGAAGAGTATTATCAAAAAAAGTGTTGCCCGGCATGCGGGCGAAGAGGCTTACTTTGAAAATAAGCGGTTCTTTATAGAAGAGAGGAAAAGTGGGGGAAGAGTCAATCCCGTCCATGCCAGCAGAAGTATGCTTTTAAGTCCTGACTATGCTGTCATCCAAGAAGGGGGGAAAGGAAATGCGCTGGGCAGGATCATCTTCCGGTTCAGGAATAATTTCTCGATCTATATCCATGATACTTCTTCAAGAGGATTTTTCTCGAGAGAAGATCGGGGTGTGAGCCATGGTTGTATCCGGGTGCAGAAACCTTTCGGTCTGGCAATGTTCCTTCTGAGCAAAAAAGATCCTCATCTGATCGGTCAGATCCGTTATTCCATGTCGGCGGACATTTCTTCTCTCCAACACCCTCTTGATCACCGGCAGATGGGGCAGGACGAGGAAGATCACCGGCAGGACGCTCACCTCAACCGTCAACTGCTCGTTAATTCGGTAAAGGTGGAACCTGCCATTCCTCTTTATATCACTTATTATACACTCTATCCGAAGAAAGACGGACATCTGGAAAAATATGATGATGTTTATGGCTATGATCATGTGATCCTGCATTTTTTAAAAAATTATCAGTGAATAAAGATGACATAGAAATTTTACGCTTGCTCGGATCTCCTTCCACTTTCAAAAAAGGATTTGAGCGACTTGTACAAGTTTACAGCAAACCTTTGTACTGGAAGGTCCGTCGTATCGTCTTGGTCCATGAAGATACCGATGATGTCCTACAGAATACGTTCCTTAAGATCTGGTCGAAATTATCACAGTTTCAGGGCAAATCGAATCTTTCTACTTGGATCTACCGTATTGCAATCAATGAGGCTCTTGATTTTCTCCGTCATAAGAAAAGTGCTGCGGGCATCAGTACTGATGAGGATCAGATGGTGGCTAACCGGCTCCTTGCGGATGATTATTTTGATGGGGGCAGGGCTGAAGCTTTACTTCGGGAGGCAATAGCCTTGCTGCCTGAGGTTCAGCGTACTGTGTTTAATCTTCGTTATTATGACAATATGAAATATTCGGAGATGAGTCAGATTTTGAATACTTCGGAGGGGGCTCTTAAGGCAAGCTATCATCTGGCTGTGCAGAAGATTACTCGTTTTTTGAAATTAAATGATTAAACTTTTCATTTCTATACACGTCTAATTCAATAGGAAAGGGAAGATGAATATGAATAAGAAGGAAGAGTTCATTAAGAAAAAGTTTGGTAAGAAGCAACCTTTCAGGGTGCCTGATGGTTATTTTGATGATTTTTCCGGGCGTTTGATGGCGCGTCTGGCCGCACAGAACAAACCTGTGCCCATGGTTTGTTCTCTTTCTTCAAGGCGGAGGGCAGCGCGCAAGCATTTTATCTGGCGTGCCAGTCTGATAGCAGCAAGTATCCTTGCCGCTGTTTTCTCTCTCAATCTGATTTTCTCCAGAAAGGATGCACGACCGGTACAGACCGCTCAGAAGCCTGCACAGTCGATCACCGTTGATCAGGCTGCCGATTATGCAATGATGGATAATGAAGATATATATACGGATCTTGTAGAAGGTAATAATCATTATTAGATGATGAAAAGAAAGTTATTTGTACTTTTTGTTTTTTTGATGGGAATTTCCCTGTCTGTCTTTGGTCATAATGGTTTTAATCCTGAGCGCTGGCAGGCAGAGATGGAGCAATATATTGTATCTAAGGCTGGTCTGACCCCTTTTGAAGCGTCTAGATTCTTTCCTGTCTACCGGGAATGGAAGGAGAAAGAGCGGGTTTATTTTGACCGGCTCCGTTTTTATCGCCATATCAACAGTAATGATCCTCATGCCTGCACAGAGGCTATTCAGCAACGTGACGAGATAGACTTGAACATTAAGAAGTTGCAGCAGTTGTATCATAAGAAATTCCTGAAGATGCTGCCGGCAACGAAGGTCTATCGGATTATCCGGGCAGAGGATGAGTTTCATCGCCAGTCATTCCGGAAATTTATCTTCCAGGGAGGTGATAGATGATTTTTTAAGAGAAGATATTTGATGAAAGGACCATTCATACCTTTGACAGGCTAAAACGCCATGGCTGATCAACAGGAGCCGTGGCGTTTCTGTTTTGCCTGAATCTGATGGATGACGATTTTGTATACAACGACTGACAGGCTATGGGGGGGCATGGCAGGAATGGCAGAAGGGACTGGGCTTGATGATACAAGCTGCTATGGTTAAAGATGGATGTATTCTCGATATGCTGAGGACTTTATCGTTAATAGTAAAGATTCAAATGTTTATTTTTATTAAAAACGATTTGGACAGATAGGGGAGTTTCAGTCTTTCTATGTTTATAGAATACAAGGTGTCTGTATTTCGAATGATTGGGTTTTATGATGACCTTATAAAGGTAATAGATCATCAGGGTGCTAGTCACTTTTATAACTCTTGTCCGTGAAGTTGAATTTCGACAAAACTTGTACGGTTGATTCAGTACAATTAAATTTTTAAAATGAAAAAGTTGTTTTTTAGTATGTTCCTTTTGTGTTGTGATTTGTTTGTAAATTCGCAGCATAAAAAATGTGGTGTTAATGCAGGAATCAATGTAAACAAGTCTTCTGGTGATATTAAGGAATGAACATTAAAAGATTGGCATTAACCTCTTATTGTGTGTTGCTAGTAGGCGTTCCCCATATGTTGTATGCCCAGAAAGAAAAGTCGGTGATAGATTCTATTGGCAAGGTGAAAATCAAAAATAACAAACAGTATGCAAAAGAAGTAGTAATTTCAGAAGTCGTGGTCTCGTCAAAGAAAAAGGATAACAATGTGACCGGTACTGTCGTCGGGTTGCAGAGCCTTACTGGAAACGAGATCAAGAAAATCCCTGCGTTGATGGGGGAGGTGGACGTGATAAAAGCCATACAATTGTTGCCGGGGGTGCAGGTGCCGTCGGAGGGGAGCTGCGGGTTTAATGTCCAGGGGGGAACGATGGACCAGAATCTTATCCTTCTCGATAATGTGAATGTCTATAATGCGTCCCACATGTTTGGCTTCTTTTCCGTATTCAATAATGATGCCGTTGAAAGTGCTGATCTGTATAAGGGTGACTTGCCTATAAAATATGGCGGGAGGTTATCGTCATTGTTGGATGTCAAACTGAAAGATGATTCTCCGGAAAAGATAACGGGGACGGGGGGCCTAGGGCTGATTTCAAGCAGGCTTACTGTTGAGGGACCTTTAGGAAAGAATACTTCTTGGCTCGTCAGCGCCAGACGCAGTTATGCAGATGTGTTTCTCAGGATGTCGTCTGATCCGGAAAAGAAGAATGAATATCTTTATTTTTATGATATTGATGCAAAAATGTCACATCGTTTTTCTTTAAAGGATAAGTTTTATCTGAACATTTATAACGGTTATGACAGGTTTATTGCACCTTTTGGAAAGATCGGTTATGGCAATTCTTTGATTTCAGGATGTTGGAATCATCTCTTTTCTGATAACTTGTTCTCAAAACTGTCTTTGAATTACAGCCGGTATAAATATGATTTGGTATGGACTGTTACGGGGGCGAAGGTAGACTGGATGTCCGATATTCAGGACTTGGAACTGCGTTGGGATCTTAGTTACATGCTCTCAGAAAAACTGAGGATGACTTATGGGACATCTTCTGTCTTCCATTCGTTAAATCCCGCATTGATCAAGCGCCCGGGATACCCTGATTTCCGGATGCAGCGGTCTTATGCCCTTGAACATAATGTGTACATAGGACTGGAGCAAACGGTCAACCGGCATCTTTCTTTGAATTATGGCGCCCGGTTTACGGCTTTCAGGAATATCGGCAAAGGGATCGTTTATAACTATGATCAGAATTATCAGGCCACAGGATTCCATGTTTATGGGAATGGAAAGATATACCATACTTATATACGTCCTGAGTTGAGAGCCAGTGCGGTATATCTGTTAGATGAGAAATCTTCATTGAAAGCATGTTTCTCTCATAATGTACAGTTCTTGCAGATGGCTAATAATTCGGATTCTGGTTCACCTTTTGATCTATGGTTCCCCGCTAGTCCGAATATCAAGCCGCAAGAGGCGGATCTCTATTCTCTCGGTTATTTCCGGAATTTCCATCATAATGCGATAGAAACTTCTGCAGAGGTGTACTATAAGAAGATGAGAAATGTAATTGACTTCAAGGATAATGCACAATTGCTCTTCAATGAGAAACTTGATGGTGAAGTTCGTACAGGAACAGGGAAATCGTGTGGCGTAGAACTGATGGTGAAAAAGAATACGGGTCGTCTCACCGGTTTTGTAAACTACACCCTGGCTCGTACTGAGCGGACCATTCCCGGAATTAATAATGGGAAAACCTATCTGGCTCCTTCAGACAAAACACACAGTGTGAATGTTCTTGCTTCATATCAGTTGAATAAGAAATGGGACTTTTCTGCTGAATGGGTTTTTGCGACAGGAGCACCGGTAACTTATCCTACCGGACGCTTTGAAATTAATGGTGAGTATTATCCGATCTATTCAGGACGTAACAACGATCGCAGGAAGCCATACCACCGTCTGGATGTTTCTGCTACATACCATCCTCATCCTAAATCTAAAAAATGGAGTCATGGAGAGTGGGTCTTTTCGGTATACAACATCTACTGGCACAAGAATCCATGGATGACGTATTTCGACCAGGACACGGATGACGGATTCCCTCATGCTAAAATGATTTATCTTTTCGGTGCCGTTCCTTCAATTACCTATAATTTTAATTTCTGAATCGTAACCAGTGATGAAAGCAAGAATATTTGTATTTAAGGCAATGATGGTATTGCTATCTGCCGCTTTCCTTGATTCGTGTGTGGAAGATACGACGATACCGACGACAGATTCTGCCTATGTACCGGTGATTTATGGTACGATTACAGACCAGAATATCAGACAGGGTATTCAGATAACCAGTTCCAGGGGATATTTTGACAAAAAGGAGAATGCCAGGATAGCAGATGCTCTGGTGGTTCTTTGTGAAGATAGTGCCGCCATACATCGCACCTATATCCTGACTCAGGACTCAGTGGGTAGTGGCGTTTACATGACCAGAGACGAGATGCGAGGCAGACCTGGCTGGACTTATAGTCTTCAAGTGAAAATGGATTTCAATCATGATGGTACTGTTGAAACCTATACCGCGGAGAGTAAAATGCCGAAGAAGGTGGATCTTGACTCTTTAGCTATTGAGAAAATAAAGGAGGGGGACTATACGATGTATGCCGTGAACATCAGTGCTGTTGATCCTAAGGATGAAAATTATTATTTCGGGAAATATAGTATAAATGGCAAATTATATAATGCGATAAGCAAGTATATCTTGTTTGATGATATGAGCCTTAATGGTCAGAAAATACGTGGTCTGACCATACATTATTTCTTTGACAGGACGGATAAAGATCAGTTCAGTGATGATGATGCCAAGGATATGATTTTTATGTCGTCTGGCGATAAAATTACGCTTCAGGTCAGCAATATCAATAAGGATTATTGGGATTTTATCTCTGATTGCATTAATCAGGAGAATGGTTCCAATCCTATGTTCGGAGGTCCGGCCACAAATATTTCAACTAATATTTCGAATGGCGTGCGTGGTTTCTTCACTGCCTATTGTGTGTCGTCAGCAAGTGCTACTGCTCCTGCAGAGTAATGAAATAAGATTATCGTTTATCTATTATAAAAGGATCCAGGTGACTGGATCCTTTTATTGTTTTATGCATAATCTTATATAAGTAGCAGGAACTGCCGGCTGTTGTCCGCAGTAGGAGAGTAAGAATAAAATTACTTGAACACGAAACTGAGAACAAAAATGATGCTCAGAATAATCAGAGTCGGATTCAGATCTTTATATTTTCCGGTGCAGAGTTTGATCACTACATAACTGAGGATTCCGAGGGTGATCCCATCGGCGATAGAGTAGCAGAGCACCATGGTGATCATAGTAATAAATGCAGGAAAGGCTTCGCCGACTTCATTCAGGTTGATCTTCTTCATACTGTCAAGCATCAATACACCTACTAAGACAAGGGCTCCACTGGTTGCGGCACTTGGAATAATCAGAAAGACAGGACTTAAGAACAGGCTGATCAGGAAGAGGATGCCTACTACAAAACTCGTAACCCCACTTTTTCCGCCTTCGGCAATGCCGCTGGCGCTTTCGATGTAAGTCGTGATGGTAGAGCAGCCCAGGAAGGATCCGCAGGTAGTACCGATAGCGTCACTCATCATCGCCTCCTTTACGTGTGGGATCGTTCCATCAGCCTTTACGATGCCGGTCTTTTCAGCTAATCCTACTAATGTTCCCACCGTATCAAATATATTGACGATCAGCAAGGTGAAAACGGTGATGACGGTCTGGAAGTTCATCAATCCGGAGAAATCAAATTTGCAGAATACAGGTGCGAGACTTTGCGGGGCACTCACTGGCAGCCATCCCTTGGAGAAAGAAGTCACTCCCATGGGGATGCCGATAATCGTAGCAATGATAATACTATAAAACAATGCCCCCTTTATCTTTCTTGCCATGAGAACAGAACTTAAAAGTATGGCAATGACACCGAGCAGCATCGGTTTCGTGAAATCTCCCAGACCAACGAAGGTACCTGGTTTGGCGACGATGATGCCTGCATTTTTTAAACCGATGAAAGCGATGAACATGCCGATACCGGTACTGATGGCATATCGTAGGTTCTGCGGTATCGAATTCAATATCAGTTCCCGGATATTAAGGAAGGTGATCAGGAGAAAGATGATCCCTTCGATCAGCATGATGGCCAGAGACTGCTGCCAGGTATAGCCGAGAGCCTGGCACATGGTATAGGCGAAGAAGGCGTTCAGCCCCATGGAGGGTGCTTGTGCAAAAGGTAGTTTGGCCATGAAAGCCAGGAGCAGGGTGGCAATGGCGGCTGCAATCACCGTGCCGGTAAAGAGTGCGGCTTTGTCCATACCTGTCGTTGAGAGGATGGCCGGATTGACAGCTAAAATGTAACTCATCGTGAGAAAGGTCGTAGCTCCTGCTACAACCTCTGTCTTCATCTTCATACTTCTGGGATCAAATCCCAGAGCTTTTTCGAAAAATTTCATTATTTATATATCTATGATTGTATGTGCCAGAGAACTGGATGGGCGAGATAAAAGCATTATATTTCATCCCCGGCTTCCTCTATTTCTTTTCTTTCAACCAGTCATCAAGGATCCTGCGGGCTATACTTAATTTCTCGGGGATCACAGGAAGGTTTTCTTTGGTAAACCAACTACCACGGCTTAGTTCTTCTTTCTGAAGATGAATGGTGCCACTGACGTAATCGGCATTATATCCTACCATTAGTCCACTAGGATAGGGCCATGGCTGGGAACCGAAATAGCGGAGATTCGTGATCGTCAGGGACGTTTCTTCTTTCACTTCACGATAGACAGCCTGTTCCAGCGTTTCCCCGGTTTCAACAAAACCGGCCACCAGTCCGTAAAAATCACCCTTGAAGTTGCGTGCATGGACCAGGAGCACTTCATCTCCACGATGGATAAGGACAATAATGGCCGTGGCTAATTGTGGCCAGACTTCTTTGCCGCAATTCGTACATCTCTTGCTGATGTCTGTATGCATTTCCATCGGAGCACCACAGACACCGCAAAACTGTGTGTTCTTGTCCCAATAGAGGAGTTCACTGCATTTGCCGGCCTCTACATACAGGTTATATGGGATTCTGTAATAGCTTGCCCTCAGGCCGCACATTTCGTAATGAGAATCGTTGGTCAGGGTATGCTGCGGATCTTTACGAAGGAAAGTTTTTGACGGATCATCAATGCTGAAAGTCTTGATCTCCATGCTGTTGTCCTTGGAGGCAATGTTCATAATATGGGTCCAGGGCTTCGTCACGACTGGTGGTTCTTCAGAATAAGGGATAGTATAATGCCCGTCCTGCAATTTCTCGAGCATGAGGTCACTTTTACAAAATATGAACCAATACTTCATATCTGATCTGTTAGCATTCATAAGATGATTTCAATTTATTTTTAAAACATTATTTTTCCTCTGCAGCAGTTAGCGGCTTCCCGAAGAGGAGTGCCTTATCACGTGCGATCGCCGGTGTTGCCCATTCCTCAGGGATGAAACGCCAGTTGTGATGGGCTTCAGGATCCAGCGTCCCGGCCTGCTCGATTTCTTTCATAAGATAGTAGCGCTGGTCTTTCTTGCTTTGAAAAATGATTCGTTTTTTCAGATCCTTATGAGGAATACCTGCACCCTTGGTCAGGAGTTCGCCACCACCGTTCCCCCGGTAACTGTTCATCGCTACCTTGTACCACTTCTTCAGGTCAAAAGGCTGTCCATTGCTCATCCTGAGGATATGGACTTTCTGTCCGTCAGGTTTGGTCACGTCCACAGTATAGTCGATGCCGACAGCAGAATCGAAATTGAAAGCCATGTTCTTGAACTGATACCTTTCTTCTCCATTGTCAGGATGATCGGCAAGGAGCATGATATGATCCTCGGGACTTTTCATCGTGTTGACCCAGAGGTCATAGCTCATCTCCAGATATCTGAGGATTTCTTCTCCCGTCATTCTGACAGTGTAGATCTGATTCTCATAGCGGTAGAGATTGAAAAGATCGCTGACATGCACATCTCCCTTCTGAATGCTCGTATCAAAGGACAGGGGGGCATTGAAAGAGAGGTCTGCTCCGGTGATCTTCAGTTGCAGATCCTGGATGAAATCAGTGAAGGGGGCACTGCCAAAATAGCAATCACGAGTGTAAATACTATGTTTAAAGGTGCCGATCTTACGATCTACAAAAGTTCTCACACTGTCTATCTCTGGTTCGAAATGTCTGGTAAATGCAGTATCTGTCTTTTCGTGGCAGATATTGACCAGTTGTCCGGTCACCTTGGTGCCTAACGTGATAGGATCCGTACCGTCAGAAACAGTTATGGAGATCTGTGCATCACTCACGTAAAGGGCATAGCAGCTCGGATCCAGGCAGAGCACTTCTTTCCCGGTAACCGTATTCTTGATAAGATCCTGATGAAGGGTATGGTCATGGCCATAGAGGATAAGGTCAAAGCCGGGAACTTTCCTGGCTACTTCTATGGAGGCATTCTCATCGAATCGGTCATTCTGTATCCCGCCTTCCTTTCCGCTGTGAAAGAGACCGATGATCAGGTTCGGGTGTTCGTGAGTCTGCAGGTAACTGACCCAATAGCGGCAGGATTTTACCATGTTCTCAAAATAGAGACCACTCCACAAATGCTCGTTGAGCCAGTTGGGAATGGCATCTGTCAGCATTCCCAGAACGGCAATTTTTATGCCATCCCTTTTGATGATCGTGTAAGGGTGTACGTAGGGCTGTCCTGTCTTCGTGGAGATGATATTTGCTCCCAGAACAGGGCATCTGACCTCCTTGATCCATGGATCATAGACGGCATGCCCTGTCTCAACGTCATGGTTGCCCATGGTTTCGGCGTCATAGTGCATATAGTTGACGACACTGGCTGCTACATTTGGCAGTTCAGGTTTGACATAATTGCTGTAATAGCAGGTGGGTTGTCCTTGAAGAATATCGCCGTTATCCAGAAGGATGAGATGATTCCCGTATTTTTCCCTCAAGGAATCTACATAGGTAACGACACGGGCTAATGACCCTTCTTTAGGTTGATGATTGATAAAATCGTAAGGAAAGAAACATCCATGTACATCACTTGTTTCAATAATCCTGAGATTGACTGTTCTCGTTTGTGCCATAGTTGGTAAACTGATCATGATTGCCAGAAGGCCAATAATCGTTTTTTTCATCTGACATTTGTTGATTACTTTGCAAATTTACTAATTATTGTTGGATTTGGTATACTTTTTGTTGCATATCTTATCGTTAATTGAGAGATAGAAAGATATGGCATTTATAGATTATTATAAAATTCTGGGCGTTGACAAGAGCATTCCTCAAAAGGATGTTCGTGATGCATACCTGAAAAGGGTAAAGCAGTTTCATCCTGATCTTCATCCTGATGACCCTAAGGCGAAGGCGAAGTTCCAGGCGTTGAATGAGGCTTATGAAGTTATCTCTGATCCTAAAAAGCGTGCCAAATATGATAAATATGGTGAACAGTGGCGCAATGCGGACGCTTTTGAACAGGCGGGTGGTGCCGCAGGAGGGACCGGTGGTTTTGGACAGGGCTCTCCGGGGGGCAATCCGTTTGAAGGATTTGACTTTAACAGTTTTGGAGGGGGCAGTGGCTTTTCTGATTTCTTTGAAGACTTGTTCGGAGGGGGCAGAAGGCATACCCGCTATCATACTTCAGGTGGTTTTAATAGTGGCTTCGGAGGTTTTGGCAATACCGGCTTCGGAAATGCCCGCCAGAGTACAGGGGAAATGGATGCAAAGGTGAATATTGACTTGTATACAGCGTTGCTGGGTGGAGAAATCCTCCTTCAGTTGAGCAATGGACATCGGATCAAACTCAAGATCAAGCCGGAGACGCAGAATGGTACGAAGGTACGTGTTCGTGGAAAAGGATATGATCGTGGTGATGGTACGTATGGTGACTTGATTATCACTTACAACGTCAAATTACCTGTGAATCTGACGGAACATCAGAAGATGCTGCTCCGAGAGATGCGACAAGGATAAAGAGTTGATCGGCTGGGCCGTATCGATTCTTCAGTTTTAGGAAAGGCAATGACCAGAAGGATGGTCATTGTCTTTTTAAGATTTTCAGAAAACCGGATTACGTATAAAGGACCTTTAGGAGTTGTGAATACGTAATGAACCGGGACTTTTTCCTGTGATTTTCTTTTGAGTAAAAGGTGTACTTACAGATCAGTTATCGTTTTTAAATGGATGAGATTATTTATCATAATATATTACACATGCAACTCCGTTTCTGTGATGCGGACCAGTTCGGGCATGTGAATAATTCGGTGTATTTTCAATATTACGATACGGCGAAGATTCATTATATGAAGACCGTCTGTCCTCAGATGGATAAAAAATATGCGATCGTGGTCGTTCATATAGATGCTGACTTTCTGTCTCAGCTCCATACGGATGAGCATGTTGCCGTGCAGACCGCCGTCATACATATAGGGAAAAAGAGTTTTACCCTTCAGCAACGATTGATTAATCTGGAAAGTAAAGAAGTAAAATGTACCGTAAAGACCGTTATGGTTGCCTATGACCTGGAGTTGAATAAATCGGTAGAGTTGTTACCCGGATGGGTAAATGCTATGTGCAAGTACGAGGGCAGGGACCTCAGGGCATGAGGCCCTGGTGAAGTTGGGATTTGTTTTTTTATATTGTTTAATAACTTTAGAACCAGTTTTTATGAAAGATTTCAAATCTATTTTTGAAAGCCACTACACCTGGATTGAGGGGTTCATGAGGAATGTCATGCGCTATAGTGGCAAGTTGGCAATGGTTGATCCGGACAGGGACAAGACATGGACGTATGCTGATCTGAACAGGGATTGTAATCGCCTGGCTAATGCCTTGATCCATGATGGCCTCAAAAAGGGGGACGTGATCATGATGCAGCTGCCCAACTGCCCGGAGTTTGTCTTCACTTACATCACTGCACATAAAACTCATGCCGTCAACTGTCCGGTCAGCTATCGTCTGAGCCCCGGCGAATTGGCTGAGAACCTGAGAGACTCTCAACCCAGTTTTATCCTTTTCGATTCTGCGAGGAAAGAGGGGATGCTGGAAGCCTTGAAAATTTCCGGGCTGAAGCCAAAAAGGCTTATCGTCACGGACGGGGAAAGTAAGGATGAGGTCATCTCTTACTCTGATTATATAAAGAATGCTCCCGGCACGGAGCCCGCGTACACCTGCGCTTATAACATCTATGATGAAACGACCCGTCTGTATACCTCAGGGACGACCGGACATGCAAAGGGAGTTCCTCTGACCAGTATCAATGAGGTGCTTTCCAGTCATGATGTCATGATCCATTTCCCGATGAGCTATAAGGATGTAACCATGAATACTACTCCCTGGTTTCATCGTGGTGGCCTGCACTGTGCCGGTCCTTGCCCTACCTTTTATGCGGGGGCCACACTGGTGATCATGACTAAGTTTGATGCGATAAAGACGCTTGCCTACATTGCAAAATATAAAATTACTTTCCTCATCGGCGTACCTACTGTTCTGGAGAAACTGGCGGATGAACAGGAGCGGCAGTCTTTTGACCTGAGTACTCTCAAAGGCATCGTGACCATGGGCAGTCCCTTGGAACGGTTTGCCTGCATTCGCTATCAGAAGGTGCTGACCCCGAATATCTTCAATGGCTATGGAACGACGGAAACCTTCTGGAACACTTTCCTGAGACCCTTTGACTTACCGGAAAATGCGGGGACTGCAGGCTCTTCCTGCGTGGATGATGATGTGAGGGTGGTTAAGATCCATGAGGGCAGGCGTTCTGAACCGGATGACCTGGTCACGAAAGATGGGCATGACATCGGTGAGGTCATCATCTGTTCCCCTGCCAAGTCGCCTTATCGATATGTCAATAATGATGCCGAAACGGAAAGCAAATACTATAAAGATTTCATCTATACGGGGGATCTGGCTACATGGGACGAAAATCAGTTCCTCACTATCGTCGGCCGCAGGGATGACATGATCATCTCCTCGGGTGAGAATATCTATCCTACACAGATCGAGGAGGTCCTCAACTCCAACCCGAAGGTCAAGGACTGCATGGTCACCTCTGTTCCTGACAAAATCAGGGGACAGGTCGTCACGGCTTATATCGTCAGAGAAGATGATTCGCTCACGGCTGAAGAGTTGGATGATTATTGTAAGAAAAACCTGAATATGGCCAATTTCAAGCGTCCGCGATTTTACCGTTTCGTCTCTCATATACCTTTCAACGCAACTGGCAAGAAATTACATGGCAAGTTGAGGGAGATTGCTCATGAAGACCTCAAAAACGGACTTCTCTATCAAGTATGAAGAATGGATGAATGCAGACTGGAATTCACGTGCTCAGGACGTTGAATCCCAGCCTGTTTGATCTGTCGTTGTCAACCTGATCCGAGGCTGACATCTATGGAAAATCATTACCGAGGTTTGGTAACTTGCTTACCAAGGCTTGGAAACAAGCTTACCAAGCCGTGGAAACATCGTTACCAAGCCGTGGTAAGGAGTTGACCACAGTCTGGTAATCAACGTGTGAAAAAATCAACCATAAATGACTTTCCCCAATACCTTCCGGAATGGATAAACGGATGCCTGTCCCTGACGGTCAGCCTTAAATTATAGAATAACCTTGGCCATATTGAACGAACTGATCTTCCCATTGGGTGAGACCGTCGCATTGATCCGGAAATCAGACTGAGTAGGTTGGGAAGAATCCGTACTGCTCACACTCTGGCGTGCAGAAAACTGCACCTGATATTCATATTTGTCATCCCCGACACTCTGTTTCTTGATCGTATAGTCATTGTTGATTCTCCAGTTCATATTAGTAATGTCATTTTTCCATATTTTGTGTATGAAACTGGCGACATCTTCTTTGTGAGCATTCGTCTTGCCTAAAAAAGAGGACATGACATTTTCCACCTGGTCAGTGGCACGGTCATCATTTTTTGAATTGATGCTCTGGAAGAACGTCTTGAAGAGGGCAGAGATCATCTGTTTCTCTTCCGGTTGAAGTTCTTTCTGCTGTACCTTTCCCATCTTTTCTTGAGCCGAATTGACAAAAGCACCCTGTGGATGTTCTTTCAAATATTCCTGATAGCTTGCCGGTGTATTCTCGTTTTGGGCATCGCGCCAGTCCAGAGAATCGATTTTATTGCGTGCCTCCGGGGCATGAGGAGAATGAGGATGATTCTGGAGATAGTCTTCCAGGGCACCTTTCGAGCCCCTCATTATCGCATTGGTCCATTCCTGGTCATTCTGCTTGATTTCCATCAGATGATTTTGCACAGAATCCAGATGGGCTTCCGGCGCATTCGGATAGGTATTCAAATAACTTTGCAGGACGGTAGGATCCGAACTTTTCATCGCATATTCGTAGTCTTGTTGCTCTTTTCCGGTCTGGGCTGTCGAATAGAAGTGATACATGATACCTAAAGCAACAAGCGCGATCAATACGGCAATGATCAGAGGGGTATAGTTCCGCTTTTTATGCTTTTTCTTTCCGCCGGAAGTAGAGAAGCTGCTGCCTGAAGGATTCCTCGGGGGAACAGGGCCCTGGATGGATGTCCGGTGCGGTGGTACGGAATGGTTTTTATTCTCCGTCGTATCTTTCGGCGGAACATTATCGGTAACTGGTGGCAACGGTGAGGCACCGGCTGATGAAGAGGACGTAAAAGGAACTTGTGTGGAGGTCTTGTTCAATCTCGTGGGCCGATGGCAGTTAGGGCACATCTCCTCATTAGCAAAATAAACTTCTCCACAATTGGGACAACGGATGATCTTTCCTGCAATTTCAACTCCACAATTGGGGCAAACGGGTGCTTTATCACTGATTTGATGACCACACTCCGGGCACTTGATAATAGCCATATCTTATATTATAAAATTCTAATTTCTACTTTTTATTCACTAAATAACAGAATGGAATGAATTTAAAGGTCATTTATTAGATTTCTTATAAAATCCATTGATTATCATCGGTGTCGGAACCTGATTTCACGTAATTTATGACGCCCCATCAGCCGACTTTTGTCAACATAACCATTGATGCCATCAAGGTGGCCTCTTCCGGTGTATTGCCATAATTCAAAGTCACGACCGTCTGTAAGACGTGGAATGCGTTTGGTATACTGGGCTATCATCAATTTATAATTGTCTACTTTTCCTGCCAGGTTATGGTCGTAGAAATTAGCTCCTGTATAGAGCAGTGGCTTTTGTCGGTAAGTCCGCTCGATGAGCCGGAGGAATTTGAAAAGGCTGTCGCAGAACTCTTCTTCAGACAGTCCACTCCTCGTTTCTATATCGACCATTGGAATTAAGTCCTGGTCCCCCGGACGGCATTGGGACAGGAAATTGTCCAACTGCTGTTGCTGGGAATATCGCGGGCGGTAAAAATGGTAGGAGCCTACTTTCAGACCGTTGCGATGAGCCAGGTCAATGTTTTCCTGGTATTTGCTGTCTATCCGGCCTCCACCTTCCGTGGCTTTCAGATACACATAGGCCATGTTGGAATTATCGCCTACCGTTTTCCAGAATACCGTTCCCTGGTAATGGCTGAGGTCAATTCCCTGGACATAATGACACGTATCCTCGTCTTCTGCCTCCTGGGCTTGTGACAAAGATAGCGTAAATAGGCCGAGTATTAATAATAAAATCCGCTTCATCGTCGCAAAGATACTAACTATTCTTCAATTTCAGATAAGGAACGTGCAAAATTATGTAAAAAGTTGAATATTGTCTCCACAGGAGCATATCCGAAATAGCGCATACTCTGGCGGAGATTGCGCCAGAGCACCTTGCTGTTATTCTGTATGAATCCCGTAGTACCCTGCCGGAAGTGCCACTCTTTCGTGATGTCTGCCCAGGTGTTGCACAGTGAACGGATCGTAAGCCCGCCTGCACCTTTCTCCAGATGGTGTACGAAAGGTACCTCATCTTCCTCAAAATGGAAGAACAGGATGAGGATGCTGCCTTCTAACTGGGAGATACGCCCCAGATGGAGTTTGCTGAGCCATTTATCCAGTTTCAACCAGTCTACTTTACCCCCCTTGGGACTTCGCAGATATTCTCCAAGCTGGATGATGCCTTTGAGGCTCACGCCATAGTTGAGCATTGCATTGATGTTCGAGACGATGAGATGAAGTAATTCAAGAGTCTCTATACTGGTGTCAATGGCATGGCGTTCAGTCAGTTCTATAGATCTTAATTTCTTCTCCAGGAAAGGAGTAGCCAGCGTGACCTTGCCCTCCTTTGATTCAGTGACATTATTCATCAGGGCTTCAAGTTTTTGCATTTTGAAGCGCGTCATGGGTTCTAGTGTTTCATGAGACAGGAAATACTGTGAACGTAATTTCTTAAAAACATTTCTCTGTATAAAGTTCATGATTTCACGAATTTAAGTCCAAACGACTCTTCTTAACTGTATTTTTTGGGGTACCGGAAAAGAATAGCCATCAAAGCGGCTATGCCTATAGCCATGGGGTAGTACAGGTAGGGCAGGATTTGCATCGGGTTCACATGAGCCAGCCCGGCGGCCAGCAGCATCTGTACCCCGTAAGGAAGGAGCCCTTGCACGCAACACGAGAAGGTATCCAGGATACTGGCTGCCTTACGATTGTCCACGCCGAATTTATCCCCGATCCGTTTTGAAATATCACCCACGGTCAGAATAGCTACCGTATTGTTGGCCGTGCAGATGTTGACCAGGGAAACCAGTGCCGCGATGGACAGTTCAGCCCCTCTCTTACCTTTGACGTGAGCGGTGAGCCGGTCAATGATATAATCGATGCCACCGTTCGCCCGGATGATCTCCAGCATGCCACCGGCCATCATTGCTATCATCACCAGTTCGCCCATGCCCAGGACTCCGTTGCCGATGGCACTGAACCAGCCGTAAATGGAGTAGTCCCCGTCTATCATTCCGATCACGCCACAGAGGATAAGGCCTAACGTCAGTACTGCCATAACATTCATCCTGGCAATGGCAGTGATTAATACGACGAGATAAGGAATTACCTTGATAAATTCCACCTTCGGTATGTATGCAGGGGATTGGATATGTATGCCGAGGAAGGTATATATGATCAGTACGATGACGGCCACAGGCATGACGATCAGACTGTTGACCCGGAATTTATCGCTCATGTTACACCCCTGTGTCTGTGTGGCGACTACTGTCGTGTCAGAGATGAAGGAAAGGTTATCTCCGAAATAGGCCCCTCCCACGATGATTGCCGTGATCATGGGCACGTTGGCACCCATGGAATGGGCTATGTCCGCGGCGATGGGGACGAGTGCTACCACTGTACCCACGCTGGTGCCGATGGAGATGGAAATGAAACAGGAGGCGAGGAAGAGACCTGGAAGGAGCATCTTCGCCGGCAGGTAATGGAGGGCTAAATTCACTGTAGCATCAATGGATCCCATTCCCTTGGCTGAAGAAGCAAAAGCTCCTGCAAGGACATAGATCCACAACATCAGCATGATATTACTGGAGCCTGCTCCCTTGCTGTAGGTGTCAATCCTGGCTTTCATCGGCATACCTCCGGTGATCATGATGGCATAGATACTTGATATCAGAAAAGCTACGGACATTGACAGGTTAGGCTCACGGTCACTTTTATCTACCGAATAACGGGTGAAAATGATGATGAGGATGATGAGAATGATCAGCGGTGAGAGGGCCAGTAATCCACGTTTTTTATTCACTGTTTCGTTTTTTTATTTTGAGGATAAGATTCATTTTATGAACAGAGCGACTGAGGAGAACAGAAGGGTCTGGGAATCGTTTCAGAGGGTTACTCCATTTTTGAAGATAGCGATCTCCTGGTAGCCATTGATCTCATTTTTACTCTGTTCACCGCCGGCGATGGCAAGTACCTTATTGATAAAAAGGGTCGTCAGCCTTTTCATGCCGGTATCTTCAAGAAGCACCCCTGCATTAAAGTCCAGCCAGTTAGGTTTGTTATGATAGAGAGTGCTGTTCGAAGCAACCTTTATGGTCGGTACGAAAGTTCCGAAAGGAGTTCCCCTGCCAGTGGTAAAGAGAACGATCTGGCAACCGGCTGCAGCCAGTGCCGTAGAAGCGACCAGGTCATTTCCCGGAGCAGACAGGAGGTTAAGGCCTGGAGCCTGCAAGCGTTCCCCATATCCGAGCACGCCACTGACCAGTGCTTTCCCACATTTCTGGGTACATCCCAAGGCCTTGTCCTCCAGGGTAGAGATCCCCCCGGCCTTGTTGCCAGGAGAGGGGTTTTCTCCTACGGGCTGGCCATGCGAGAGGTAATATTCTTTGAAACCGTTGATCATCTCTACGGTTTTGTGGAAGAGTCCTGCCGTTTTGCAACGGTTCATCAATATGGTTTCTGCGCCGAACATCTCGGGCACTTCCGTCAGGACGGTAGTGCCCCCCTGGGCAACGAGATAGTCGGAAAATTCTCCCAGGAGAGGATTGGCCGTTATACCGCTGAATCCATCAGATCCACCGCATTTCAGGCCTATCCGCAGTTTGCTTATAGGAACCTCCGTGCGCCGGTCCTGCTGTGCTTTATGGTAAAGTTGGCGGAGAATCTTCATGCCCTCTTCCAGTTCATCGCCTTTTACCTGCTGGGCAACCAGGAGTTTGATGCGTTCAGGATCATAATCTCCTAAACTTTTCATGAAAGGACCAGGCTGGTTATTTTCACATCCCAACGATAACACCAGTACCCCCCCCGCATTGGGATGCAGGCACAAGTCACGAAGGATCTTACGGGTGTTTTCGTGGTCATCCCCCAGTTGGGAACAGCCGTAGTTGTGGACCCAGGCATGCACGGCGTCAATCCCCTCGAGGTGTGTCTCTTCCTGCAGTTGCTGTGCGAGCCGTTGGGCAATACCGTTTACACATCCCACGGTAGGGACGATCCATATTTCATTACGAGTACCCACCTCGCCATTCCCGCGTACATACCCCTGGAAAGTACGATGATCCCGGGGAATATTCACGGTGTCCCGGACGGGGGTGTAGGTATAATCAAGGGTTCCAGACAGATTGGTCTGCAGATCCTGCTCATTGACCCATTGTCCCTGTGCCAGATCCGTTTTCGCATGGCCTATGGGATAGCCGTACTTGATGATGTTGGTACCTTTGCATACATTTGTAATCAGCACCTTGTGTCCTGCTGGAACATCCTGCAGCAAGGTGATGGAATGGCCGTCAATGCCGAGGGTTTCTCCCCTTTTAAAGGGGCGCAGACAGACCACGACATTGTCAGCAGGATTGATTTTAATAAAACTGGATGATTTCATTTTGTAGTTCGTTTTTGTAATTATAATTGTGTCCTTTTATAGAAGTCCACATTCTCTTTGGTCAGAAGTTCGATTGGCATATAGTTGACAGGCTGGACCTTCTTCTTGAGCACGGTGGCCCTGAAGAGAGCATCTACACAGTAGTACCCCTGCATGTAGGCATGCTGGGCTATGAGGAAGGAAATGCTTCCGAGCTTCAGGCATCTGGCATTTTTCCCCACCATGTCATATCCCATGATTTGTATATCCCGCCGGTTGGTGGCCAGCAAGAAATCCCCTACAATATGTGCTTTCGAACTTAAGGTGATGCAATGGTGAACAGAGGGATGGCTGTTGAAGAAGTCTTCCAGGATCTGGTAATATTCCTTCCGGTTGTCCCCCATAGGAAGCTGCAGCTCGGTAATCTTGATGTCCGGATAGTGATCGCGCATGTAATGCCGGAAGCCCACCTCGCGGTTGTCCTGCTGCTTGCTGATCACCTGTCCGTCTTTAGTCAGTTTCATCAGCATGATTTCAGATTCCCCCGAAGCGATCAGCATCAGCATCTTTGCAGCAAAGAAACCACTGCAGAAAGAATCCTGGCCGTAGAAAGCCAGAGGCTTGAGGTCCGGCATATAGGAATCAAGGAAGATGAAGGGTATGTTTTCCTTATGCAACTGGTCCGTGAAAAGACGCGTGACATCGAGTTTGGTGGGAACGATGATCACACCGTCCGGTTTCATCTTGAAGACCCCCTCGCATTCTGCAGTGAAGGAAGCATCGTCATAGCGGTTGTAGTGCACGATCTCCAGATTGATATGGAAATCCCGCCGCAGCTCCTCACATCTTTTCGCCCCCTCTTCTATTTCAGCCCAGTAGGCTTCATGTTCGTGCTGGGGGATCAGCAGGTAGAAGGCATACTCCTTGTTATAAGCCAGAGCACTGGCGTACATGTTTGGCTGGTAGTTCATTTCCTTTAAGGCTTGTTCAACTTTTGTCCTTGCCGGCTTGGACACGTTGGGGCGGTCATGCAGCACCCTGTCGACAGTTCCTACAGAAACTCCTGCTCTCTCGGCTATATCCTTGATTCTGATTTTTAAGGGCATACTCCTTGTAAATAAATGAATATTAATAGGCAAACCCACTTCCTCTCTATCATTGGAAGAGGATATGCTGTCAAACGGCTTGAACACCGTTACAAATGTACACATTTCATTTTAATTGTGCGAATGCACAACGGGAAAATTTGAATAAACGGTGCTTTTTCATCATCAGACGGTTAAAACAATAAAGGGGAAAGGTGCTTTCGAGGAGCGTATTCATGAAAAACAAGACAAGCAAGCTTTTGTATTTCTTGTTATTTATTATCAAATAGGAAGATTTTCCTGATTTTATTTCGAAATATGGGAATTATTCATTATTTTTGCCCTATGAGAACAAACATACTCAAGATCTAAGTAAACTATCAACAAAAACATTTAAAATGGCTAAAGTTGTTACATTAGGCGAGATCATGCTCCGCCTGTCGCCGGAAGCAAACGATCGTTTTATACAGACCGATTCTTTCCGCATCATTCCTGGTGGTGGTGAGGCAAATGTCGCAGTGAGTCTGGCTAATTATGGCCATGAGGCTTATTTCGTGACCAAACTTCCCAAACATGAAATCGGACAAATTGCTGTCAATGCATTACGCCGCTATGGCGTGCATACAGATTTTATCGTCCGCGGAGGAGACCGGGTAGGGTTATACTATGCCGAGACAGGCGCTTCCATGCGTCCTTCAAAGGTCATCTATGACCGTGCACACAGTGCTATTGCCGAGGCAGATGCTTCTGACTTCGATTTTGACAAGATCATGGAAGGGGCACAATGGTTCCATTGGACAGGCATTACGCCCGCTATCAGTGACAAAGCTGCCAAACTGACCCAGTTGGCTTGTGAGGCTGCCAAGCGCCATGGCGTGACCGTCTCCGTAGATCTGAATTTCCGCAAGAAATTATGGTCTTCAGAGAAAGCGATCGCCGTGATGCGTCCACTGATGAAATACGTGGATGTCTGTATTGGAAATGAAGAGGATGCCCAGTCCTGTCTGGGATTCAAACCGGATGCTGACATAGAGGCGGGAAAGACGGATGCAAAGGGCTATTACCACATCTTCAAGGGGATGATGAAGGAATTTGGCTTTAAATATGTCGTCTCCACGCTTCGGGAATCTCTCTCTGCCAGTCATAATGGATGGAAAGCGCTTATTTATGATGGCAAGGAATTTTATGAGAGCAAGCATTATGATATTATGCCGATCATTGACCGCGTAGGCGGAGGAGATTCTTTTGCCGGTGGACTGATCCACGGTCTGCTGACGAAGGCGGATCCGCGTGAGGCTCTGGAGTTTGCTGTTGCTGCTTCAGCCTTGAAGCATACCATTCCCGGCGATTTCAACCTCGTCAATGCGGAAGAGGTGGAAAGTCTGGCAGAAGGAAATGCCAGTGGGCGTGTTCAACGCTGATACCTGTGGCTGACAGTAACCGGCAGGGGGCTGTCATTTTATGAAAGGACAGTCTTTTCCTGTCAATCAATCAAGTAAGACAGAAAATTATGGCAAGATTCAATAAAATACAAGTGTTAAACGCAATGGGGAAGACGGGGATGGTACCCGTGTTCTTCAATAGTGACCTGGAGATTTGTAAACAGGTGATCAAAGCATGTTACGAGGGTGGCGTAAGGGTGTTTGAATTTACTAACCGTGGTGACTTCGCACATGAAATCTTCGGAGAATTGGTAAAATGGGCTGCCTCCGAGTGTCCGGAAATGATCCTGGGCGCCGGTACGGTAATAGATGCTCCTACAGCTGCACTTTATATGCAACTTGGAGCTAACTTCATCGTCGGACCTAATCTGAATCCGGCTATCGCTCCTGTTTGCAACCGTCGTCTGGTTCCTTATACACCGGGCTGCGGTTCTGTCTCTGAAGTGTCTGAAGCCCAGTCGTTAGGATGTGACGTGACAAAGGTCTTCCCGGCAAGGAATGTCGGCGGACCGTCATTCGTGAAGAACATCCTCGGTCCTCTTCGCTGGAGCCAGATCATGGTGACAGGGGCTGTCGCTCCAGACCGGGAAAACCTTACGGCATGGATCAAGGCGGGGGTCTTCTGTGTAGGAATGGGGTCCAAACTCTTTCCTAAAGAGGAGGTGTCAGCGGGTAACTGGAAAGCGGTTACGGAAAGATGCGTCCGTGCTTTAGAATATATCCGTCAGGCCCGCTCCTGATGGTAAGGATCATTCATAAAATTTATTTGTTTTCAGGGACAGGCAGCGTGTGACCCTGTCCCTGTTCTTTCACCTATTGAAGAACGTTCAAGAAATTATACGACTCGTAAGAACCTTTTTTTTCCTGTTATTGGTTCTTTTAGTTTCAGCATGTACACCTTCTCACCAGAAAGAGGTAGACGAGTTGAATGCGAAGGCTTATTCCTTTCATTATCGGAATATAGACTCTACGAGAGTACTTGCCGCAAGGGCCCTGGAACTTTCTTCTGACTATGATGCGGGAAAGGCCGAGGCACTTAATAATCTTGCCTTCGTCAGTCTGGTGAAGATGAATTACCGTCAGGCAAAAAGACTGCTTGATGAGGCGATCTCCGCCAGTGACAATCAGATAGAATTGCTCGTCGCTTATGTCCAGCAGATGCGCTTATGCCAGCGGCAGTCGCAGAACAAGAATTTCTATGACTGGCGGGAAAGGGCCGTAAACTGTCTTCACAGAATTGATGAAAGCAGTACGGACTTGCCAGAACGGGAACGGTTGAGGATCATTTATGCCCGTTCAGAATTCAATATCGTCAGCGCCACATACTACTATTATACCGGACAAAGGCGTCTGTTCACGAATGCTTTGGGACATATCCATGCAAATGAATGTGAGGAAGATACGGCGCAATATCTCAATTATCTTTATAATATCGGTGAGGGAGGAGTCATCACCCATGGAACACCGGAACAGATCGCCCAGACGGAATTTGATTATCTGGTGCGTTGCTTTTATTTTGCTAATGTCTTCCGTAGTCCTTACTGGGTGGCAAACTCCCTGGAGGCGATCAGTGAACACATGCAGTCGCCGAAAATCCGTGACTTCCTGATTCACAATAATTTGCCGGCAATAGAACTGCTGAATGTAGATAACATGCCTTATCAACTCCTGGCAGGGAATCTGGCACAACGCTCACTGAACCTTTTTATCCGCTATGGTGATGTGTATCAAATCGCCGGGGCTTATCGTACCCTGGGGCGTAATTACTGGGCAATAGGCGATTATCGTTCTGCCTTGATCTGTCTGAACCGGGCCTTACGCAACAGGAGAATAGAACAGGCACCAGATCTTGTAGCCTCAATCAGGGAACAGTTGAGCATGGCATATTCTGCCGTCAATGACAAACAGGCCAGCGATTATAACCGGAACATCTATCTCGATTTGCAGGAACAAACGCGGCAGGACCGTCTCATGGAAGCCAGGGCGGCAGAATTGAATGAGAATGCGGCCCAGTTGAATACGATGATCGTGGCCGTTATCTTAATGATCACCTTCTTCATCGTTCTTCTTTTTGTGTTTGACCGTTTGAGGAGGAAAAGCGATAAGGAAAATTCTATTGATGAATTGCTCCAGCCTCTACGGCAATGGAAGGTAAAGAATGACCAGTGCATGGATGGCTTGAATGACAGGTATGAAGAGATCCATGAGGATACATTGATCACGCAGGAACATATTCTGAAAAACAAACAGAAGTATCTTGAGCAGCGGGCTAAAGTCCAACTGGTCATCAGCATCACACCCTTTATTGACCAGATCATCAATGAACTGCACCGCCTCCAGGCGGGGACAGGCAGTCAGGAGACGCGGAAGTCTCGTTATCAGTATATCGGTGAACTCACGAATCAGATCAATCAGGACAATGCGGTCCTCACACATTGGATACAGCTCCGCCAGGGACAGTTGAGTTTGCATATCGAGAGTTTCCCTGTTGAATCCGTATTCGATATTGTGCGGAAGGGGAGTATGGCTTTCCAGATACGGGGTATCATTTTTACGGTAGAGAAAACAGAGGCCATAGTCAAGGCCGACCGGACGCTGACCCTGTTTATGATCAATACGATGGCAGACAACGCCCGGAGATTCGTCCAGAAGGGAGGAAGGGTGACCATATCTGCCCATGAAAGCGCTGACTATGTGGAAATTTGTGTCTCTGATACGGGCAAAGGGATGACTCCGGAACAGGTAGAACATATCTTTGACCATAAGGCAATCATCAGTGACGAGCAGCCGGTACCGAATGTAGAAAAGAAATACAGCCATGGATTCGGACTACTGAACTGTAAGGGGATTATTGAGAAATATAAGAAAACGAGCAGCCTGTTCCGCGTGTGCAGCATTTCTGCTCAGAGCGAACTGGGAAAGGGGTCCTGTTTCTCCTTCCGGTTACCCAAAGGGGCGGTACACCTGAGAATGCTGCTGCTGCCGCTGATCCTCTTTTTTACCCTCTGTACGGGAATCCTTCATGCTCATGAAAAGACGTTGCCTTCGAATCGTAAACTTGCGGCCCTTTCTGAAAAAGCCGTTACGCATAGTTCTCCTTATGGCTTGAAGGTCTTGTTCTCGCATAAAGCCTCCCAGTTTGCGGATAGCGTCTATTTCTCAAATATCTATGGGCATTATCACCGGGCTCTGGCTTTTGCGGACAGTACCCGCTACTATCTGAATGCCGTCTACCGCCAACTGGTCCCTCATGGGAAAATATTGATGAAGGCGATAGGGAGTGAGCAGACACCTCCGGAGATACAGTGGTTCCATGATAATCTGGATATGAATTATATCGTGATCCTCGATGTGAGGAATGAGAGTGCCATTGCTTGTCTGGCCTTGCATGACTGGGCTCGATACACTTATAACAATTCGGTGTATACCCAACTCTTCCGTGAGGTTTCTTCTGATCAGTCACTCGATGATTATGTCCAGACAATGCAGAAATCGGAAAATTCCAAGACCGTAGCAATCATCCTGTTACTGTTGCTGCTGCTTTCGATCTTCCCCGCTTATTATTTCCTGTATTACCGTCACCGGGTGTTCTATCGGTTCTGCATAGAAAGGATCAGAGGTATTAACCAGATCTTGTTGAGTGATCTGCCGGATCAGGAAAAACTCTCAGATATTGACCGGCTCTGGGATCAACGGATGAAGAGAGAAATACAATTCCATGCTTTTGGATTCCATTCCAGAGAGGTCATCGACCAATTGGATCAGGTGGTGGAGCAGATCTGCGCAGCCCTGCGGAAGAGTATGTCAATCTATCATGATCATCAGGTGAGCATAGAACTGGCTCAGGACGAACTTTCAAAGGCTCGTTACGAAGATGCCCGCTTACATGTCTCCAACGCAGTACTAGATAACTGTCTCAGCACGCTTAAGCATGAGACCATGTATTATCCGTCACGTATCAAGCAACTCATTGATGGCTCGGACCATCATCTCGAAGTGATCAGTGAACTTGCCGGTTATTATAAAGAACTTTATTCCCTTCTCTCGGCACAGGCGCTCAGGCAGATTACCGGTCAGATCAGACTGGACCCGGACCTCCTGAACTATCTTTTTGAAATCCTCCAAAAGAAAAGCGGGTTGAAGAAAATCATACCGGAAATCCATGACAAGGGGGAAGCCTATGTCCTTATTCATATCCCCTTGCCAAAAATGGATCTTACCGGAGTAGAATGCCGGCAACTTTTTACTCCATTGACAAAGGATCTTGATTTCCTCCTCTGCAAGCAGATCGTAAGAGAAGTGGGAGATCTGACTAATCTCAGAGGTTGTGGCATTGAGGCTGTACCCGGTCAGAACGTCGCCGGGATCATCATTGAAATGGTTTTACCTAAAAAAATATGGATAAATTTAAAGTGGTCATAGTAGAAGATGTGCCTCTCGAACTCAGAGGCACGGAAGGGATCTTTCATAATGACATCCCTGAAGCACAAATCATTGGCACTGCAGACAGTGAACCTGCCTATTGGAAGCTCCTCAAACAGCAGTTACCTGATCTGATCTTGCTTGATCTTGGATTAGGCGGCAGTACGACTGTTGGTGTTGAGATCTGCAGGCAGACGAAAGAGATGTACCCTCAGGTGAAGGTCCTTATCTTTACCGGGGAGATTCTCAATGAAAAATTATGGGTGGATGTGCTGGATGCCGGATGTGACGGGATCATTCTTAAAAGTGGCGAGTTGCTGACCAGGAGTGATGTGGCCTCTTGCATGTCAGGTAAGAAATTAGTATTCAACCAACCCATACTGGAAAAGATCGTCGACCGTTTTAAGAAGAGCGTCAATCAGAAAGTCATGCGTCAGGAGGCATTGGTAAATTATGAAATAGATGAATATGATGAGCGTTTCCTGAGACATCTGGCTCTGGGTTATACAAAGGAACAGATTACCAACCTCCGGGGGATGCCTTTCGGGGTAAAGAGTCTGGAGAAACGGCAGAATGAGTTGGTACAGAAACTCTTTCCCAACGGGAATGGGGGGATCAATGTGAATGCTACGCGCTTGGTGGTCCGTGCTCTGCAATTGAGAATTATAGACCTTGATGACTTGCATCCAGATGAAGAATGATCTGTTTCAAACGAAAGAACTGTCTAAGCGGTGGAAGAACAGAATAGGATGGCTGATCTTTATCCTGATGATGATCCAGGTGGTTGTCATCCTCTTGTCCTGGCTGCTCACGGCGGCCGACCCTGAAAGTTCTATTCGTTCCTTGTTAAGCAGCGAGGGGATCAGATGGTTTATAGGGAAGAACATAAAGAATTTAAGCCAGCCTCTTTTAGTGTGGTTATTACTGCTGGGCATTGCATGGGGTGCCATAAAGAGCAGTGGCCTTTATTCCTTTTTCGCTTCCCGTCAGGTTTTTCATTTGAATAGGACGGAATACAGGAAGCGGATCGCCTTTAGGTTCGTCCTTTTTGAGTTTTCTGTCGTCTTGATCGTCATGGCACTCCTTACAGTCATTCCTCATGCTGTCCTGTTGAACATCACGGGCCATCTTTATCCCGGTCCTTTTTTTTCCGGACTTATCCCGGTAATCAGTTTGACGCTGATTGGTATGGGAATCACCTATGGGTGTATCAGTGGGCGCTTTCAGAATTTTGCGGATATTTTTGATTGTATCACAGTGGGAATCTGTAAGGCGTCACCTTTAATTGTTATCTATATAGTCGTAGTCCAACTCTATTATTCTTTCCTTTTTGTGTTTTAAAAAGGATGGACCTTGAACCTGCGCTTGCATTCCCCCTTTTTCATGGTTAAAGTGCCAATTCCGCTGGCCGGTGTAATCCTCTTTGGCCTTCAGAATAGTCCTGATCTTATGGGATGAAATCAAAACGTACTCATCTCTATTCTCTGGAACGACGGGGACAGGCAAGAGACTAAAAAAGGTGTACTGCCCTTAAGCAATACACCTTTTAATATTTACCAGAAAGTTTGAGACTTGTTTCGACAGGTCAGAAACTTATTTGTCATTCTCCATTTGCTCTTTAAGTTTGGCAAGAGCATCAATATCACCCAAGGTAGTACCTGCTGCCACGTTATTGATTTGTGCAGCTTCAGGTTTCTTGGTGCTGTGCTTGTGAGCGGCTGGTTTGTAATCATCTTTGACATCCTCGAATGTACGGGAGTGAGAAAGGATGATACGCTTGGTCTCTTTCACAAAATCAAGAACCATGAAATCAAGTTCATCACCAACCTTGGCCTTACTTCCATCCTGCTTTACAAGATGTTTCGGAGTAGCGAAACCTTCACCACCTTCATTCAGAGTGATTACGGCACCCTTGTCCATTAGTTGTGTGATCTTGCCTTTATGGATTGATCCTGGAGTATAAATAGTCTCATAGGTATCCCAAGGATTGGGTTCAAGTTGCTTGTGTCCAAGGCTCAACCGGCGATTCTCTTTATCAATATCCAGCACGACTACGTCGATGTCTGCGCCAACAGTAGTGAACTCAGATGGATGTTTGATTTTCTTCGTCCAGGAAAGATCACTGATATGGATCAAGCCGTCAACACCCTCTTCAAGTTCGACGAAAATACCAAAATTAGTAAAGTTACGAACTTTAGCGGTATGCTTGCTGCCTACAGGATATTTCACTTCAATCGTTTCCCATGGATCCTCAGTGAGCTGCTTGATGCCCAAGCTCATCTTCCGTTCCTGCCGGTCGAGAGTCAGGATGACAGCTTCAACCTCATCGCCCACTTTCAGGAATTCCTGAGCGGAACGCAGGTGCTGGCTCCATGACATCTCACTGACATGGATCAGTCCCTCAACACCGGGAGCAATTTCGACGAAAGCACCATAATCGGCCATTACAACCACCTTGCCATGAACATGATCACCGACTTTCAGGTTAGGATCAAGGGCATCCCAAGGATGTGGAGTAAGTTGTTTCAGACCCAGTGCGATACGCTTTTTCTCTTCATCGAAGTCAAGGATAACCACCTTGATCTTCTGGTCGAGGCTGACGATTTCGTGTGGATCACTGACACGACCCCAAGAGAGGTCTGTAATATGAATCAGTCCGTCAACACCACCGAGGTCAACGAAAGCACCGTAAGAAGTGATATTCTTGACAGTACCCTCCAGGATCTGTCCCTTCTCCAGATGTGAGATGATCTCTTTGCGTTGGGCCTCCAGTTCTGCTTCGATCAAAGCCTTGTGGGAAACCACTACATTACGGTATTCCTGGTTGATCTTCAGAACTTTAAATTCCATAGTCTTGCCTACGAAAACGTCGTAGTCACGTATAGGATGAACGTCAATCTGGCTACCGGGCAGGAAAGCTTCAATGCCATAGATGTCAACGATCATGCCACCTTTGGTACGGCTCTCGATATAACCCTGGATGACTTCTTCTTTCTCATAAGCCTCATTGATCTTTTCCCAGCTTTTTGCCAGGCGGGCTTTTTTGTGAGAAAGGACAAGTTGGCCTTTTTTGTCCTCTTGGTTTTCAACGTAAACCTCTACTTTGTCACCTACCTTCAGATCCGGGTTATAACGAAATTCTGAAGCAGGGATAATGCCATCACTTTTGTAGCCGATGTTTACGACAACTTCCTTTTTGTCCATGGCGATAACAGTACCCTCTACTACCTGATGCTCCTGGATCTTGTTCAGTGTGTCGTTGTAAGCCTTCTCGAGGTCTTGTTTGTTGGCTTTCGCACTCGAACCATTTTCAAATTCGTCCCAATCGAAGTCTGCCAATGGTTGTACGTTCTTTAAATCTGACATAAAAAAATTAAAAAATTAATAATGAATAAAGTAAGACTTTATGTTTACATGTGAACACTCTTCGTCCACATCGGCTGCAAAGGTACATAAAAAAGGCAAGATGAGTTCTGATTCATAGACACTTATCTTGCCTTTTAAACATCTTTAACTATCTCTTTCCGGAAATTCTGATTCTTGCAAAAAGTTGCTTTTCAGCATCCGTGAGTGATTGATATATGATCAGTAAGCACGTGCAACAATGACCCTTTGGGTGGCAGGTTTTCCACTGATCATGTCTTTACCCGGAGTGGGAGGGAAGGCGAACGGAATACAACGGATGGTTGCCTGTGTATCCTCTTTGAGTTGGGCTTCTGTCTCAGCAGTGCCGTCCCAATGGCAGAGGAAGAAGCCACCATCCTTTATCCGTTCCTTGAATTCATCATAGTTGTCACATTCATAGATGTGGGCATCCCGGAATTTCAGAGCCTTATCGAAGATGTTTTTCTGAATGTCCTCAAGCAGCGTCTGTACGCGGTTCACGATGCCCTCAAAAGGAACACTTTCCTTTTCGAGAGTGTCACGGCGCATGATTTCAATCGTACCGTTTTTCAAGTCCCTGTTCCCCATTACCAGTCGGACAGGCACTCCCTTGAGTTCATAATCAGCAAATTTGAATCCCGGACGTTTATTGTCAGCATCGTCATATTTGACGCTGATCCCTGATTCTTCAAGTTGTTCGATCACAGGTTGCAATTTTGCAGTAATGGGGGCCAGTTGGTCAGCATTGTTTGCGATAGGGACAATGACAACTTGTATCGGAGCCAGTTTGGGAGGAAGGACCAGACCATTATCATCGGAGTGAACCATAATTAGTCCCCCTATGAGTCGGGTGGATACTCCCCATGAAGTAGCCCAGACGTATTGCGGTTTATTCTCCTTATCCAGGAAGGTGACATCGAAACTTTTTGCGAAGTTCTGTCCCAGGAAATGACTTGTCCCACTTTGCAGTGCTTTTCCATCCTGCATCATCGCTTCAATCGTATAGGTGTTTTCGGCGCCTCCGAAACGCTCTGCAGGACTTTTTACCCCCTGGAGTACAGGCATGGCCATCCATTGTTCGGCAAAGTCAGCATAGACATGCAGCATCCGCTGAGCCTCTTGTTCAGCCTCTTTTGCCGTAGCATGAGCCGTGTGTCCCTCCTGCCAGAGGAATTCAGAAGTTCTCAGGAAAGGACGTGTCCGCATTTCCCAGCGCATGACATTGCACCATTGGTTACACATGACAGGCAGGTCACGATAAGAATGGATCCAATTCTTATAGGTATGCCAGATGATTGTCTCTGAAGTCGGACGGATGATCAGCGGTTCGTCAAGTTGGGCATCCGGGTCAACGATAACACCCTTTCCGTCTTCGCTGGCTTTCAGCCGGTAGTGGGTGACGACCGCACTTTCCTTTGCAAAACCCTTGACATGTTCTGCTTCACGCGAAAAGTAACTCATCGGGATCAATAGTGGGAAATAAGCATTTTGGGCGCCCGTTTTCTTAAACATCTTATCAAGTTGTTGCTGTATCTTTTCCCAGATAGCATAACCGTAAGGTTTGATGATCATACAGCCCCTGACCGGAGCTTGCTCTGCCAGCCCCGCCTTGGCTACCAGGTCATTGTACCATTGGCTGTAATTGTCAGCTCTTTTCGTAAGTTCTTTCAGTTCTTTTCCCATAATTATATGTGTTCTTTTGTTTTCAGAGGATAATCAGACCGAAGGCACCAGAGGGGATACTTCCTGTGTACAGGCGTTTCCTTCTATGAATGATTCCTGGAAATCTTTAATTTTGGGCAAAAGTACAAAAAAAAGTTGATTCTTATAGGGGAATGCAGAAAAAAGAGTATCTTTGCAATATGGAATCAAGTAAATCAAGAACAAATTAAGATATAAGGTTATGAAGAATATGAAATTAGCTGTTGCGGGAGCAACTCTTTTAGTGATGGTCAGTTGCAGTACGAACCGGGGGAATGGTGCGCTTATCGGTACAGGCGCCGGCGCCGGTGTAGGAGCTCTTATCGGGGCCATTGCCGGTCATGGAAAAGGAGCGGCGATAGGTGCAGCCTTAGGCGGTGCCATCGGTGCCGGAACAGGAGCGCTGATCGGTAATCACATGGATAAGGTGAAAGCAGCGGTCAGCCAGCAAGTATCAAATGCCAAAGTGGATGAAGTGACGGATGCCAATGGCCTAAAGGCTGTTAAAGTAACTTTTGACAGTGGCTTGCAGTTTGACATTAACAAAGCGACACTAAAGTCTGATGCTCAGAATGATCTGGCCAACTTTGCCAACGTATTGAAGAAGGATCCGACTCTTTCCGTAGACATACAAGGATATACAGATGCTACAGGTGGAGACCGGATTAATTTACCGTTGAGTGATTCCCGTGCGAAAGCTGTATCCAACTATCTTGTCAGCAGAGGGGTTCCTTCCAGCCAGTTCAAGAATGTGGCAGGCTATGGCAGCCAGAATCCGATTGTCAATAAGACCGTTGCCCCACAAAATCGTCGTGTAGAAGTTTATCTATATGCAAGTAAGGAAATGGTGGATGAAGCAAATAATGGTTCTCTGAAATGATAGTGTCAAAGATACGAAAAGTATTCAGATGGATGGTGGTGCTGTTTTTCAGTTCCACCATTCTTGTTGTAATAGCCTATCGCTTCTTACCCGTTTATATCACCCCTCTGATGGTCATACGCTGTTTCCAACAAGTCAACAGAGGAGAATCTGTCACCCTTCATCATCACTGGGTATCCCTTGATAAAATTTCCCCGCACATGCCTGTAGCGGTCATGGCCAGTGAGGACCAGCGGTTCTTGAAGCATCATGGCTTTGATTTTGGTGCCATCAAGAACGCAGCTTTGCACGATATGGATGGTGGGAGAGTACATGGCGGCAGCACGATCAGCCAGCAGACCGCAAAGAATGTGTTCCTGTGGCCGGGACGTTCCTGGATCCGTAAAGGATTCGAGACCTATTTTACTTTTCTCATAGAACTGTTGTGGGGAAAGCATCGTATTATGGAAGTTTATCTGAACAGCATTGAGATGGGGGATGGAATATACGGGGCTGATGCCGTAGCAGAATACCATTTTAATAAAAAGGCAGTTAATCTGTTCCGTGACGAATGTGCATTGATTGCAGCCACATTGCCTAATCCCATCAAGTTCAACAGCGCTCATCCGAGTGAATACGTGAAGAAAAGGCAGTTTCAGATTGAGCATGAGATGCGTTTTATCCCTGCTTTTCCACGCGAAGGAGAGGATGTGAACCCCCGATCTATGGTGGGCAGGTATACTCCCAGGTGATATGAATGCTGAGAAAACAGTAAGTACGAACTGAAAAATGATGAAAGAGAACTTATCAGGAGATCTTAATCCTTCACAGAGTGCCGCGGTAAGATACATTGACGGCCCCTCCCTTGTGATCGCCGGAGCCGGTTCGGGAAAGACCCGCGTATTAACATATAAAATAGCTTATCTTCTCCACCAGGGCTATCGGCCCTGGTCTATACTGGCTTTGACGTTCACCAACAAAGCAGCCAAGGAGATGAAAGAGCGCATCGGCCGGATCGTGGGCCGGAAGGAGGCAGACCAGTTGTGCATGGGCACTTTCCATTCCATCTTTTCACGTATTCTCCGTATTGAGGCTCGTGCCATAGGTTATACTTCCGCCTATACGATCTATGATGAAGCGGATTCCCGGTCATTGATCAAGGCTATCGTCAAGGAAAAGGGTCTTGATGACAAGATCTATAAACCGGCTGTCGTCCACCATCATATATCCATGGCCAAGAACCGTCTCCTTTTGCCGGAAGCCTATGCCCGGGACAGGGAAGCTATGGCAGAAGCCCAGCGTTCTCATATCCCTGCGCTTTCCGACATCTATACTTCCTATTGTGTGCGGTGCCGGAAGGCAAATGCCATGGATTTTGATGATCTTCTGGTGCTTACCTATATGCTTTTCCGTGATCATGATGAGATCAGGAGAAAATATGAGTCGAGATTTGATTTTGTCCTGGTGGATGAATATCAGGATACAAATTATGCCCAACTGTGCATCCTGTTGCAGTTGACACGTGACAAGCAGCATGTATGCGTCGTGGGCGATGATTCTCAGAGTATCTATAGTTTCCGCGGTGCAAACATTGATAATATCCTGAATTTCAATCAGCATTTCCATGACGCCCGACTTTTTAAACTGGAACAAAACTATCGTTCCACACAGCATATTGTCCAGGCAGCCAACAGTCTGATCAAGCATAATGAGAAACAGATTCCCAAGGAAGTGTACAGCAAGAATGCCGCTGGGGAGAAAGTGATGCTGAGACCAGCATACAGTGACAAGGAAGAGGCGTTGATCGTCTGTCACGAAATTAAAAGGATCCGTGAAAAAGAAACTCTTGAGTGGGGTGATTTTGCCATCCTCTACCGCACCAATTCCCAAAGCCGTAGTTTTGAGGAGGAGATGCGGAGGGAGGAGATACCTTATCATATCGTAGGAGGGCTAAGTTTTTACCAGCGTAAGGAAATCAAGGACATCATTGCTTATTTCCGTATGGTTGTCAATCCTGATGATGAGGAAGCCTTCAAACGGATAATCAATTATCCGTCACGTGGAATAGGAGCAACGACTGTAGGCAAGATCTCCACGGTGGCACGTGAACATGCGGTAAGTTTCTGGAGTGTCATCAATGATCCTGTCCGATTCGGACTTACTGTCAACAAGGGAACACTGAACAAATTGGATGATTTCCGGAACTTTATTTCAAAATATATACAAAAGAGTCCTACCCATGATGCTTATGTTCTTGGATCAGAGTTGATCCAGGAGAGTGGTATCAGTGCAGAGATTTTCTCGGGAGCTGATCCTGAAGCCGTAGCCCGACAGGAAAATCTGGAGGAGTTTGTTGGTGGAATGAAGGATTTCGTAGATGACCGGAAAGAAGAAGAGCAGGATACCAGGACAGGACTGTCCGATTATCTTCAGGAGGTATCCTTGCTTACCGACCTGGACAGTGAAGACAAGGATGGAGGCAGCCGGGTGAACCTGATGACGATACACAGTGCCAAAGGACTGGAGTTTCCGACTGTTTTTGTAGTAGGACTTGAAGAAAATATTTTTCCCAGTCCACTGTCTGCCTGTTCTCCCCGTGAACTTGAGGAAGAGCGTCGCCTGCTTTATGTTGCCATCACCCGTGCTGAAAAGCATTGTATTTTGACCTATGCCCGCAACCGCTGGCGTTATGGGAATATGACCATTGACGGTCCCAGCCGTTTCATTCAAGATATTGACCCTGATCTGCTCGACGTTGAAACAGAGGCAGCAGAAAGTGGCCATCCGTCATTTTCTCATAGTGGGTCGGACTGGAAAGGATATGAGCCCAATCGTCCCTATACAGGTTATCATGACTGGGGGAATGGTGGATCAGGATATGGCTCAAAGATGCAGAACAGCCATCCTGTAGCCTCCCAGTTCAGGGCTGATCCAAAGCCCAGGGTAACTGCCCCTCTCCATGCGGAGAACGCAGTAGACCCTCTATCGGCGTCATTCAAGAGACACTTGGTGGAAAGCGGGGGAAATCTCCGTCGTGTGTCCAAGGCGATGGTCAATGGGGGCAGGACAAAAGAAGAATCCTCTGTGTATGAAGTTTCTGAAGGGGACATGATCGAACATCAGCGTTTTGGCGTCGGCAAGGTAATAAAAGTGGAAGGGAAAGGAGAGAATACGAAGGCTACGGTCGAATTTAAAAATTCCGGCACCAAACAACTCCTGCTGAAGTTTGCTAAATTCAAGATTATAGAATAGTTCCCCTGTTCGACTTCAGAACGGAATAAGGCCGGAGTGTGTTAAAGTCTTTTTGGGAACCCAACCTACGAAATTGTAAGTTAAATTTGTTTTGAGACATCATAAAAAGCCATATCTCACCTTCCTGTAAAGGTGGAATATGGCTTGAAACTACAGATCATTTTCATTCTCTTTCTCAATGTGATGCGGCCTTTTATGAGGCAGATGCTTTTTCTTGCGGAGCCAGATCATCTTACGCTCTTCATAATCACGGCGCTGCCGTTCCAGGAAATTGTCAGCCATAACACACCTATTTATTGAACCGGCTGTAAATGACGGTCATCTTAACCGGGTGATTTGGTCCTCCCACCAGTTTGGTACTCGAAAGAGACATATCATTTACGACTCGTGTAATATAGGTTACGTTATTGCGCGTAGCCGTAGAGATGGTCACAGGAACAATGATCGCCTTATTATAATCAGAGCTCAAGTTCCGCTTCTTATACATATCCGTAATCAACCCGGAAATATTATTGAAAGTATAAGTATTAGAAGAAGAGTCGAACGAAGCAGAAAAACTGTTCTTATAGTTGATGAGTTCATCCTTTTCGAAGAAACTTTGCAGACTGTCCTCAGGAATGATCAGAAGACTTTGTGGGATCCCCAGTTTGAAATTGCTGTCCGTAGTATTATTGATACGTGTGAGGACTAATTTTGCACTATTGATGGAATCATTTTCATGCTTGGTCATGATCTCATTTATAGGTAAGGTGATTTCTGTGAAAATTCCGGCCGGGGTCTTCAGATAGCTGCATGAATTGTCTGCGACAAGACGGTCCAGTGTACCTTCATCATTTGTGATTTTATTGGTTTGCAATACTTCGTCCGTGCCATAGAGATAAGCTCCGGTAGTCACATATTCAAGTGAGTCTTTCGTTGTAGTCACATCACTGCCATTGACCGTTGAGGTATGAGACACAGAGACGATCGTGTCTGTCAGCTGTTCCATATAAACCTGGCTGATTTCTACCTTTGCCATAGCCCCCAAACCATTCTCATATTTGATATAGAATCCGGGGAAGACATTATTCAGGAAGGTTTTAGAGGTCTTGAAATATTCGGGATGCGCGTAATAAGTACGCATGATATAAGCTCCGAAATCCGGATAGGTTACTCCATCATGGACATATTTCTTACCGTCCAGGGAGATGGTAATTCCCTTCATGCCATCGTTGGCAGTCCTGGAAGAGTCACTGAGAGTCCTGTCTTCTACGGTATAAGTTTTTTCTAAAGTCAAGCCATCCTTTTTGACATATCCTTCAGCCTCCGGATCAAAATCAGAATAATAGTTGACCCCTTCCGGGACAGGTTTGCTCAATTCCTCTACCTTTAATTTCATCGGTGCCAGAGAATCACCGTAATAGTCCTCAAAGAAAAGGTTCAGGTAAGTATGTAAAGGTTTTACTCCGCCGTCAGAAGCGATCGTCCGGATAGAATCTTTCTGTATAAACCCCGGGTTAGGGAGGGCATAGAACTGAGCCATGTAGTCTCCCGTAACGTATGCACCTGTTTCCGGGTCTTTGACTTTGCCGACATAGCCACTGCTGTTCCGGGCCAGGACCCTTCCGGCTTTAACCGATTGGGTGTAAGTTTGAAAACTAGAATCGGTTACAAAGAGTGCATCTGAATTGTTAATCAACGATGACCCGATATAATCGGTTGTATTAGTACATGCTGTAAAGGTAACGGCAGTCAAGGCTGCCAGAATAAAGATTTTCAGTTTCATTTTTATTTTATTTATCGGAACTGATCTGATTCAAAAAGTTGATGTAAGCTTGTGTATCTTCTTCTTCACTGGGATGTTGAAGCAAGGGTTTGTCTTTTTCAGCAGCTTCTTTCAGTAGATCCTGATTGACATGGCTGCCTGCCTCTATAATACCATCACTGTAGTCGATTGCTAATTTGCCAAGTTCAAGAAAATCGAATTTCTTTTTATAGGAATCCAGCAGCTCAGCCTTTGCTCCCTTATATTCAATACAGCGCTTGAAATTCTCACCTAAATTGGATTTCAACTGATTTTCAAAGAGGAGACTGACGACCCTCGTGTTTGCAAATGAAGGCTCATCATGATATGCCTTTTTGATATAGAAAGGAACGACAGCTCCTATCCATCCCTGGCAGATGACAATATCAGGAGACCATCTTAGTTTTTTGACGGTTTCAAGTACCCCACGTGCAAAGAAGATAGCTCTTTCACCATTATCGGGATATTCCACGCCTGTTTCGTCTGCTTCCATCTGGCGTTTGCTGAAATAATCATCATTGTCTATAAAATAAACTTGTATTCTGGATACCGGTATAGATGCAACTTTTATAATGAGAGGATGGTCCGTATCATTGATAATCAAATTCATTCCTGACAAACGGATAACCTCATGTAACTGTCCCCGGCGCTCATTGATTGTACCCCATTTGGGCATAAATGTACGAATTTCAAAGCCATTTTCCTGCATTTTCCGAGGCAAGTCTCTTCCCATAATGGACATTTCACTTTCTGGTACATAAGGAGCAATCTCCTGGTTAATGAACAGTATTTTCTTAGCCATATAAGTTGAGTTTTAACAATGCAAAGATACAAATAAAAGTCGAGAATTCATTATAAAACAATTGAAATCAAGGAAAAGAAACAGATTATTCGCAATTTTTTAGGATAATTCTTTCTTATTTAAGAAAAAAAGTTTTATTTTGCAGTCTGATAGAATTAAAGTTTTTGGTTATGAAAATATTCAAAAAAATTGTTGACCTTCAAAATGAGCTTTTTTTAGTTCGTAAAGAAGGTAAAACGGTCGGTCTTGTACCGACGATGGGTGCACTTCACGAAGGTCATGCCTCTCTTATTCGCCGCAGCGTGAAAGAGAATGATGTAACAGTAGTAAGTATATTTCTCAATCCTACCCAGTTTAATGATAAGGGTGACCTGGAGCGTTATCCACGTAATCCGGAGTCTGACCAGAAAGTGGTGGAGGATTGTAAGGCTGATTATTGTTTTGCCCCTTCTGTAGAGGAAATCTATCCAACGCCTGATCCCCGCCATTTTGAATTTCCACCGGTTACTACCGTGATGGAAGGGGCTCATCGCCCCGGGCACTTTAACGGGGTTTGCCAGGTGGTCAGTCGTCTTTTCTATATCGTCCGTCCGGACAGGGCTTATTTTGGCGAGAAGGATTGGCAGCAGATTGCGGTTGTCAAACGCCTTGTAAAATATATAGGTATGAAAATCCAGATCGTGGTCTGCCCTGTAGTCAGGGAGAAAGACGGTCTGGCCATGAGCAGCAGGAATGCTTTACTTACAGCTGACGAACGCAAAATTGCTCCAAAGATTTATGAACTTCTGAAAGCCAGTATTGATTTTGGGAAAGAGCATACGGTCAAGGAGACTCATGACAAGGTCGTGGAAGATATTAATGCCGTAGAAGGCCTGACCGTGGAGTATTTTTCCATCGTGAACGGTGATACCTTGCAGGATGTGGACTCCTGGGATGCTTGTCCCAATATTTCGGGATGTATTGCCGTCAACTGCGGAAGCAAACCGATCCGCCTCATTGATCATATTTCGTATAAGGAAAATAAATAATCGGACTCCATCTATTCTTTCATCTCTATGGAAATTGAAGTTTTAAAAAGTAAGATACACTGTGTCAAAGTGACTGAAGCCAACCTGAATTATATGGGAAGCATAACCATCGATGAAGATCTCATGGATGCCGCGAACATGATAGCAGGAGAAAAAGTGCAGGTCGTTGATAATAACAATGGTGAACGGTTCGAGACCTATATCATAAAAGGAGAGAGGGGGAGTGGGTGTATATGCCTCAACGGTGCGGCCGCCAGGAAGGTTCAAGTCCATGATACTGTGATTATCATGAGTTTTGCCTTTATGGATTTCGAAGAAGCCAGGGCATTCAAGCCGACGGTTGTTTTTCCAAAGGAGGGGAATCTCCTCTGAGAGGTTATGATCTTCGAGATATAAGACGATCAGATATTTTATAAATAGGAGAGGGAACCCGCACATATAGGTTCCCTCTCCATTTTTTATGCCGGGGATAATAAAAAGGTCAGGACGAAAGTTTCCTGTTGGCAGTCTTTATTCTATATCTTCAAAACTGACGCCGTTGAATTCCTGTAAGATAGCGATAACATTTGACGGATAAGTGCTTCTCTTGATCTTCAGTTCCATCGTAACGAGATAGCGGGGCCCCTTTTCAGTATGATTTTCATGAATCTGACAAGAACTCAATTGCAGTCCTGCCGACTCGATCTTTTTTAATATTCTTCCGGCACTAGCCTTATCCGGTGCTTCAAAGGTTACAGCCAGGTTCCGGAACCCAAAGCGGTTGATTATAAAATTTAAAGTTTCCAGGCAGATAAGTACAAGAAGTGTTGTAGCAATGGCCAATGTATACATACCTGAACCACAGGTAAGACCGATGGCACTGGTTACCCATAGGCCGGCGGCAGTGGTAAGGCCCTTGATCACATGTTTTTGAAAAATGATGGTACCTGCACCGATAAAGCCTATACCGGTGACAACTTGTGAAGCTATTCGTGAAGGATCGTAGGAAAGATGAGGAAAATGCCCTGCCAGGTCATTAAACCCATATTGTGAGAGGATCATGAACAAGGCGCTGCCTAAGGCAACCAGGAAATGTGTTCGCACTCCTGCATCTTTGGCCCTGCATTCTCGTTCGAAACCAATACTGCCCCCCAGTAAAGCTGCCACTGCCAGCCGGAAAATAAAATCTGTAGTTGTCATCATCGTCTTATCTGCCTCAAAATGCTTGATTTATGACTCAAACGGAAGCCTTTCATGTCCTTTGAAGATGATCTGTTATATATTGAAAGAAAGGCCGCTTTGGAAAAAGGAAAGAAGAGTATCCGATCATTGGAGATTTTCACGGGGTGGGTAGTGATGGATTCGAACCACCGAAGGCATAGCCAGCAGATTTACAGTCTGCCCCATTTGGCCACTCTGGTAACTACCCTGATTGTGGGCGTTGACGGATTCGAACCGCCGACCCTCTGCTTGTAAGGCAGATGCTCTAAACCAACTGAGCTAAACGCCCTGATTTGCGAGTGCAAAGGTAGGACTTGTTTGCGGAAATTCCAAACCAGTCTTGTGTTTTTTAGTTTTTTTAAGAATTCCAAAGCTTATGCTTACTGGTTTTCCTGCTTTTTGACTAAATTTGCAGCGGAATAATAGAATCCCACATAAATGAAGAAATCACTTAGGCAAGCATTAGTCAGATATGCAAATTACTATGAGTCAGAAGATTTCCTGGAAGGAGATCCTTCCTGGTTTATGCATCAGGTCACGGGATCAAGAAATCAGGAGGTTATGGCTTTTATAGCTTCATCTCTCAGTTATGGTTCCCGGAAACAATTCATGCCAAAGATCAGGTATATAATGGTTGCCTCTCACTATCAACCTTACGACTGGCTGTGCAGTGGTGACTATGCTGATGACATTCCGGATAATTCCTTATGTTATTACCGTCTGTATACGAACCATACAATGTATTCTTTTCTGGGGGCCTTGAAGAGACTCTATGAGGAATATGGGAGCTTGTATGATTTCGTAGGGCAAAGGGTGAAAAACGGTTGCCCCTCAGAGAGTGGACTAGTGGCTTTAAAGAGCATCAGCGACTATTTCAACCGTCAGGGGATCTCCGGAATTGTACCTCATTATGGTTCTACATGCAAGAGACTTTGCATGTTTCTCAGATGGATGTGCAGGGACCATTCGCCGGTGGATCTTGGATTGTGGTCAGAAAGGATTGACAAGCGTTCCCTTTTTATTCCTCTGGACACGCATGTCTTGCAGGTATCCCGAGATATTGGCCTGATCCATCATAAGACCGCAAACTGGTCAACCGTTGTTCTCTTGACCAAAGCATTAAAACAAGTGTTTCCTGATGATCCGATGAAGGGAGATTTCGCCCTCTTCGGCTATGGCATTCATGATGACAAAACCGGCAGAGGAATGATTACAGGATAGCAGGATAGTTCCAACAGTGCTGCAACGAGTTTAAAATCTGATGCAGGCCCGTGCCCCTAAAGTCAGGATGTGTAAATATTCCTTGCTGGAAAGACCATGAGGCGGGCGGAGGTCATAATCAAGGAACAGGCTGGCTCCGAAATGATCTTCAAATTGACGGTTGACAGAAAGTCCGGTACCGAATCCCCAACCATTGTTCCTGGGGATGATGGTGGAACTGATTCGGGTATTTGTGTACCAAGTATGGTCCAATAATAATTTTGTCCCTAATGATAATCGCTCAGAGAGGGGGAGGGAGAAATAAGGGCCTATGGAAAGAGAATAAAAATCGAAGGTGTCGTCAGGAGCTTCACTACCGTTGACAATAAAACGGAGATTGGAGATCGACGCTTTTCCTCCAAAACCGATATATGGGTTAATGAATCCCGCTCCTTCAAGGCCTATTGTCGTTCCAGAGGAGGTCTTGAACGACAAGTTTTCATTCAGGTCATATTTGCTGAGAGGGAGATTGTATCCCATATATAATCCCAGAAAGGATGAAGACTCATCACCTGAAAAAAGGTCAGGCTGTGATTTCCTCTGGAGACCTTTGCCCTTGCAGATCTCATCAGCAATCCAGTATCCGAACTCTGAGGAAAGTATTCCAATCCCGGCTCCTGTGATCACATCGCTCAACCAGTGCTTATTATTGGCCATTCTCATCAGTCCTGTGGCAGTAGCTATACTGTAGGCTCCAACACTGACCCATGGGCTGAGATAGCCATATTCCTTGCTTAACATCGTGGCCGTCATGAAAGCTGTGGTCGTGTGGCCGGAAGGAAAACTATGCCGGTCGGACCCATCCGGACGCATCACATGTGTAGTCGTCTTCAGGATGTTGACCGTTGTTCCCATGATTGCAGCGGAGAAAGCATCACTGATCAGCATCCGCCCCCACGAACTGCGACTTTCAACTCCTGCTGCCTTTAACCCTAACAGTATAGCCGCAGGAGCATATTGGGTATAGTTGTCCACGGTGCGATGGAAATGAGGCATAAAGTCGTTTCTAAGACTTCTGAATTGATCATCCTGTCGCTTGACAACCAATCCGCTGATAATGAGCGGTATCCCAATATGGGTTGACTGAAACCAACGGGATTGTACGAAACGACTAACATTAGGATGGATATAACGGATGGGCGTATTGGAGGTGTCTCTGCTCGTACTGTCTGTACCGTAGTATACAGATGTTGCTGCCCCTAAGGCTGTGGCTTGGGGACAAAGCAGGATAACCGCAGCAATCGTATGTATGATCGTTCTCTTACCAAAGATGAATTGATGCATATTATGTTTTGCAATAAATAGAATCAGATGATTTAATATTATTCTTATCGTCCGGCAAACATACAAAAGAATTTTGGTGAAAATCTGAAGATGGAGGAACAAGTCTTGCAGGAATGGAAAATTCGTGATAGAAGAGTTAAATATTGTTTAATGGCGAAATTGTTTCTCTGAGAAACTTGTCTGATCGGCAGAAAGTGATTATATTTGTGAATATTTCCAGAGGAAATTATTAGTAACAGAGTATATAGAATAGATTTATGAAACATGTGATTATTGGTGGAGTTGCAGGTGGGGCCACGGCTGCAGCCCGGATTAGAAGAGCTGACGAGACGGCCGAAATTGTTCTCCTGGAAAAGGGGAGATACATTTCTTATGCCAATTGTGGCTTACCCTATTATATAGGAGGAGTGATTTCAGACCGGAACAAATTATTCGTACAGACGCCGGAGAATTTTTCCAGGAGATTCAATATTGATGTCCGTACAGGAAATGAGGTGACTGCCATTCATCCGGATGCAAAGACGGTGACAGTGAAGCGAACGGACGGGTCTGAGTATGAGGAATCCTATGACCGACTGTTGCTTTCTCCAGGATCAACACCTGTCCGTCCGCCGTTTCCGGGTATTGACCTGAAAGGTATATTCACGTTGCGTAATGTGGAAGATACAGATGCTATTAAAACTTATATGGATAGTCATGATGTCCGTCAGGTTATTGTGGTAGGTGGTGGCTTTATAGGTCTTGAAATGGCTGAGAATCTACGGTCTGCAGGAGCAGCGGTCTCTATCGTTGAGATGTCAAATCAGGTTATGGCTCCGGTTGATTTTTCTATTGCATCCTTCGTACATCAGGAATTGATGGCACATGGCGTAGGTCTTTATCTGGGCAGGGGGGTAGAACATTTTGAAAAGGAAGGGGATCAGATCAAGGTGTTCCTCTCTTCTGGAGAATGCCTTCATACGGATCTGGTCCTGTTATCTATCGGGGTCCGTCCTGCTACTCAACTGGCCATGAAGACTGGTATTAAGATAGGGGTAAGAGGCATTCAGGTAGATGACTATCTCGAAACTTCCATCAAGGGAATCTACGCTGTAGGAGATGCTATTGAGTTTACGCATCCGCTGACCGGGAAACCTTGGCTCAACTACCTTGCCGGACCTGCTAACCGTCAGGCCAGGATCGTAGCTGACAATATGGTTTTCGGCAACAAGGAAACTTATGAAGGAGCCATAGGAACTTCTATTGCAAAAGTTTTTGACTTGACCGTAGGTTCCACAGGACTTCCTGCAAAAAGACTCAAACAAGAGGGAATCCCTTATCTGAGCAGTACTACCTCAAGCTCTTCCCATGCCGGTTATTACCCTGGAGCGTTCCAAGTAGTGACTAAGTTGACTTTTGATCCGAAGAGCGGACGCTTGTATGGAGCACAGTGTGTAGGACATGATGGTGTAGATAAACGTATTGACCAACTTGCATTGGTCATCAAGCATAGTGGAACAGTATATGATTTAATCAAATTAGAGCAGGCTTATGCTCCACCTTACTCTTCAGCAAAAGATCCGGTTGCCATTGCCGGATATACGGCTGCCAATATCATCTGTGGGGCTATGCCTGTAATTTACTGGCGTGATGTCAGAGATTTGGACCTATCGAAGAATTGCCTGATTGATGTCAGAACACAAGATGAATATCAGTTGGGAACTATAAAAGGTGCTGTGAATATTCCCCTGGATGATCTCCGGGAACGAATAAGTGAAATTCCTGTGGATCGACCGGTCGTTTTGTTCTGTGCTGTTGGTCTGCGAGGTTACCTTGCCTTGCGTATATTGACCGGAAGAGGGTATAAGAATGTCAGAAACTTGTCCGGTGGGTATCAAGTGTATTGTGTCGCCACTCAGAAGATCAAAAGTGAACCCTCAGCGGCAACCGGGAAAGGCAAAGGGCAGCCGGAACTGAAAGACCAGATACAGACGCTGAAAGTTGATGCTTGCGGACTTCAATGCCCTGGACCGATTTTGAAATTAAAGGAGGCCATGGATGGTCTGTCAATCGGAAAGCGTATTGAAGTAGTGGCCACCGATGCCGGTTTTCCAAGAGACGCCAGGGCCTGGTGCATGAGCACAGGTAATACATTGGTCTCTTCATCTGACGATAATGGCTATCATAAAGTGGTCTTCGAGAAAAGAGCGCCACAAATGGAGACTCCATCTTCCAGCAGAGGTAATCATAAGTCTTTCATCCTTTTCAGCGATGATCTTGACCGTGCCATAGCTACTTTCGTGCTGGCCAATGGTGCTGCAGCTACAGGAAAAAAGGTGTCTATTTTCTTTACCTTTTGGGGACTTAACGTGATCAAGAAAGAACATAAGCCTGAAGTCAAGAAAGATTTCTTTGGCAGAATGTTTTCATGGATGATGCCTTCTAACAGCAAAAAACTGAAATTATCCAGGATGAACATGATGGGAATGGGCGGAAAAGTGATGCGCCATTTGATGAGAAAAAAGAATATTGGTTCTTTAGAACAACTCCGTCAGCAGGCCATGGATAATGGCGTGGAGTTTATCGCCTGTCAGATGACTATGGAGATGATGGGTATTCATAAGGAAGAACTCTTGGATGGAGTAACTATTGGCGGGGTGGCAACCTATATGGAACGTGCAGAGCAGTCAAATGTGAATCTTTTCATTTAAGATAATATTCTAATCTCCTGACAGATGATCTTTTAACTGCCTGAATGAGCCAATTTGTCATCTGACAAATTTCAGGCATGGAAATTGCAGGAAAGGATAAAGAGTCAGACAACCAGCAAAGGCTGAAAGATTTAAGAACGGTCTGTAAACCGCGGAGTTGCTGTTTAAGAAGGAGAATAGAAAATGGCTTATGTGATGTGTTTTACAGGATTATTTTTTGTGACAACTTTGGTAGCACGGCATGAGATGGGAAAAGATGGACGATAATGCTGAATCCTTTCAGGTGCATCTTCTGGAGTAAAGCATAAAGTGAAATTTCTTGCCCCATCAACAAGTATGAATGGAATCCATTATTTTTAGGTATTGTGGATTCCATTTTTTTATATTATCTTTGCAGTATTGATATTCAGCATTACATAATTTATATGGAATGAGTTTTAGGAAAATTGGTACTAAACCTTTTAAATGAAAAGAATGATGAAAAAGACGTATGTGATTTATGGATCCTCTACGGGGATCTGTGAGGATATTGCTTCGAGAATCGGAGAAAAACTCGGCCTGTCTGGTAATGACGTGATTAACGTGGCCCAATTGAATGCCAAACAGGTTAATGAAGCTACTAATTTGATACTTGGAACTTCCACCTGGGGTGCCGGAGACTTTCAGGATGACTGGTATGATGGCCTCAAGACTCTTCAGGAATGTGATTTAAAGGGAAAGACAGTTGCATTGTTTGGCTGTGGTGATTCTGAAAGTTATAGCGATACCTTCTGTGGAGGAATGTCAGAGCTATATAAAGGGCTTAAAGATAAGGGCGTAAGATTCATTGGCCCAGTTCCTACCACGGGATATACCTATGATGATTCAGAATCGGTCATTGACGGTAAATTTGTCGGCCTTGCACTGGATGAGGTCAATGAAAGTGATAAGACAGATGAACGTATCGATGCCTGGATCAAACAGATCAAACCGGAACTGTAAGGATTTTGAGATTGAGGGGGATCTGTTGATGATAGATCTGTGCTGAAAGCCTGATGCTCTTCAGTGGTACCATTTTCTCCCTTCTCCATAGCAAGGAGAGGGGAAGAAATAAGCGACTTCTCCTCTTGATCATATTCATAATGTTTTGTAAGAAATAGGGGAGGTCGGGAGACCTTCCTTATTTCTTTTACAGAACAGCTTTTGCTCAGGATGGATTAAGTCATATAAATAAGGTTGATTGAATTCCGGAAGATGTTATTAAACATCACAGTAGCATTGGCGAAGAGGAAGAAAAAACAGTTAGATTCTTCCCTATATCAAATAAATTGTTTATTTTTGCAGAAATAGCGTAACTTCTTTGGAATAGAATCAGTACAACAACAGATAGAGGAGATGGCGTAACCTTCAATAATCATAATTTTAAGTTTAAATGAGGAACAATAAAAAAATCAACTGTACATTACTTATCTTTTTTTTCATTTCGTTGTGCTCATGCGACAATGAAGTAAATGTCCCGGATCATACAGTGGCTGCTAATGACTTATATGAGTTGGAAAAGATAGATTTTTATTCTGATAAGGGTGATTGCACGGATACAGTGGAATATCATATAGACACGACATTCATCTATAATTATTCGGGAGCCAGTCTTAAGGAGGTAAAAGTTTCATCTGATTTTAAGGATACATTATCCGTGTCCATTATGAAAGGGCAGGAGTATCTGAAAGACTTGGTCTTCCAGGGAACCATTAAGTTTCCTTCATCCTATTATGATAATAACTTTTATGATTCTCCAAGTGGACTCGAGATGCCTCTAAATAAACAGGATTCCATCTTTCCTTCACCGGTTAGGTATACTTCATCTACCTCGATGCCTCCAAGGTCCTATCTTATCCATACGGGGATATACCATCAGATCGTGGACCATTATTCGTTCCAAGCTACCTTTATCGGGCAGAAATCCCATGAGACCATTTGCATTCAAGGTAAATACCGTTATTCCCGTGCAACCGTACAGTCATTCAACGGCTCAGAATGTTCTAATATGGTTATCCGTCCGATCAATTAATTCAGCCGTCCCATGATGAAGGCATTTTGCTGGATATAAATTTGTATTCCATGGACTTGAATATCAGAGGGTGAAAATAGTCAGAATAAAGATCCGTTAAATTATGTTACTTTTATAGATAAAAGTTATTTCCCCCGGATTGATTTCAAAAAAATCTTCGTATCTTTGAAAAACACTTGGTAAAGGAGGAAGAAAGTGTATATGCATTTCATTAAATAAATTGTCAAATTTATGAAAATTCAAAAGATTCATGCAAGAGAAATCCTCGATTCAAGAGGTAATCCTACCGTAGAGGTAGAACTCACGTTGGAAAATGGTGTAATGGGACGTGCCAGTGTACCTTCCGGTGCTTCAACGGGTGAGAATGAAGCCTTGGAGCTTCGAGATGGAGACAAGAAGCGTTTTGGTGGCAAGGGCGTATTGAAAGCCGTGGATAACGTCAATAAAACCATCGCTCCGGCATTAGAAGGGGATGATGTTCTTAACCAGCGCGCACTGGATATGAAGATGCTGGCTTTGGATGGTACACCTACTAAGAGTAAGTTGGGTGCAAATGCTATCCTGGGGGTAAGCCTTGCTGCTGCTCATACAGCTGCCAAAGCTTTGAATATTCCTCTTTATCGCTATATTGGTGGCTGTAACACTTATGTTATGCCTGTGCCAATGATGAATATTATCAATGGTGGTGCTCACTCTGATGCACCTATCGCTTTCCAGGAGTTTATGATTCGTCCTGTCGGTGCTCCTTCGGAGAAAGAGGCTATCCGTATGGGATCTGAAACTTTCCACGCTTTACAGAAATTACTGAAGAAACGGGGTCTTTCTACAGCAGTAGGAGATGAAGGGGGCTTTGCTCCTGCATTAAATGGCATTGAGGATGCTTTGCAATGTATCGTTGATGCTATCCAGGCAGCAGGTTATAAACCAGGCAAAGATATTACGATCGCTATTGATTGTGCTGCCAGTGAGTTTTCCTTAAAGGAGAATGGCAAATATTATTATAATTATAAGCAACTCTCCAATGGTATGCCCAAGGATCCTAAGGGTAAAAAACTTTCTGATGAGGAACAGATCCAGTATATTGATCAGTTGATTTCTAAATATCCTATTGATTCTGTCGAGGACGGATTGGATGAGAATGACTGGGAAGGCTGGACTAAGATGACAACAGCGCTGGGACATAAAGTGCAATTGGTTGGTGATGATTTGTTTGTTACCAATACAAAATTCCTGGAGAAGGGTATCAAGTCGGGTGCTGCCAATGCAATTCTGATCAAAGTAAATCAGATCGGTACCTTGACCGAGACGCTGGAAGCTATCGAAATGGCTCACCGTCATAATTATAATACGGTTACATCACATCGTTCTGGTGAAACGGAAGACACAACGATTGCCGACATTGCTGTTGCCACTAATTCCGGTCAGATCAAGACGGGTAGTATGAGTCGTACAGACCGTATGGCTAAATATAACCAGTTGATCCGCATTGAGGAGGAATTAGGACCTCAGGCTGTGTATGGTTATCGCAAATTGAAATGAATAAAACGATATTGTCTATATAAAAACAATATCAAGTAGAATAGATCATATTTTTAACCGGGGCAGCCGTGAGGGTTGCCCCAGTTTTTTAATTTGGGTAACTGACCTGCTCACTTCTTGTGGGTGTTATGAGCATGAATGTGCTGTGAGGATAATCTGTCGTGATATAGTTGGAGAAGATGCCTGAACGCTGACCGGGGACTCCAGATGAGCATACGGGGACCGCTCCATTTCATGACTTCTCTAATTTCCTTTTGCTTTTCAGGGAGGAAACAGTGGTGAGGACAGTCCTTGCAGGCAGGTTTGTCCTTTCCCCAACTACAATGATCCAGACGGGTGTTGGCATAGTTGATAAGTTGCCGGTATTTTTCTGGTATCTGAGAAGTTTTTAACCGATGTTTGCAGTACATTTGAATCATCAATTTTACTGTCTGCTTATCGCGTTCTTTTGAAGAAATCATTTTAATGTGGCATTCGTAAGAAAGATAATAAAGTCCTGACGTTATAAGGAAAGTTGATCAAGAATGTTTACGTGAGAAAATACACAGATTATCGGAAGGTTTGAAGACAACTTTATCATGTGCTTCAATTACGATTTTTTCTCCTGTAGCAGGATTAATGCCTTGACGTTCTGAGACATGCTTTTCATAAAAACGCCCGAAATCGGGAATACTTACTTCTTCGTCTCCTTCACAAGCATTGTCTGCGATGATACCTAAAACAGCATTTACATATCTGGCTGCATCTAATTTTGAGACGTTGACTTTCGCAGCTAAGGCTGCAGTTAATTGGGTCTTATTCATATTCTTTGTATTTGTCCTGCAAATATACAAAGAAATCTCCATTCATAAAAGCCTAATAGAGATTATGCTTTTATGGAATGATAAACATAACATTCATGCTTTTATGAAAATGACAGACCGAGAGAATAAGATCCCGTTTTTTGTGAACTACTGTCTATTGAGTAGGTGTCTCGCAATATCTATTTATCATAATACATATTATATTTTATTTGTCCTAAAGCAATAGTTGATGAAATTATCTTTGATCTCATTATCAAGGATGATACTATCATCCTTGTTGCTTTTGAAAAGATCAATCATTAGAATTGATAGATATCAAACTGACATTGATAATAAAATAGTAAGCGCAGTTTCAGAATCACTCTGTAACTGCGCTTATTATTGCCGGATGGATGGTATCACGCATCCATCCGGATCATCCTTCAACAATCTTTTATCCCTAATACCTAATTTATTTGCAACCTTAACCTTTGCAATTCAAAACATAAAACCAAATAACCAATCTAAACAATCAATAACTAAAATATGCCTGTTGCAAATATAGAACATTTTTATGAATGACGCTCTTGTAGTTTGTGATAAGACTACTTTGACTTAATTTTCTTGACTTACATCAACATCTTTGTGCGCGAACACAAAGATAAAGAACGGTGATTAGGGAAAGTTGCTTCTGCTGAGTATTTTAATCGAAGAGAAGGAATCTGACAGTTAATAATCGTTAAACAGAAGATAATTTCAATCTGTAAAACATTTGTCTGAAATCTTTTTTGTAATTTTGTTGCCGATTTGCCGTAGAGGCTTGGAGAAGTTCTGTCAGAACAGGCAGACGCCTGGCGGTAGAAAACCGTTTTATTAAAAATTAATGTACGTAATTGTAGAAATTAACGGTCAACAGTTCAAGGCTGAAGAGGGCAAAAATCTCTTCGTGCATCATATTAAAGATGCCGAAACAGGTAAGACTGTTGAATTTGACAAGGTACTTCTCGTCGATAAAGATGGAGCAGTAACTGTCGGTGCGCCCACAGTAGAGGGTGCAAAAGTGGTAGTTGAGGTGGTTAATCCCGTTGTTAAGGGAGACAAGGTCCTGGTCTTCAAGATGCATCGCCGTAAAGACGAGCGTAAGCACATCGGTCATCGTACCCATTTCACAGAACTTAAGGTAAAACAAGTAATTGCTTAAAATCGGAGGAATTCATTATGGCACACAAGAAAGGTGTAGGTAGTTCTAAGAACGGCCGTGAGTCGGCTTCGAAGAGATTAGGCATTAAAATCTGGGGTGGTCAGAAGATCGCTGCGGGTAATATCATCGTCCGTCAACGCGGTAACAAGCATTTCGCCGGTACCAATGTCGCACAAGGTAAAGATGATACTCTCTATGCACTTAGTGATGGAGTCGTAAGCTTCCACAAGGGCAGAAAGAACAAGAGTACCGTTTCGGTACTGACGCCTGAGGATTATGCTAAGAAAACTCAGACAGAGGCCTAAATAAAAACAAAACTTATTCCAAACAAACAATAAAGCCTGCTCTTATGCGAGAGTAGGCTTTTTCATTTTAGGAAATTCATTCCTTGATGAGGCGATCTGAGTCGCCACCCTACTCCGCCTGATTGTTTTCATATTTTTCTTGATCGAATCTTTTCCGTATTATGCTTGATTCTTAGTTACAATTTTCAAGAAAGATTTTCACATCTCAAATTTATTTCGTATTTTTGCTCTTTGTAAGAGCCTTTTTCTAAAAGGAATTTAATTTATAAAATATAATATATAGATATATCTTATGCTTACACTTAAACAGATCAGTGAAGAGACTGAACATGTGATCAAAGGACTCGAGAAAAAGCACTTTGAAGGCGCACGTGAATCTATTGAGAAGGTACTTGAATTTGATAAAATACGCCGTGAGGCTCAACAGAAAGTTGATGCTAACAAGCAGCGTCAGAATCAACTCTCAAAGCAGATTGGCGGATTGATGAAATCCGGAAAAAAGGACGAAGTGGAAAAGATCAAGACAGAGGTGGCTGATCTTAAAGCCGATTCCAAAGCCCTTCAGGAAGTAATGGAAAAGTCTCAGAAAGACATGACGGATCTGTTGCTTTCTATCCCTAATATTCCAAATGATGATGTGCCGGAAGGAAAAGATTTTCACGATAATGTAGTTGTGAAAAATGGTGGCACAATGCCGGATTTACCCGCTGACGCACTTTGTCACTGGGATATTTGCAAGAAATTTAATCTGGTGGACTTTGATTTGGGCGTGAAAATTTCCGGTGCGGGATTTCCGGTCTATATTGGAAAAATGGCCCGTTTTCAGCGTGCTCTTGAGGCATTCTTTCTGGATGAGGCCCGCAAAGATGGCTATCTGGAAATACAACCTCCTTATGCCGTGAATGAAGATTCCGGTTATGGCACAGGTCAGTTGCCGGATAAGGAGAACCAGATGTATCATTGCAATCTGGATGACCTCTACCTTATTCCTACAGCAGAAGTTCCGGTCACAAATATTTTCAGGGATGTTATCCTGGAGGAGAAAAAGTTACCGATGAAACTGTGTGCTTATTCTGCCTGTTTCCGTCGTGAAGCCGGATCCTATGGAAAAGATGTCCGTGGCTTGAATCGTTTACATCAGTTTGATAAGGTTGAACTGGTACGTATTGATACTCCGGAACATAGCTATACTTCTTTGAAAGAAATGCTGAATCACGTGGAGGGACTTTGTAAGAAGTTGGAATTACCTTATCATATCCTGCGCCTCTGTGGTGGAGACATGAGTTTTACGTCTTCTATCTGTTATGACTTCGAGGTGTGGAGTGCTGCCCAGAAGCGATGGCTTGAAGTTTCTTCGGTGTCTAATTTTGAAACTTATCAGGCTAACCGGTTAAGATGCCGTTACCGTCGTACTGATGACAAGAAAATCGAACTCTGTCATACATTGAATGGTTCTGCCTTAGCCTTACCACGCATTGTAGCTGCTATTCTTGAAAACAATCAGACACCGGATGGGGTTCGTGTTCCGAAAGCACTTGTCCCCTATTGTGGTTTCAAGATGCTTGATGATAAAAATTTTGATGACTGATGATCAGACAAAAGAGGAGATTGCATCTCCTCTTTTCTGATTATACTAAAGAAGCACAAATGACTCTCCTGTATTCATAGAGGTGTGTGAGAAGAGTTTTTCATTATGCTGGTGTGAAAACCTGATATAATCTTTCGAGCGTAATAATTATCTTATTAGTCCTGATTTGTGAGATAGACCTGCATTGATGAAAGAAAGATAGAAACTTAGCAATCTGTTTTGTATCCATAGAAAATAAAATCCAATTGTATGTATAAGATCATCAAGAAAGAACAATTTTCCGATAAAGTTTTTTGTATGGAAGTGGAAGCTCCATTGATAGCCAGGAGCTGTAAACCGGGTAATTTTATCATTGTTAGAGTGGACAATGTCAGTGAGCGTGTGCCCTATACCATCGCTAAGGCGGATCCGGAAAAGGGCACGTTGACCCTTGTCATTCAGGAAGTCGGCTTGTCCTCCACTAAGTTATGCCGACTGACTCCAGGTGACAGTGTCCATGACATTGTTGGCCCGTTAGGAAATCCGTCTGAAATAGAGAATTATGGTACAGTCATCTGTGCTGGTGGTGGCATCGGTATTGCCGCTATTCTCCCTATCCTCACGGCTCTGAAAAAAGCCGGAAACAAGGTTATTTCTGTTTTAGCTGGCCGTACAAAAAATCTGGTCATCATGGTGGATGATGTTAAGAAATATTCTGATGAAGTGATCATTATGACGGATGACGGATCATACGGTCAAAAGGGTGTCGTTACAATAGGCGTTGAACAGGTTCTAAAACGTGAGCATGTAGACCGGGTAATTGCCATCGGTCCTCCTGTGATGATGAAGTTTACTTCTCTGTTAGCTAAGAAATATGGTATACCTAATTCAGTTTCCCTGAATACGATAATGGTGGACGGTACTGGAATGTGTGGTGCCTGCCGATTAACAATTGGAGGAAAGACAAAATTTGTCTGTATAGATGGTCCTGAATTTGATGGAGATCTGGTCGATTGGGATGAAATGTTCAAGCGTATGGGAACCTTTAAAAATGCTGAGCATGAAAAGATGGAAAATTATCAGAAACATCTGGATTCTGTAAAGGTCAATCCGAATGGTAAAAAAGTTACTGTCATCAAAATGGATGTAAAGCCAACAGAGGATCCTATTAGCGTGCTTGTAGATCGTAATGCTCAGTGGAGAAAGGATTTACGAGCTTCCATGAAACCGAAAGAGCGGAATGCTATCCCACGTGTTGTCATGCCAGAACTTGATCCGACTTATCGGGCTACCACCCGACTGGAAGAGGTGGATCAGGGACTTACGAAAGAAATGGCGCTGACTGAAGCCAAGCGGTGTCTGGACTGCGCAAATCCCACTTGCGTAGAAGGCTGTCCGGTAAATATTAATATTCCTTCTTTTATTAAGAATATTGAGCGTGGTCAGTTTCTTGCGGCAGCCAAGGTATTGAAGAATACTTCTGCCCTGCCGGCAGTCTGCGGCCGTGTCTGTCCACAGGAAAAACAATGTGAAAGTAAATGTATTCATCTGAGAATGGGGCAAAAGGCTGTGGCAATAGGTAATCTGGAACGTTTCGCTGCTGATTATGAACGTGAAAGTGGCAGCTTCTCCCTTCCTGCTCTTGCCCCCGGAAATGGTATTAAGGTGGCTGTGGTCGGTTCTGGTCCTGCCGGCCTGAGTTTTGCTGGTGATATGGTCAAAAAAGGCTATGAAGTATATGTCTTCGAGGCTCTTCATGAAATTGGAGGAGTTTTGAAATATGGTATTCCTGAATTCCGCCTACCTAACCGCATTGTTGATGTGGAGGTGGATAACCTTCGCAAGATGGGAGTACATTTCCATACCGATTGTATTATCGGTAAAACGATTAAGATCGAAGAACTCGAAGAGAAAGGATTCAAAGGAATTTTTGTCGGGTCAGGTGCAGGATTACCAAGTTTTATGAATATTCCGGGAGAGAATCTTATTAATGTCATGAGTTCGAATGAATATCTGACTCGTGTCAATCTGATGGATGCAGCTAACCCTCTCACAGATACGCCGATTAATATTGGCAAAAAGGTCATTGTTGTTGGAGGCGGAAATACTGCTATGGATTCCTGTCGTACTGCAAAGCGTCTTGGTGCAGACGTAACGCTGGTTTACCGGCGGAGTGAGGCTGAAATGCCGGCACGTCTTGAAGAGGTTAAACATGCAAAGGAAGAGGGGATTCATTTCCTGACCTTGCATAATCCAAAAGAATATCTGTCTGATGATCAGGACCGGGTGAGAGCAGCTGTCCTGGATATTATGACTCTTGGTGAACCCGATGAGAGTGGCCGCCGGAGACCGGTTGTAACAGGCAAAACCGTTACGATAGAATGTGACCAGGTTATCGTTGCGATTGGGGTATCTCCTAATCCCCTTGTTCCAAAATCCATAAAGGGGCTTCAACTCGGAAGGAAAAATACTATTGTCGTCAATGATCAGATGCAGTCCAGCCGGCCTGATATTTATGCTGGAGGGGATATTGTGCGGGGTGGTGCTACGGTTATCCTGGCTATGGGTGACGGTAGACGTGCGGCGGCAAGCATGGACCAAAAACTTCAGGATAAAAATTAATCGCTTAATAAATTTATCGGTTATGGGGACTCAATAATATTCATGTATAATTGAGTCCTCATTTTTAGTTTCAGCCTTCTCCAGGATTGATAAAAGAGCATTCCACAATAAAACTTAAAATCCTTGTTGTTTTCTCTTTCTTTTTGTATTTTTGTAATTCACTAATAATATACAGTTTTGAACTGTAATGTTTAAAATGATATAAATCGAGAAAGTATGACACAATATTTTGCAGAATCAGAATTGATAATCAATTCTGATGGAAGTATCTTCCATTTACATCTTAAACCGGAGCAACTGGCCGATAAAATTATTCTGGTGGGTGATCCGGGACGAGTCAAACTCGTGTCTTCTCATTTTCAATCTATTGAGAGTGAAGTACAGAACAGGGAATTCCATTCTGTTACAGGAGAATATAATGATAAGCGGATTACGGTGACGAGTACGGGTATCGGATGCGATAATATTGATATTGTCTTAAACGAACTTGATGCTCTGGCTAATATTGATTTCGGGACTCGTACGGTAAAGGATCATTTGCGTTCCCTGACTATTGTCCGTGTTGGTACCTGTGGCGGATTGCAGCCTAATACTCCTACCGGAACTTTTATAGCAAGCGTGAAGAGTATAGGCTTTGACGGATTGCTTAATTTTTATGCGGGCAGAGATCAAATGAGTGATCTTGATTTCGAACGTGAATTCAAGCGACAGGTTAAATGGAATGACAAGATCGGCAATCCGTATGTTGCTACAAGTGATACCGAACTTCTTGACCGGATTGCACAGAAAGATATGGTGAGAGGGACAACGATTGCCTGTGGTGGCTTTTTTGGCCCTCAAGGTCGTGAACTTCGTCTGCCACTGGCTGATCCTGACTTGAATGAAAAGATTGAAAGATTTGAATATCAAGGACTTAAAATAACTAATTTTGAGATGGAGAGTTCTGCAGTTGAAGGATTGTCCCAACTAATGGGGCATAAAGCTCTTACCTGTTGTATGGTGATTGCTAATCGTTTGGCACATAAAGCAAATGCAGGGTATCAGAATTCCATTGATGGATTAATAAAACTGGTATTGGACAGAATTTAAATGGATAATGCTACTATTTGTGCCCTGGCTACTCCAGCAGGAGGAGCAATAGGAATCATACGAGTCAGTGGTAAAAATGCTATTTCTATAACTGATCGGATATTTCATCCTGCCGGAACCCATTCGTTAACTGAAGCAAAAGCTAATACAGTTCATTATGGTGAAATTATAGATGCGGACCATCAGGTCATTGATGATGTGTTGGTAAGTGTCTTTCGTTCTCCACATAGTTATACTGGTGAAGATTCTACAGAAATTTCCTGTCATGGCAGCCGTTATGTTCTCGGTCAGGTCCTTAGGCGCTTGATCGATTGTGGCTGTCGGCAGGCCGGTCCTGGTGAATATACTCGGAGAGCTTACTTGAACGGGAAGATGGATCTCAGTCAGGCAGAGGCTGTAGCTGATCTGGTTGCTGCTAGTAACCGGGCTTCTCATCAATTAGCAATCAGTCAACTTAAAGGTCATTTTAGCAGTGAATTAGGAAGATTACGTGAACAATTGCTAAAGATGACTTCCCTCGTAGAGTTGGAACTGGACTTTAGTGATCATGAAGATTTGGAATTTGCTGATCGAGGCCAGTTGAAAACCCTTGCCCAGAAAATCGATGATAAGATTATTTATCTGGCCCGCTCTTTTAAAACAGGTAATGCACTCAAGCAGGGCATACCGGTAGCGATCATTGGTAAGACAAATGTCGGAAAGAGCACTCTGCTCAATCGACTCCTTCATGAGGATAAGGCCATTGTGAGTGATATTGATGGGACAACTCGCGATATTATTGAGGATACAACTGAAATCCATGGCATTTCCTTTCGTTTTATTGATACGGCAGGACTTCGCAAAACGGATGACAAAATAGAAAAATTAGGAATTGAGCGGACGTATCAGAAAATTAGTGAGGCTGCCATTATTTTATGGATGGTTGACCAGCAACCTTCTGATCAGGAGATTGAGGATATTCAGAAACGTACCTCTGATAAGTCGTTAATTATTGTACGTAATAAGATTGATAAAGATAGTAGTACTATAAATGTTCCTTCTAAGATTCCGGTGATCTCTTTGAGTGCCAAACAAGGTACTCATATTCCAGAACTGGAGCAAAAGCTGTATATTGTTGCTGATATTCCGGAAATTAATGAGAATTCCGTCATTGTGACCAATGCACGCCATTATGATGCATTAATGGCAGGTAAAGAAAGTATTGAACGGGTTCTGCAGGGATTGAAGGATAATCTGAGTGGTGATCTTCTTTCTGAAGATCTTCGAATTTGTCTGAATCAACTTGGTGAGATAACCGGAGGTCAGATCACTCCCAACGAGGTCTTAAATAATATCTTCAAACATTTTTGCATCGGTAAATAATTGCCCATTATTTTAAAGATAAATTTCAAGAGGCAAAAGATTCAATTACGAAAAAGTGAATATAGAGATAAATGAAGGTTTAAGGCCAAACTTCGCAAATATAAAATATTTAATTTTTAAAATCAAATTATTGAGGAAGAAAATTATAGTTAATTACAAGAAATGGATTGATATGTCTTCCAAAAAACATTACCTTTGTAAAATCGATTATAACATTTTGAATTATGGCAAATATTGAGGAGAGAAACACATTAAGTTTTGAGGACTTTAAGAACCAAAACGGGATCACTTATTGGTGGGCTTCAGATCTAATGCTTATGTTGGGCTATTCTGACATGAAGTCTTTTGAAAAAGTTTTGAATCGTGCCACAAAGACTATGGTATCACTCAATATTCCTCATTATGATAATATTATTGCTGTAAAACGTTCTATAAACGGGAAGGAATGCCAGGATTTCAAACTGACACGCTTTGCATGTTACCTTACTGCCATGAACGGTGATCCTAAAAAACATGAAGTGGCTGTAGCTCAAATCTATTTTGCTGAACAGACAAGGAAATTTGAAGTATATGCCCAAAGCCATAATGAAATTGATCGTTTACTTATAAGGGATGAGCTGACGGATGGCAATAAATCTTTAGCATCAGCAGCAAAGGCAGCCAAAGTAACAAATTATGCGAATTTTCAGAATGCCGGATACCGTGGTATGTATAATATGCCATCCTGGAAACTTGAAAAGCGCCGTGGTGTAGAAAAAGGAAAACTGTTTGATGGTATGGGACGAACAGAACTTGCTGCAAATCTATTCCGGGTAACCCAAACGGAAGAGAATATTAAGAGTAAAGGGATAACAGGGCAGGTAAATCTCGAACAGACACATTATTCCATTGGAAGAAAAGTCCGAGAAATTGTGGAACAAAATACTGGGCATAAACCTGAAAACTTACCACAAGAAAAGAAATTGCCAGAGATCAAGAAAGACCTGAAAAAAGATTACCGTGAAATGAAAAAGAAAGATAAATAGAACTATTTTTGAAGTAAGCGTCCAAAATAGGCATCTTGCAAGACTCTTTAATAAATACAAGGCGGAATGATACGGATACGATTCGGGACCTTCCACGTCAGGCGCTCTTCCCTATCCTCCATAGGAAATGCCAGGTACGGAACAGGGGCTCACTGAGGGCCTCAGAAGGATACAGACGGATGAAATGAAGGTTACGGTAAATCTTCAGGAAATACTTCTTCACCATGCCCTGACGGGTAAAATGGTCATACTTCGTAAAGAACTTCCCGAAATTACCCCCGCCCAGGACTTCACTCAGGAGCAGCTGCCCCCGCTTCCGGTCTACAGGTACCAGCATCCGGTCATCCCGCATGCCGAATACTACGGACAGGACGTACATGACGGCCCCGGCAAAATGATACAGCCCCAGATACCGGAGTTGACGGGCATATTCCTCTCCATCCCATTCCAGTTTCCCCCTGGTCAGCACATAATAGTAATCCATAAGTTGCCGGAGGCCCACGCCCTCATCGAAGAAATGATGATAGATATGGGATAACTGGTAGATGCTGTTAAAGGCAGAAGTAGGCACAGCCACCCTCCCTGCACCATCCGGCAGATCGACAAAATTGGAAAACTGGGCCTCCGCATTCTTCTCAAACCACCGCTGAAGCCTGCGGTTATGCCACAGCGCATTCATCGTGCAAGGAGTGAAATGCAATTCCAGAGGAACGCCCCTTGACGAGTCGAACCCGATATGATGATACCTAAGTTCCGTATTCCCAGTAAGCCGATGGACATACCTGATGATCCGATCCCTGCGCCCTCTCAGGCCCATGCTCCGGTCAAGTCCGCCACCCTTGTTCACGTCCAGGCCTGAAGAGACAGGCCACACCCAGATGTCTATATCCCCCGGCATCCGGGCATGCACATCCGGGTACAACAGCGCATTCCCTTGTCCTTTCAGGATACAGCCAGCCAGCCCATCCCCTGCAAACTTCGTCCACATCCTTACAGCCTCAGTATTCAGTCTGATATTCTGTTTCCGGATCTGTTCACTGGCCGAAAGCCACTGCAACAGGATCCCCTCAGGCGGAGCCATTTCCTTCGGCAGTCGCCGGATCCCGTCAAACAACACCCCTACCAGCGCCTGTTTCCGGGCAAAGGCAAACAGCCCCCTCCAGTCCATATACCGGAAATCCTCCCGAGGCACTGCCGTGCTGTCCATCGAGAAACGGAGAAAAACGAAGAAAAAGTCAAACATATTTCCAGAGATATTCATGATCATAGGTGAACACAACAGAAATGGTTATTATGGACATTTGGGACGATAATCTCGTAATCCAACAGCCATTTATAATCAACATTGTTATCAATACAGTACTTCCATAGCTTCCTGCCGTTGCGGTTCTGGTTGAAACCCTGCATCACGCTTTCAAAATATTCTTTTGTCTCCATATTTGATAATGTTTGAAATACGGTGGCAAAGATAATTAGAAATTTCTTACCATTGACCTACGTTCAAGTGGTGGTTTACTGAAGTATCTGTCAAAATGAGGATGAATTAAAATGCGGAACAGACAAGATATTCCAGAGTGTCACTTATTTTAAGTCATAGATAAAATAAAATAGAATTTAATCCATACCAATTGACTATGATCATGTTCTTTTCCTCCGTCTTATAGAGGATAAGCAGTTTTTCAAAATCTGTCGTACTCAATATAATTCTTGATTTTTGATGTGAGCACAAATGTAACATTTATTAAGTGGTTTTGCAAGATACCGATTTGGGACACGTACACTAATAAAAGGATTATTCATAATTCTATTGAACATAGTTCTTTGCAATAGGTACTTGCAACGCCCCTTCTTTGGCATCTTCTGACATAATCAATTTCTCCCATTTAGCATAGAACCAAAAGAAACGTTCCATTGATACTTCATTGATTTTACTGCTCTCTTCTACACTAAAGCCTATCAACTGATTTAATACAAATGTCAGATAAAAACGCAGATTACTTGTGACATTCATAATATCTTGTTTTATTGCTGCCTCATGAACCAACTCATTTCGCAATCTATAAATTCTTACAATATGCTGTAGCAGATGGTCTTTGTGTGCTTTGATATAGTTTTTTATATTATCTCTTGAATGGAGATGACTTTTCATATTCTTTGCTCTAAATCGTTCAAGGATATTATGCATTCCATTGACAGCCTCATCATCATTTAACGCTTCATATATGTTATCTTTTTGATTCATATAATGAGTCTTTACAAACCAATTCTTCAAATATTCTGTATTTCTTTTAATATAACATACAGAAAGAATCTGAACCAAATAAGTTTTAATACGTTCAAATGTACTGAAGTTCCTGTCACTTGAAGAGAATATAAATTCCAGAGCAATCCAGTAGTTGATAAACTGTTGTTCTATTTCAATTTGAGAATCACCAATTCGTAAATGTCTCAAGGCAGATTGAATTCTGTCCCTTACATCCTCTTGAACTAGTCTAAAGTCCTGTATTTCCTTTAACGTAGATTGTAGAGACTCGTCTGGTTCATCCGTATATTTTCCTCCTGCATCCAAAATACAGAAATTCTCTGTGGATTCTTTTCTCTCAATATTAGGATCTTGAGCAATTACCAAGGCTCTGCTTGGTATCTTGACACTTTTAACTACATCCTGATTATAGTCCAACATTTCAGATAATTCCTCATACCCTATTCTTGCAGCAGATGCCGAATCAAGCGCTTCCACCTTGTCAAGTACAAAATAGCGAGTTTGGCTATTGGACTTTTCATAAGATTTCTGTACGACAATCTGCTCTTGAATTTTCTGAGGAACAGATACATAAATATTGTTAATCTTTTGTTCCGCTGTAATCGCATTTTTATTGTTGTCAAAAGACAGCTTAATGACAACAGAAAATTGCCTGCCTGTCTGCACAGTTAAATCTGTTACCATTTTGTTGAAGGCATCCCCGAAATCTTGATTCTGAGGGTTCTTTTTCATCGCATTAAAGAAAGAAAAAAGATACTTTTTAGAATATCCTTTACGCAAAAGCTCACAGCCAAAGGCAGCCAAAAGATCATCAAACTGCCTTAATATGACGGAAAATTGGTCATCTCCGTATTCGATATTTGCAATTACATAGTTTTTGATTTTACTTACTAGATTTTCAAAATATAGAGTCTTATTTGTTTGAATCAAATCTTCTACTGCATATAGGATAAAGTTTGTCTCATGGAATAGCGGTAAATCCTTTCCGGATTTTGCCCTCTTAGTGTAGTCTGTTAGGTTTGCCAGAAATAAGTTTTTATCATAGTTTGAGAAAGCCAGACAATCGTCATTATTTATGAGATCTAAACATTCCTGTATACAATAATCAACAGTTGAGAAGCGTTTCACGTTCCCATCTAACCAACCTTGAAGGACATTCTTCAATTCTATGATAATAGATAAAGCATTATTTGTCCTGACACGGTAACTGTCCAAAGTGTCTTTATGCATCATTTCTGTCATGCGTAACACAAAATATTTTTGAAAATCAACAGTTTTTATCATCTTTTTATATTTTTTTTATTTAATTATTTGTTTATTTGTTTGTTTATTCATAACTTTGCAACACATAAAGAATAGAAAGGGAGAGTGTCGTTCCTATTGAGGCCTTGGGTCCGGGGTTCTGATCAACCTCCCTACAGTATACGGAGCATCCTTTCGAGGATGCTCTTTTTGTTTTTGAATTTCTCTCATGATTTTATTAGGATGATGTTCAATTGATGTTCATACCAGATAGTCAAGACACTTGAAGGCATCCCTTATTTTAAGTCACGAATAAAACTGAATAGTTTTTAATTAATGATCAACGAGCATCTGTCATTTTCATAAAGTCCAAGCTTTTGTCAAACGATTACATTTAAATTTATTGTTTTTCTTAGCAACTGATCAGATTAGGTGAAGGGTTGTCGGACGAGAGAGACTGAAACAAGGACGACAAAAAGGTGATTCACAGCAGTCGTGAAGTGCTTCAGTAGATTCACGGTTCAAAGATAGTAAATAAAATGGAAACGAACAATGGATTGTTGTGTTTTTTATAGTAAATAGAATCAATCAACAGAAATAAGCGTTCTTTTTGATCAATTATTAACCTCTGACCTATTTCTCAATCAAGAATAGATGGATAGAGGATAATGGTTGACAGACAAAACAAAACCAAACCAGACAGAATTAGACAGAATTAGACAAAAATGAAGTATCTGCCAAAATGAGGAAGAATTAAAATACAGTCTACCCCACCATTCTCGGTGACAAAGTTAAGCACACGATTAAGAGCATTGTATCTTGTCTTATCTTTCGATGATTTTGACTCATACTCTTCAAAAACAGCATTTCTCAAATCTTCAATTGTCATTATCTACATTTTTAAAATTAATCTTCCATTATGTCCTTTCCACATAAATGCCATAATAACGCTTACCCCATATAACACACCAGCCAACTTTTTTGGGGTTACTTCCACACAGTAGGTGTGGGGCTTTGTATTACACATTCTTTTAAACCCATTCTTTTACATTCCCTGCAAATAATTGAAAACCTAGACTCAACAAGCACTCTTTCTTTTTCAGCCATTGCGCATCTCTACACTCAATAGAAAATTTATTACTACCATGGCAAATATCATACCTATTACACTTTGTTGAATCTTTGTTAACCAATCTTTTGTATAATAATTCCCATGATGCCAAAAAAGCAATCTCCACATAGGGCTTCTTTGTTTCTATATTATTCTGCAAAAGAGATGACTTATGCGATTCTATAAAAGGAAAACCATATACTCTTAAAAGTACATCATTAAATGACTTTACATTCTTAATACTGCCATCATATATAAGATTCAGTAAAGTGCTCTCACCTGTACTTAATTCCTCGTTTGTCTGCACAAACACCCTTTTATAATAATCAGACTTCACACCTGTTATTGCCTCAAACTCATGCAGTAGTTCGTTTTGCTCAATGCGAAGCATCTCTCTCATAGTTAATTTTTTATTTCTAAATATAACTTTATTCATCAAGGACTCCTTATATAATGTTCTTCCATTATTTATTTTATTGGTGGAAGCATAGTCTGCTACATCAAAGAAACCCACGCCGGGGTTACAGTATGATAATGCAATCATGCAAATTGAAATCATCAATAGCTTGTCATTACATATCTCTGGATACATAGCTTGGCATATTTTATCAACAATCTTATATGGAACTGTAGAATGCCTCTTGTCTGCTGTAGGATCTATGAGTAGTTGAATATGATGGGCCATCCCCTCAATTATAGCCCAATAGCCAAAATGATATCCTTCTTCGCCATCCAAAGCATCACCCGATTCAAAATCATATATTCCTATTCTCACAGATTGTTTCTTTTTTCTAGCCAATTCTATATCTCCTCTTCTTATTTCAACTTCATCTATATTGTGAGGATAATTTCGGGATCCTTCCGTTTCATTAGCTTTGGTAAAAACATTAATAACCTTGGGGTTGACAGTTTTAGCCGATAGCGGCAACTCTATCTTTTCGTGTTCTTTCAGATAATTCTTATATTCAATAAACAACCGATTGTGTAACCTTGTTCGGTTCACACCATAGATTGTTTGGATATGCTGAATGTAATGAATATATTCATGAACCAAACTTCCATATTCTTTTGTCGACAAGTTATCGCATACAAGATTGCCATCAACTACTTGATAATCGCCATCGTCATCTACATAGATATGGAAATGATTGGTCTCATTTCTGCTTGTGCGAGAAGCAAGTATATCATAATCAAATGCTGTTTCTAATTGTGTATTTTCTGTATTCTCCATGATATAAATTAATTCAAGCTTCACAAGTATATAACTTGCATTTCTAAGTTGATAAAATTAAGGTAAATTCTCTAATTCATTTTTCTACTCGATAAGAACAGATCATTGAGTCTATTTTATTCGAAGCAACCTCTCAGTATAACCTTTAGGGCAACCTTCAATACCTTTCAAAACTCAATTGCAGCAGGCTGTCACGCAAGATCATATTACTGCCACTAAGATACAGGATCTTAAAGTGCTCATTCAGGGAGTTGATGCCTAAGGCCTTCACCGGATCTGTATTCTTCAACAGTGAATCCTGATGCCAGTCATGAATATAAGGAGCATAAAGCCTCAGCGTATCACTGTATCGCTCGTGAAGAAAGAAGATGCTCTCCACCTGGGCCAGTTTCCCTTCAATCCTCCAGAAACTGTTTACCTTGGACAGGTCCCTGATGTCTCCCGTAGCCAACGTGTCCACCTGTTTCAGATGCCAGTATCCGTCCGGTTTCCCATTACTGTCCGTATGCAGGTCACACGAGGCCAATAGTATCAGCCGCCGGCACCGTCATCTATCTGAAAATCACAGAGCCAGTCATTTAACCCAATAACTGAGTCTCTATACTTTTCCCATTCATCCAAGTTACCAATATTCCGTGTGTTCTCTACATCTATTTTTATTTTCATCTTGTTTACATCAAGAGAAATATACTTAAGTACTTCTAAGGTATTAAATTTCTTAATCGGTTCCAAGGTATCCACCAGACACAACAAAAACAAGAAAGGAGAACTTTTCAACCTTATTTTCCTCGCCCGCTTTTTATACACGAATTCACCCAAGTCATGCTCTTTATAGTATTTGGCTTCCTCCGTATCTTCTTGCACGAAAAACATATTGTGACATATAATAGTCCAAGATATACAAGCATAAACTTTTTCTAAAGGCTTTCCCCAATAATATTGTGGAGAATCTTCACGTAATTTTTGCCCCATTGTTGTTATCATCACCGTGTTATCCAAATTATTCGGAGTATTTTTTGATGAATCATGTTGTCTACGTATTTCGCACAATTTTTCATAACAAACTTTACCTCCATAAATGCCATGATCTACATTTACGTGATATTTTTCCTCACGATATTTTTCATAGGCAGATACAGCCTCTGGGGTATAAATACGGGGTAAAAAAACAGAAGATTTCCTTTGCGGAGGAAAAACACCATCTTCTTCTGGGATAACATTTTCACCTTCCTCAACATTATACCCTAAATCGTGGAAGAAACATATTAACATCCATATATAAGAGAATTCACCTTTCCAGTCTTTTGAATAATCATGACATAAAGTTTTCAGTTTTTTATCTATCCAATCCTTTTTAGAAATATTTTCACGAAAAACAAATCCTAAAAGAAAACAAGACACGATATGCTTGATACGACTGGGACTTAGACTATCTAAACTGTCATTTAAATAGTCATTACCTTTCCCTCCGGCTTTCATACAGTTTCTGATAAAACTCTTACATTTACAAGAATTACTCAACATACCTATATTCAATGATGGAGAATTTTCATAATATTCCCACTTATAAGTCGAAAGTACATGATTATATCCTTTATAAAGAGTACACATCTTTTTCATAAAAACTTTTTTATTACATCTTATTTCTCTAATTCCTTATACACTTCCACGGTCTAGTCAACAATCTTCTCCCAATCATACTTGCTCATGTCATACACCATATACTCAAAAAAGTAAGTAATCAATCCACCTGCTTCAATACTATTGTAGAGGGAGAGCAGTTTTTCAAAATCTGTCGTACTCAACATAATTCTTAATTCTTGATGTGAGCACAAATGTAACATTTATTAAGAGGTCTTGCAAGATGCCTATTTTGGACACTTACGATTCTAACCCCTATAGTCGATTTTGATTTGTATTTATATAAAAATCAAATACTTACAATGACTGTTAAGTATTTTTTGTGGGCACTAGTGATTCTATACCTTAAAACGTTTCCTGTTCCCCCGCAGGAAATACACTTGCGGTTGATTATCGATAGAGAATATACGCGCGATGATATAAACTTCCGTTTCCGAATTCTCCACTTTGTCTATCATTTTCCATTCCCTTGCGCTAATTGGAATATTCTCAATAGCATTCTTCGAGCAGACCGTTGTCTTGACTTCAAGATACACTTTAACACCATTCTTTATAAACGTGATATCATATCTGTCATAGTTAGTCTTGTGGTAGTACTTCTTCCCTTGGTAATTAAGGGAAAAGTCATAATCATCATCCTCTGACACAATGGAGGGGCATATTGGTTTGTATCCTTGAGACTTAAGATTACAGTACATACAAATCTCTCCCTTAAATCCTGTATGTGCATTGGGGGTAACGCCTGCTGGCATTGTCGGAGTGAACACGCCAGAGTCTGCTTGAGGCAACAAAGGCCCTTTCTCCATTAGTTCCGTATGATATCCTTTCTCTTTAAGATAGCTCTCAATACCATCTTGCGACTCAATCATGATTACAAATAACTCATGTGCACACTTCTTGCCTATTCCTAGAAAAGAGCATAGAGGTTCCATTAACGGCTCTAAGTTAGCCGCTCTGATATTCCCAGTGAAGTAGAAGTTGTCTTCCAGTCCGAAAGTAGCTTTCTCCAACTGGTCTTCATCATCACCATACGACAAGTATATCTCGTCGCATTGGTAGAAATGTGTCTTTGCCACTTTGCTTCTTAAGTTGCTTTTTGCTTTGCTGTATTCATCTTTGTCGGCGCTCTCTTCAATCTTCAGCAATGCCAGTGCTGAGACTCTTGACTCCAGTGCCATCTTGATAGTTTCACATTCTTCTCTCCCTTTAAAACTCGGCTTGACACTCTTCTCGGTAATAATCTTAACGCCCATCAGGCGCAGCAATTCTATTACCCTATCCTTATTAGTGACGCCACCTATATAGACACTTTTCCACTTGCCAAATCCGTCAAGGGTGATATACCTAAGCTCGGAAGGGTTATAGAACTGTCCATCTGTGGAAAGGATGCGATGACTTGTTGCCCATTCTGTCAATTTGTCTTTATAGCCCAAATTTTCTATGCCTCCAATTTCGATGATTTTGGAATAGATATTGGCAATAAGTTTTTTATTCTTTTCCACTTTGTTGGCATCACAAGATATTTTATCCAGCACATTCAACAAATCATCTATCCCTACTTGAGTCTTTAAGGCCAACAAAGAGTCCCATGAATTATCTATTTCGCCATCAATATCTATAATAGGAAGATAGTTACCGCCAACGGAGCTGATGCTTTCAGTATTGGCAAATAGCTCTTTTGACAATCGTAAGCTGCCGTCCTTAGCTGGGAACTTCTGTACATTTTTAATTGCCCACTCAATGAATGGCTCTAAGTTCAATGATGTGTATTTCGCAGATTCGCCAAAAAATCCTGCCTGCCCTTTTACAATATCCTCATGGAATGCATATTTTTTCGCAAGAATTTTACCCCATATTAATTTAGTCAAGTCAGGCCTTACTTCCTTTTGTGAAAGCAGAAGTGGAGGGTAAAATACTAAGCTCGACTCGTAAAAATAATAAAATTTCGTCCCCAAAGAACCCACATTATATCGTTTTCCAAATTCACCTTTTGCCCTTTTGATTATATCCCAATCCTCAGTATGTCCTATAAGTGTTTGTTTTTCAATTTCTATAGAGTCATTCACTCCGAACTTCATCCAGAACACTTTCCACTCTTGGACATCTGAGCCGCCTGTATATCTTTCCGATACATAGATGTCGCCCTTATAAACGCTTTCCAAATCAACTTCTGGATGATAGAAAGAGCCGAAATAAAGTTCTTCTGCGCACTTTAGTGTCCCTACTTTTGTGAGTATTTTTATTTTTGATAGGGTGTAGCTGCCTATATTATCGAAGATATTCTCATGTTGATTGACTTCAAACAAAAACTGCCCGACTTCTATGGCATTACTAACTGTGATATAGTCGTCCTTGCATAGCACATATTGAATGAAGGTCATATTGTTCAGTTTAGAGACTCCGACTTCACTCAGCCACTTTTCCATGTCAGCATTGGCCTTGGCAAAGTCCGCAACATCTGTATGCAGGAAAGTCACATCCTTTGCCATTTCATTTTGTTCCCGATAGTCAGAGGGGAAGAAAAGATTTTCAGGTGCTGCAAGATTTCCCTTTTCGTCCAGTAGAAACTTCACCAACTTCAGTGTTTTCACAAAATCCGGTTTCTCGGTAGCGTCTCTTTGCAAGTAATATAGAAAGCTTACCAGTTTCTTGTCGAGCTCAACATCAATGCCCTCGAAGCAATCCTCATCATCGAAAAGTTTGGCAAGGCAATCCTTGTCAAAGAAGAACACACCATATTTTTTCAGCATACAGCTACCTTTCCTAACTCTTCGTATTAGGCTATTGTCGTCATACGCTTTTCCGTATGTCTTGTTGACGTGGCGAAGCAGTACACCTGTTGAGATGGCATCAGATATGCCTATGCTATCCATTATCGCCTGACTGGGGAGGAGTTTAATGGCAAGATTATCAATGCTCGGAATGAAAGCCACATTTCCTATAGCTGATTTCATCCCGTCTTCGTATGCTTTCTCCAACGGATTGCTACAACCATACGATATCTTTGGCAGCATCTCATAGTAGTTCTGGTACTTGTCTGAGATTTGCGACATCCACGTCAAGAATTCGAATGGAATCCTTGAGAATATCAGCTTATTCCACGCTGAATCCTTGTGCAGTTGCTGACGTCCTGCATCTGTAATAAAGTTAGCATTGACAAGAAAAGGTAACCCTACGTCACCAAACTTAAAAGAGGTCGGCAGGTAGGTATAGACTACAGCGTCTGCCATAGGTACGAGCCTGTTTTCTTTATCCAGCTTTATCGCAAAAGACAAGTCGAAGCTTTTGGCATCCTGCAGTTTAAGTGGCGTGTATCCATCCTCTTTCATCTCACCTTGGATTTCGGGCGGCACCTCTACATGATCATTGGAATAGATCAGCCACCGACTATCTTCAACATCGTTTTTAGATAGCACAACTTGGTCATCCACCGTTTTCTTCTCCAAAGAAGACACCAAACTATCTTCTTTCCAAAATGCCATCTTGATGTTCTTGGCACTGACGAACAACAAAAATTGACAATCCGACATTAATCGAACAATCTTCTCTCCAATGTTCTTCTTTCTGCCAAGCTGAATATAAGTGACTACTTGATAGCCCGATGTGTCAATACCTATGTTTGGAGGCATGGTCTCTATTGGAATGATTTGCCACGGCATCAGATATTTCTTCTCGTCATCTTTCTTCCCATATGACGCTTTCCAATGTTTATCCCAATAGTCTGTCCAGTGCTCCTTGTCAAACTTGAAGCAATAGCCGCCGGAAGCGACCGTCACGCAGTTGGACCAGAATACGGACTTGAAGCCAATTCCCTTGTAACCGATCTTCTTAATGTCCTTGATCTTGTTTCCGTTACCCACATCGCACAATCCCTCTATGTCGCGCTTGGAGAATGCCTGTCCGTTGTGCATGAACACTAAGTAACCATTACTAATGAGTATTTTCACGTCTAAGCAACCCGCAGAAACCTCAAATGCATCCACTGCATTCTGAAACAGCTCAAAGACAAACCGTTCCTCCTCTGTGTATATTCCAGACGAAAGCTGTATCAGGCTCTGCTCTTGTGTAGTCGCCTGATCTGGATTATTATAATCGCTTTTCTTCCTGCTGAGGTCAGCTATAAATGTATCGTTATTCATCTTCGAAAAGTAAATGTCTATTATTCCATGAACCACTCCGAAGCGCCCTGTTTATGGGCGTCTTCCGACTTTGCTCATAAATATTAAACTTTTGTTGTTAACGAACTTTTGCGTAATAATAGGGCAAAAATTTTTGATTTGTTCGTGTTCAATTGATGTTTATGCCAGATAAACAGGATATTTTAGAGCGTCACCGCTTTTAAGTTGTGAATAAGACTAAAGAGATTTTAATCTATGGCCAGCTGCCCGGGTATCATTATCTTGAAGTCACAACAGCAGTTCCTATTTTAAGAATTTCGGAGACTGGCTATAGTATGTACTGATATTACCTTCATCCGACTTGTAGACTTCTATCCTCATAACTTCCAAGTTCGGCGGTCTCTATCCAGTAACCATGTTTATTTTCCCATTCTGCTATACGAGCGATTTGGACTCCCTTGCAATTCGTTGTTCCCGCAACCGCTTGAACTGATTTGAGCACTCCTTGTGCGAAAGTTTCAACCTCCTCCAGGATTCCACCGATTGAATCTTGATGGCATTTATCTTTTTGTGATAGTCGTTGAGTACCGGTTCCATCCATTATTCCTTTCTTCTTATATCTTGACTTTGCAAAAATAGCTAAACTTTTCTGATTTACCAAACATCAAATGAAAAACTTCAATCATTCGATTTTTACTTGACTATCATCTTGTTGCCGATTGTTAATGTAATACTTCATGATCATAAGACTTATTGATTAATTCTATTTGTTTTTCTTAGCAGCTCATCAGATTAAGTGAAGGGTTGCCGGACGAGAGAAACTGAAACAAGAACGACAAAGAGGTGATTCACAGCCGTGGTGTTTCAGTAGATCAACGGTTCAAAGATAGTAAATAAAATGGAAATGAACAATGATTTGTCGTGTTTTTTATGGAAAATAGAATCAATCAATAGAAACAATTGTTTTTGTTGATTCAATCGAAGCCCTGCAAGGTAAGGTGGCCAATAACAAGGCGGAATGATACGGATACGATTCGGGACCTTCCACGTCAGGCGCTCTTCCCTATCCTCCATAGGAAATGCCAGGTACGGAACAGGGGTTCACTGAGGGCCTCAGAAGGATACAGACGGATGAAATGGAGGTTACGGTAAATCTTCAGGAAATACTTCTTCACCATGCCCTGACGGGTAAAATGGTCATACTTCGTAAAGAACTTCCCGAAATTGCCCCCGCCCAGGACTTCACTCAGGAGCAGCTGCCCCCGCTTCCGGTCCAGGTACCAGCATCCGGTCATCCCGCAGGCCGAATACTACGGACAGGACATAATGACGGCCCCGGCAAAATGATACAGTAAAACACATAACATAAGGTATTTTCATCAAGATTTTGAATGAAAGAACTCCTTTGATTTTTTCCAAAAAAATCTCTTGATCTTTGATAGTACCCACCATCTTGCTTCACTTGGACAAACAAAGCCTAAGCGGTAACACCGCTTAACCACCCAACAATAATTTTTAATAATATCATTAATCGTATTATATTGGAAGATGTATTCTCCCCGGCCAAAATTCCCCACATGTATAATATCTGACATTAGACGTGTTGCCCAATCTTCTTCTTTTTGCGTAAAAGGAATTACTAATGGAGGAATTTGCAAACCAAGATAGTTCACACATAAGCAAGTAAATATCCGCCAGGCCCTCTCCATCCGCATTAATTTCAAATACTCTGCATGTTTAGTCCAGTCAATATTCTTATTGCATCTATTAAAAAACAAAGCATAGTCAATGACCTGTCTTAGTCCCAATCCCTCCTCATACACATGATTGACTAGATGACTGATCAGAAACACACTTTCAAAGGTAGGCGGAAACACGCAAATTTCCTTTCCGTCCATCACAATACGCGACAAATGTTCCGGATAAATCTCTCCGAACATCTCCCGCATGGCCTCGTCAGTGGAAGGCCTTTGGTAATTGTGAACCTTATAGTGTGGTTCCACTGTCACCCCGTCTATCCAGGCCATCCCGTGATGTTCATGCACCAGTGTACGGTCCACACGGCCTAACCGTTCTAGGATGTCCAGTGTTTTGGAAAAATCCCTGCTCCCGATCACAAAATCAATATCGCCCGGTTGACGGTGCAGAGGCTGAGGGTAGCGCAAAGCTGTCACCTGTCCCTTCATAAACACGGGCACAATTCCTTCTGTCTCCAGTGCATCCTGTATCCTTGCGATGATACTGCGGTGCAACCGGTTGACCCGTTCCACCTTTTGCATCTGTGCTATCCGCTGCAACTTTATCGGAAGAGGAGGATGCACCTCCTTCGACAACAGGGAGATACCGTCCAGCACCAGACAAGAAACCGTTTCGATGTCCGCCAAATGGAAGATTCCCTTCCAGTCTGCGCCCATGAACTTAGATGCGTCGGGGCTTTCTCCCCACATCGCTGCACGGACCAATGTCAACAACCGGTCAGCCGTATCCGTCATTGTCTCTTCCTGTCTATCGTTTCTGTTCCAGCAACCACTTGAAATATGCCTCATGCTGGTCCACAAGATGATTCCAGGAATACTCCTTCCGAATCACCTCGAGATTACCGTCCACAAACTGTTGCCGGTGAACGACCTCATTTTCCTCGATATGGTCCAACAGGTCACTCACCTCTTTAGCCGAACCATAGTAAGTTGCATTTTCCCTCAACACGGCCCGGTTAAAAATATTGTCATGCGCCAGGATAAAACAGCCCGCAGCCATTGCTTCTAACAAGGAAGGATTAGTCCCTCCCACACTATGCCCGTGGAAATAGGCATACGAAAAATGCCTGATACTATTGAGTTTGGTAAAGTCATAGATACCCCCAACAAACTGGATAGACGGATCATCGCCGAATTCAGTCAAAAGTTCCTTCGCATGTTTCGTTGTTGTCTTGCCCACAATCACCAACGGTTTTCGTCCATACTCCCCGGAATGTTTGTACCCCTCTATGGCCATACAGATATTGTTTTCCGGCTCCAGACGAGCAATGAGCAGGTAATAGTCCTTAGGATGCAAGCCTAAACTTTCAAGATGCTTCTCGTCATAGTCATCATAGATATTCGCTCCATAGGCCAAGAACTTACTCTCCTTGCCGTAAACTTCCTTGTAATAGTCATGAATACCCATATTGTCCGCTATCAAGTAGTGGCTGTGCTTTACAGCCTCCTTCTCCTCCCAGTGGATAAACTTCTGTACCCACTTGTTGAATTTCGACCGATTAAATTCCAGTCCGTCCATATTGGTCGTGAATATGGGCGACTTGATTTTCTTCACATTAAACCAGATATAGGCTGGGATGATACTGGTATATCCCGCTTCGTAGATAATATCGAAATGTCCCCGTTTCAGGGCATCCCGCAGACAGGCAAAGTCATAGAAAAAACTCCCTACCGATCCGCCCATCCATTTCTCCGGGGAATAGATATGCCGGATGTGAACCCCTTTATATTCCTCCTTCTGATAAGGATGGTATTTCGGAGAATACACCGTTACGTCATGTCCCCTTTTGGCCAGACCTACAGATATATACTCGGCAAACTGTTCGAAGCCCCCGTAATTGTTGGGAATGCCCCGAGTACTGACAAAAGCAATTTTCATCTACTTTAGAATATTAAGAATGATTCCATCTTGCTTCAATCCTGTCATAACATCAGGAGGGACTAAGATTTCCTTAGGTGTTGGTTTCAATCTATCAAGAACAAAATAAAAGAATTTCCAAATATCACGACAAAAATAAGCTAATTTTGAATGTTTGTTTTTCCCTTTATCACAAAAGACTAGTGGAACACATTTCACCTTTAAATGCATACATGAAATAAATAATCCTAATGACCATTCTCCAAAATAGCCAATACACCTTTGTTGTCTAGAATATCCATGTTTTTTTATTCTTTTCTCCACCTTGAAAAGTACCGGGAAAATAAAATTACAAAAAGCATCATAGATTTCTTTTTTTGCAATAAACATTGTGTAAGGATAACTTACCCGTGAATTATAGAAATAATTGATAAAGCTATCATGAAATTGTGGATAGATAGAAAGAAATGTATCTGCAAAAATATAATAATCTTCTTGGCTTGTCATGTGAATTAAATTATCCGCCCTTTCTTGCCGAGAATTCATTTTAGGGGATTTTATGACAATAATATCCTTTTCCTTAATGATTTTATCTATGTTTGTGTCATCTATTTGTACGTCAAAGTACCGCCGATAGTGACACAACCCCAAATATTCAACGTCATTAATATTTTTCCATCCCCAATAAAGTGCTGTTAATTCACTCCATGATGAATTTTTATTACTTATATTGTCACCTATGTTATCATTAAGAAATCCTAAATTGATGTCTGGATGTAAAGCTTTCCCCACCTGAATTGCTGTATATGGTTTACAATTCCTAGTGTAAGAACTTTCTTTATGAGCACATACTAAAATCTGAATTTTTTTCATAAGTATAATTCCTTTTTAATAATTTGTGCATGAATTTCAACTGAATGTTTCCATGGTTGATCTAAAATATTCTTATTGAATTCTTTTAATATTTCCTGATCAAGAAGAATTTGGAAGATTAGTTCTTTCAAACTTTCAGAACTGTCAAAGACAAAATGGGGATCATATTGAGAAACAATATCCTTTGCACCAACATTTTTAGATACAATCACAGGAACACCAAATGAAAGGGCTTCCAAAGTAATCAAACTAAAAGTTTCTTTCCATATTGATGGAACGATTAAAAGATCCATAGATTGATATACCTGTTCTAATTGCCGTGCAGTAAATTTTCCTTTATAAACAATATTGTTGCATTCTTTGTCTGTACCTTTTGGACCTCCCCAGACTGATAAAAGCCAGTTATTATACCCTTGAGAAGATAAATCCCGTAGAATATTTTTTAGTAACGGAAAACCTTTATACGGAGCTATACTTCCTATAAAGCCAATTTTTATACAACTTCCATCAACATGCAAAATTTTTCTTCTATCCATGATTCCTTGATGGGTTATCGGCAATACCACAGATTTGTTGATTTTCAGATGGCTTTGATAAACCTCTTTGGCAACTGTACTGTTGAAATGAATAATATCAAACTGTTCTAGCATAGTTATATACGTATCCAATAATTTTCCATAGCTATTGAGATTATGAGGAGTAGTATTTGTTTGAACTAGTGCTGAAGTGCATGAAATACTATGAGAATTATACTTGAGTTTAGAAAGAAAGACATTTTTATATTTAAGAAGCGTTGGCATGTTCCTCAACTTCAAAAATAATGTCTTAGGAGCACTTGAATTACATATAGAACACAAATAAGGATTAGGCGTTTCACAAACTTTACCACGATCATTTACAAAATTTACTCTAAGACATATACCAAAATAATCATGACTGGTATAAACGATTCTTATGTGCATCTTTTTTGCAACAGAAATAAAGGCTTTTGGTAGCCCCATTAAGGTGTGCACATGAATTACATCTGGTTTTACAGAATTATAAAAATTAATTACAACAGATTCATCAATTGTATGAAAGACCTTATCTGGTCTCTTTATACCATAAAGCAACGGGATTACACAAGGATTGTTAATTTTGTAGCATATAACTTGCTCTCTCGTATAGGCAAAAGATACCCAACATTTTCTCCTTAAATGTATATAGCCTCCAGGGAACAAAACAAAGACCTTGTTATTCTTTTTTTGCACCCGAATCAGATCTGTGGCATACTTAGTCATTCCACCAGTTCGTTCAGGAGGGAACCCTAAGATATAATGTAAAATCCTCAACTTAAGAGTATATAAAATAATCAAATATTACTATGACTTTTTGCACAGATTCCTCTACTTTCTATCTTGATTGACTTCATCCACCATGATTGAAATCATATACGTCCCTTAGACCATATTGATTAAAAAAGATCCACGAGATCCTTTCCTTTTCTATATAAACCAGGCGTTTCCGTCCCGGTTACATAAAGAACCAATTTTTGAATAGCATACTTCGATAGTTTCATGATTATAATTTAGGATTCTTCTTATTTCCTCATTTTCAATATCTTTGCAGGAACTCCACCTATAACAGAATAAGGAGGAAAGATGCCTTTCACAACTGCACCAGCTGCAACAATAGAGTGGTCACCCAGTATGGTACCATCTAATATAGTTGCTTTGGCTCCTATCCAACAATCACTCCCTATCTTTATTCCCTTGCCGTTAACCCCTTGAGATCTTATAGGTAAATTCAAATTGGAATAATTGTGATTTTCAGGATGTACACTCACATAATTACCAAAAATGGTATTATCCCCAATCTCTAATAATCCCGTTCCACTCCCATAATAACCATGTGTACCTAGCCCAACATTATTACCAACTATCATTCCTTGTCCTAACAGTTTAAGACTTCCTGTTAATTCTATATGAGTAAAGAAACCTAAGGACACATTGTCTCCGCAAATGAGACCATGTTTAGACAAAGCATCAATATAGCATAATCTCCCCACAGAGAAATTTTTCCCAAACTTTAACTTTGAAGCACATTTAATAGTACTTGATGGATGAATAAAAACAGTTTTAAAGCATCTCAACCTAACAATACCATAGATTAAGCAAAATATCTTGCTCAAGAAAAAATAAAATATATATGAAGTTGGAACCAGATCATCAATAACAAATGATTCCCCCTTCATTTTGGTTATTATTGAATTTATTTTTTTTATCATATACATTTTATCATTAAGGAACAGCCTTCCCCTTTTGTATCTTTATATTCTATTTTACTCAAACAATTATTTATGATTTGCAAATGACAAAATATTTAAAGGCAAGCCAGTCACGTATCAACAAGAGGACATTTTCTATCCCGGAAACAGTATGATGCAACTTTCTTATTTGATAGGCCTCAATAACTGCTGAGGTGGAAAAGCTCATCCCTCCTATTTTCATTCTGGCAATATGCTTGTCAATAAAAAGATATTTCAAATGATTCCGTTTGCGAACTAATAATTCATAATCAGCACATATCTTAAAGTTTAAGTTGTAAAGACCAATCTTATCAAACAAATTATGCTTATTGTGTAATGATGCGACATGTGCTGCAGCCATAGTCTTCCTCATCACACTCCATGCAGGGGCAGAGCCTAATATTTTCAAGAGATTCCCATGCTCATCTACAAACTCGTTATGTGCACAAATATAATCGTAAGAAGAGATTAGATCGGTTGCCTTAATTGTATCTAAATAGTTATTTAGAGCATGGGGCAATAGCAAGTCATCTGCGCCAACAAACATGATCCATTCCCCACTTGATGCCTTAATCCCCTTATTCCAGGCATCATAGATTCCCTGATCTGGTTCGGATATATGAACAGAGACCTGATCACTATAAGAATCAATGATGGCATTGGTATTGTCTTTTGAACCACCGTCTACAAGAACAAGTTCACACTCATCTGTTAATTGAGGCACAATGCTATCCAAACACCGCTTCAATGTCTTGTCAGCATTATAGGTTGCGATAATAATTGAAATTATTTTCATTTACAAATTTATATTTTATTCCATATCTTTTGACCAAAAACATATATGCAAGGAAAATCCATAGCATATAATGATTAAAAGGTACGACTGAGTAAAGAAGAACATAAATCAATGTATCAAAACTTTTGACTTTTGTTATTGCAAATTTATAAACAAACAAAACAAATGATATGGTCATAATAAAGCCATAATCGTAAAAGGTTGAAAAAATATTCATCGCTCCTATACCCTCTTTTGCCTCTCCTATTGCTAAAATTTGATAATCAGCTAAAGTCTCTGCACTATCAATACCATGTCCAATCCAGAAATTGGGATCCAAAGGATTAAAAGCATTTATATAATTAAAGTAAGGTACTATTCGACATGCAGCACTTGGATCAACATCTACTATGGTATTTATGTCAAATGTAAAGAACGCATTGATTACTTTTGTTATCCTATCAAATTCTATAACTCCTGCATATTTTAATCCCATTGCCAGACCAAATCCAAATATTACAACTCCAATGATATATTTTATATCTTTTACACGTAAAAAATACAGGCAAAAAATCGGCAAAGTAAAAAGTGCCGTCATTGCACCATTTGTTAATGTTACATACAGAAATATGATTATAATTTTTTTATCTCTTTTATAAATTTGTTTTATTTCAAGTTTTTCTCCGAGTAACAGTTCCTGCAATCTTATATAACAATACATCAGAAGAGGAATTATCATAGCCGTATTTGATGATTCCATAGATAATGAATTAAGTTTCCATTTCGAGCTAAAATCACTTGCTAAATTGAAAACATGTGTCATTCCACTAAATGATTGTATTTGCTGAATAAAAAGGACTATTGCATAAGCATAGATTATATATTTTATCAATTTCATTACAGATGAAATCTTTACTTTACTCTTATCCCATATCACAGTGTACGATAAAAACGATGTCACAAATAACAGACTGTATAGAATAGTTGATGACCTAAAACTTTCTCGATGAGCCAGAAAGGAGAACAAGAACATAATAAGAATCATCAATAATGGTAAGAAACTATCTGTTTTGATATATGCTTTTATAAATAAGCCAACGAAACTTAATAGCATCATTGACCCAATCAGGAAATAGTTAAGATTCTCATCATTAACAAAATACCTTATAACAATAGTAAGACTGATTAGATATAGATAAAATAATTTTTTCATGTTTGTGTCCAATTTATCTCCACGCCCTATCGGTATTTCAGAGTGTTCCTAATTTTACGCTCTGAATAAAGTTGAAGAGATTTTAATCTATGACCGGCTAAACGGGGATCATCTTGGAGTTGATAGCCTTTATTTACACAAAATGTATGGATTGACATGTTCTGACCCTCCGTCTTGTAGAGAAAGAGCAGTTTTTCAAAATCTATCGTACTCAACATAATCCTTGATTTTTGATATGAGCACGAAATTTCATTTGTTAAGGGTTTATGCAAGATACCTATTTGGGACACTTACTACTCACAAGGTCTATATTTTGTAATTGATTACATTTCTATATCCCAAGACGCGGGCAATTTTATTTATCACACGAATAGGAAAAACTTTCAGATAACCTATAAAAGTTAGTTTCTTTTTTCGTAATGCCCAAATAGGGCTATCTTCTATTCCTATATTAGAATGACAACCATATTCTATTTCTGATAAATTCTTTGTTACTAAACCCTTGTACTGTTTAAGTAATAAGGATAGCAGACTTTGATCGTAACGACATGTTATAAAATCAGGATTTTCTGTACAAGTTGTACTCTCATCTATCAAATCCTTATGATAATTGCTTAAATTATACCACTGATTTATCAAATCTGAACTTTGCAGCGTTTTACGAACTAAAAGAGTTCCAGCAAAAAACTGTCCTGTATTACGGATCATCTTGTCATTTTGAGAAATACTGAAATATTTGAATACTTCTTCTTTCGTATAAGCTTTCTCCAAATATTGCGGTTGGATAAAAGCCATAATATCCTTATCTTGTTTGCTTATATCCGAAATCCAAAGATGTAATTTCCTCAAGCCTTTTGGATTGAGAGTACATCCCGCATCACAATATATAAGAAGATCCCCTTCATTGAGTTTGTCCAACACACTTTTGACAGCCCATGATTTCCAAGAGTAATAACCAAATGCATACATCTTATTGCGATGTTCTCCATAAAATAATTTCTTATAAGCTATATCAAAGTCTTTTTCAGAAAGAATGTATATCCCATCAAAGATATTCATACCCTGAGCTTCTTTTTTTATTCTTTCCAATGTGGGTTTGTATCGTGAGTCAGCAAAAGTTATGAAATAGATCTTCATCCTAAATCTCCCCCAATGAATGTTTATATGTATACCCGCCTAACAATTGTTGTATCAACGAATCATCGAAATAGGTGTGATTACTCTCTAATCGTAAATCTGCATCAGGCCAAGAGACAGCAGTCACATTAACACCATAATGTCTTGCAATAAGTGTAGCCGCATCTTTTAATGAATATGTCTCCCCACCAATATTAAATATCCGATTGTCGGATGCAGGGTTAAGGGCACCCATTATCATCTGATAGCATAAATCTTCCAAATGTGTAAAAGTCCTTTTAACTGTTCCACCTCCATACAACGTTATATCCTTCCCGGAAGATGCCGTTTTGACAAAAAAACCTATCGTTCCAAAACTATAGTTATTATCCAGCATATTGCCGTATGGTACACAGATTCGGAATACGGTAAAGGGAATATCAAAGTTATAGTTGTATGCTTTCAAGTATGATTCACAAGCTATCTTGTTAGCAGCATAGATAGTCCGTGCATCTTTTTCATCATCTTCTCTTAGAGCCTTATCTACACCCTTGTATACCAGACGTGAAGACGGAAAGATGATCTTTGGGCGATAACTCGACCGACGGATAGCATCCAAGAGATTCAGTAAAGTCAACTCATTGACCTTCAGGAAGGTTCCATATTGGTCGAATCCAGTTCTCGTTCCTGTCAATCCTGTCATATAGAATATGTAATCCACATCAAGACTTATCTCGGAAACAGACTCTTTATTTAACATATCAACTTTGTGATAATGGGCTTCTTCTGACTCCACAATATCATAGCATTCCGGAGTTATTCCTAATCTTGTTTTGAAGAACCAGTTGAGATGCCTCCCTATAAAGCCTTTGACCCCTATTATAGCAATACGTTTCATTCTGCCATGGTTTTAAACTGTGTCAGTAAATCTGATTCATTCTGAACAAGTTCATATTCATTCTCCCTAATACTCTTATCAATAATGCAATCATAAAATCTCCCTATAGATTTACAGAAAGCATCATCGGCAGGTAATTTACGAGTTTCATAGTCTTGGTTTTTCTTGATAGTATACTCTGGTACAAAACCAGCCGGTGCAGTCAAAATACGGTTTGATGTTATTGTACCTTTACTACCCCAAATTTCAATCTCACATTTATAGTCACAATCCATACCGAATGCCAATTGCGCCGTAACTCCAGCATCGTTTATCATTGTGGCAGAGCCAAAAATATCGACATCAAATTCAGAAAGATAATTGAGGTGGGCAGCAACTAATTTTGCGGATCTCCCGAGTAAGAAAGATGCATATTTAAGTGTATACCCTCCAGCATCTATCAAGGCTCCGCCACCGAGAGCCTTATTGTAACGGAAATCATTCTTGGCACGACGGGGAAAGCCAAAAGTAATGCGATAGAGTCTTATGTCACCGATTTCGCCACTGGCTACGACATCATTAATGGCTTTTAATTGGTTGTGATAAACAAACATATAATTTTCATGCAATGCCAGGCCTTTATTATGAGCGAGGGTAATCAATGTTTTCGTATCTGCAGAATCTGTCGTAGTCGGTTTTTCTACAAAAACATGCTTTCCATTTTCAAGAGCCTGCTTTGCCCATTGATAATGTAGGGCTGGTGGCAGTGGTAAATAAACAGCATCAACGTCTTTTGAACTTACGAGTGATGAATAACTGTCATATATCTTTCCCCCTCCGCAGGCATCAATAAAAGTTTGGGCCTTGGAACGTTCCCTTTCGATTCGAACCTTATTGACCTCAGTATTAATGTTGGTTGTCGTTCCATACCATTCTGCTGTACTTGCCATACCTATACCAACAAATTCAAATCGTGAATCCTGCTTCAATGCAGGCAAAAACCTTCTGTAAGCGATTTCAGAAGGACAGATTATACCTATTTTTATCATTTTATAAAGTTTATTGCGGAAAGTAGTGAACGAGCTGCTATATTTAGATAATTGTTATACTTGATAAAGGAAAGCATCTGATTGAGTGTCATCCAACAATAGTTGTCCTCCACACCTATTGGAAAATCATCACCCACTTCTACAATCATATTCAAATTTTGCTCCTGGAAGAATCTTCCACCCTCCTCGCTTTGATATGTAGCATACCAAATTCTCGTCTTCGGAGCATCCACAAAATACTCCAAATAAGGAATCGTATATTCGTTGTACCCTTTTCTATAATTGCCAGTTAGACATTGGACAGTCGGAGCCATCTCAACAATATCAAAATTTCCACATTCGAGTTTTGCCTGAACAAGAAAATGATAGATACCATTTATCTTCTTTACTAGAAACCCCATCAATCCCTTTTGGGCTGATCGTACCATCGGCTGATCCCATGCTACGACCTCGCGATTCCCAATTTCACAATGTACTCCTATGACATCAAAGTACTTATTGTGTTCGTGGTGGATAGTATTTCCGTCATAAATCCAATGTTGAAGATGAGATATGCCGACTTCCCTGACATCCAATTCGTATTTAAACTTCAGAGTTGTCATCCATTTAATAATGTCTTCCTCATCATGTAAATGGTTGTCATGGCTAAGCAGGGAATAAATCAACTGGTCATTTATATCTGTATTCAATTTCTGAAATGCAGATAACATTTTCAGAGAGTGTTCAGAATAGTCTCCGAAGCGTATGCATGAAATTACTGTACGAGAATCCATATTGACCACATTCGGGTGTTTGAGCAATTCCTTTATCTGATAGAGTGTCAGCCAGACAAAATTCTCCTTTATATCTAATTCTTCATCTTCTGATACTTCAATTATTATATTGCGATTGCGCTTATGTAGAAATCTTGCACCCTGTTCACTTTGGAGTTGGTCAATAAGAATCTTTACTGGCTTATCCCCTGTAAAATACTCAAGATACTTGGGTGAAGCGCCACCATGAACTCTCATGAAATTACTACGTGTAGCCTGTAAAGTAGGTGAGAGTTGTACAACATTAAGATTGCCCGGCTCAATTTTTGCCTGCGTCAAAAAATGCAAGACCCCATTTATCTTTTTCGTAATAAAACCGAGAAAACCTATTTCCGGTTGATTGATAATAGGCTGGTCCCAAGTGGACACATTTCTATAATTTGTAGAAACACTTATTCCGTCAATGGAAAAGAACTTATTAGAATCATGACGAATGCGATCATCGCGATAACTCCAATTTATCAATTTCTCCAAAGGAATTTGTTTGATATTACTTTTTACTTCTTCATTCTGTTGTTTAATCCATCCCAGTACATTTTCTGTAGAGATGTATTCACCATCGTGAATGGCAGAAATCAAAAAATCAAGTTCGATATGCTCTTTGTTCATACTAATCCCATTTTATTTCTTAAATTCTCACACCTCATCCATTCTGAATAATAGGGCTCTTCAGCTGTCCAAGGATTACATTCCTTAATTGGTTTAGCCTTTACCCCCCCCCATAAAGTATTACCAATCAAGCAATTACAATTAAGGAAGCTACAGGATGAGATTGTACAGCCGTCAGCGATAGATATTTCTTTAGCTATTACGACATTCGAACTAATTGATACATTGTTGCCTATTTTCTTTGAACAACCGTCTGCGATGGTAATATTGTTTTGAATTTCACAATAGTTACCAATTTTAACAGCCCCATTAATCACAATATTACTTAAATGCCCGATACGTACACCATAGCCAAAGGTGTTAATAGGTATATCAAATCCTGTTTTTGCAGCAAGCCGATGATATTTATACGAATAAAAGAGTTTTAATGACAGGAACATCTTATTGGTCTTGTATTTTGAAGAAACATATTCCAGCCATCTCATACATCGCAAAAAACGGCGAATAAGAGTATGGTTATAGTCAATCAACTTGCGAAATCCTTTAGGAAAGACCTGCTCGTTCATAATTTCGTCTGCCTTCAAATAGAAGTCCAATTTCTTTCTGCTATCTATCATGTGCTTCTTGAATCATTTTTTCATAAGTATGAACTAACACTTCCACTATTTTTTCAGGATCATGCCGTTCTAAGGCAGTCTGCCTGCCATGATGTCCTAAATCTATCGAAAGCTGATCATTGCAAAGTACCCGTTTTATCTGACAAGCCATCATATACACATCGTTACTGGGTACGGTTATACCGTCAATCCCTGTATGTACCAAAGAAGAAACACCACCAACATTAGTTGCAATAACAGGAATGCCAAGTATTTGAGCTTCACATACGGTATTGGGACTGTTTTCTATATAGGATGGATGAACATAAACATCCGCATCAACAATGATATTGACTAATTCTGGTGCCGTTATTACACCTAATATCTTTACATTTACTTCTACAGCCTTTATTTCTGTATATTTTTCTGCATCAGAAAGATTTGATACCCCATATACCTCCCAAATAAAATCAGCGGGAAAGTATTTTTTCAATACTTTAGCAGTTCTAAGGATAATATCACTACCCTTATATACTGCCCCAGAGATAATAGAAACAATATGTTTCACTCGGTGCTGCTTTTTAGACCAGATCTTATCACTATAATAGATGTTCGGTCTAAGCATTTCACTGCAATAGTAATATTGTGCAGATGGAGCCATCAAATTCGATACTCTGTAATCCCATTCGGTTCTTCCAAAAACATATCTTGTATGGGCAAAGATTCTCCTTTCACGCTCCATATTACGATGTAATCCTTTTATTGACATAATTTGTCTAGGATGATCCAAGAAAAGTCTGATCCAAGACAGGCTCTCAGGTAACCACGCTTCTTTGTAGGCATTTAAAATTCCTTGCAAATGAATAATGGTCGGCACTTGTGTAATCGTGGCCACCAAACCAAATATTTCTTCCGTCCCGAATACCTGAATCACATCAGGATTAAAATCATTTACGATCCATTTTACTCGTTCAAGGCATTTCCGTTCTTTACCTTTATAATCCCAAAATGCATGACGGATTTTTTTAACGCCATAATAAAGGCAATTTTCTCCTTGGTCCTTAATGTCCGCCTCCCAAGGAAAAGCTATGGCTAATTTTATATCGCTTGGGTGCATTTTGAGTAATTCCTGTTGGAGAGAAGCTATCCATCCACCGCCATTATAACTGTTCCGGTTAGCATACATAGCAGGATTACCCGAAAACCAAAGTACTCTCATCAACTTATTTATAAAATGTTATTTTAAATTTCTGCAAGGAAACACACATACACCACTGTGTTATCTTCTAGTTAATATCTTAAATCTGGTCTGGTCTTAATCATAATAATTCAATACTATTGTTTATTTAGAGATGATGGGAGTTGGCAATTTTGGATGCAATTCTACAAATATTTCATGTTTGAAATTGATTAGCTACTCCCTATTACACCATTTTTTCACTGTATTACATCCTTGTCCTATTACAGAACTGAAATCTGCTATTAAATTATCTATTCTGCAATAATGGAATAATTGGTCTCGAAAAAAGTCAATGAATATACAAATCACAAAGATGCAAATGCTGACAACTAACATGATTGGCAATAAATAGATAGAACCTAAGTAATTATCAAAGTTTATGTTTTTATACCAAAGGATAGTACGGATGAAATTATTATCATGAATCAGGTAGACACCAAAAGTATAAGGGGCAATTTTTACAAGAAACCTGACTAATACAGCGTCACCAAAAGTATGATTCTTGAAATACATAAATAATGCTATAGTGAGGAAGAAGGAGAAACCATTGTAAGATGAACTTGAATAGCCTAAACCCTCATGATGATGTAGTACGCTGAGAATTGCTCTGAAAACAACAAAGCCAAATATAAAGAAACTAATATACCAAAAATAATGACCGTATTTTTCTTTCCCTAAATGCACATCATACAACCTTATATATCCGGCAACCAAAAACAGGAAAATAAACCACAGTAAAGACATCCCGCCTCCATAGATATCTCCATAAGGTAAATTGAAGAAGAATGTGATATTCAATATTCCCAATACCAATAAAAGGATCTTATATTGAGGTTGTGTCAACGCATGTGCAGCCTGAGCCAAGAAAGGAGAAAGAAGCATCATCCCCATATAAATCGTAACAAACCAATACTCCCGACTTCTAATTGGTGTGAAGGTCTTCAAAATATCTTTTATTCCCGCCATCTCAGGAAAGATGAAATGAACTACGACCGTAATGATAAGTGCATAGAAAAATGTTTGCATCCAAAGTTTTATCACCCTTTCGAGTTTAAAAGTCTTGTTGACAAGAAAATAGCCCGAGATTAAGACATATCCATTCACACATACGCTACAAAGATGGAGAGATAAGTTGAAAGAACATAATTAAATATTCCTAAAGCAGTTCCATCTGCATATATGGTCTTTCCAGACAACCCATGCATTATTCCATGAAAATAGAAATGCCAAACTACAATCATCAGCATGCATAAAGTACGCAATACTTCAAAATTGGGTAGTCTTTTGCCCCCCTTGATATTTGTTAACATAATAAGTTCCCTAACATACTAAAAATCACCCTAACAAATAGAAAGACTAATTTCTCCTAAGAAACTTATCTTTTACTTTTTGGCACATGCAACAAACTAATTCTCGTTCTTTCTGGTTTAAAGCTAATTTATACACAGTTAGTCCATATATTCCCAAGAATACGATTGATGTCAAAAACAAGGATGCTAAATGATTATGAATCAATAGTGCAATTATGCAGGGAATCGGTATTGATATAATACTAACTTGCACTATTTTGAGAATTACTTCTTTACAATAGTTCTTCACATTTAGATGAATCAAATGCCCCATCCACCATATTCTTACAATTGCACAGACTAAATTTAAAAGTACATAGACGACCAATACAGTAATAACAGGAAAATGCAACTTAAGAAGAGTATAGGATATCGGTATATTTAAAATTTTAATACCTGCCATGAGCAATTGGTGAACTTTTAGATTGCCCGTAGCATGTACAGCCTCCCAAAGAGGCTGAGAAAATGAATCAATAAGAGAAAACATAATGATTAGACATAAAAAAGAAGCCGTCTGATCAGGAGGGGTCTTCAACCATAATTTTAGCAAATATTGTATGTTAAGCATAATCGGAAAGGAGATACCAAATAATAACAGGTAGGACAATTTTCCAGCAGAATAAATTAAATTCATAAAATAATGGTAATCCTTTGCTGCATAAGATTTGATAATCTGAGGATTATAACTCTGACTAAAATTACCAACAAATTGGTTTAACTGTGAATTTACCTGATTGGCAATGCCTAATGCTGCATTAGCTACTAATCCTTGAAATAAATTAAAGAAGATACTTATAGACTGTATTACAGCTACATCTGCGATATTAACAATCAGGCTAAGGCCCGAATAATTCGTGAGTTTCTTCAACAGAGCACTATTCCAAAATAACTTATATCGAGATTCTTTAAAATTCAACCTACAATAAACAATCATCCATAAAGTAATTAGTATTGTAACTAATAGCTGTAAAAAAGCATAAGTGATCAGTTTATCATGATGGATGATCAATAACAAATAGACTATCGCCAATTTACAAGATGCCTCAACTATACTAGTATAGGCAAAATAGTTCATTCGCTCATGGGCAATAATTAGAGAGTTAAATGGAGTTCTAAGAAGACTGACAATAAAACTTAATAATGAAAATTGAAAAACTGCCTGTGCAGCTTCAACTCGGGCTGGATCAATATTCATTTTATGACCGATAAACCAAGGGCCAACCAGCTCGGAAAGGAATAAGATGATTAAACCAAGTAATGCCTCAGAATTAAGGCTCATAGAAAAAGTATGTCGTAAATTCCCTAAATTTCCTATCCCTAAATCAAAAGTGATAAATCGAGAAGTCGCATTATTCAATGCGGACTGCAAGAACGAAAACATCACTACAATCGTTCCTACAAGATTATAGGTGCCGAAATCCTTAACTCCTAGAATTTTTAAAATCTCACGGGAAGTAAACAAACCAATTCCTACAATCAGTATCATACGGAGAAACATGAACCCCGTATTCTTCACTACCCTCTCAGACTTTTGAGAAACCATCCTGTTATTTCTTATGTTTTAATTTTGCAAGTACTTCTTCAATAGTCTCCCGCTTCTCCAAATTAAGATATGCTACATAATGATGAGATTTCTGCTCTGATAAAGGAGGATATTGCATATAATCACCAAATATATGAGTTAAATATTTATCATACTCTTTAGGCAATTTCACATTCATATCTTCAAATGGAAATTCTCTCGTTCCTTCATACCATTCTTTTGGCTGATATAGTTTATAGCCATAATAATCATCATATTCATTTATGTATTCGGAACCTTCATAATTAACTTCTTGTATAATTTTATGAATTCCAGATAACGACTTTCTCCTAATTCTTTTTCTAAAAGAACATATAAACAAAATCCTAAATACATCTTTCCAATGTAACTTAATCAGTTGAATCATTAAGTCTGTAAATCCATAATATGTAGCTGTTAGAGAAACATTTAAACGCAACTTTTGATATCTATCATAAAGTCTCTTAGCATGCTTAGGATTTTTGGGAGCACCATCTAGAGGAAAGATATCTATAAATACACCTATAAGACAATGAAAACATTTATTTTCTAATAGCGTTGTATTCTTATCATACAATTTTGCATAAGTAAGATAATAATTTTCGTCCTTTTCAGGAGTTATAATTTCCAAATTGCCAACATTTTTTATTCGGAAGATATCCAAAAGTTTTTCATAATCTGGACGTGGCATCATTACATCAATGTCATCATCCCATGGTATAAAACCATGATGTCGTACAGCACCTATAGCTGTCCCACCGTTACAAAAATATGTTAAGTTATATTTTGAGCAAAGTACATCAAATTGTTTGAAAATTTTAACGAGTTCTTTTTTCCATACAATGAATAATGAACCTTCTATCTGAAAACTCTTTTTATTCCGCATTTTCTATCATGTTATATATTTTATAAGCAAAAACAGCATCATGTAGACCTAAACCTATATTATAAGACTATATCCTTTCGGTATCATTTTCTCTTCCCTTACTTTTACATAGAAGAACATTACCTATTTCGTCAAGACATTTAAACCTATCAAAATATTTAAAGTCCTTTACATGACCACGGTCATCAGCAAAAACTTTATCAAAGAACAAATCACAATTTTGAAATCCCCGGGTATGAATTGGTAAAACTAGAATCCCTGGCTTAAATAAATTATTTTTAGGTTCTAAAATACCTTCAGCAAATGTTATACACGAAATAACCACATCAGAACCTTTGACAAAATCATCCATTGTATCGACTATAGTAAAATGTAGATTGGAAAAATTCTGATATGTATAAGCAAAACTATCAGCCTGATCCTTATATTTTAATAATTTTATATATAATTCCTCATGTTTAAAAGATGCTATTATGCATTGCATTGTACTATGAGCGATTTCACCCAAACCCATCAATGCAAAAACTCGAGCATTTCTTTTTCTAAAAGTTTTAATAGCCAAAGCAGCAACTGCCCCCGTTCTCATATTTGTAATCCAATTAGCATCCATTAAAGCTAACATTGAACCCGTGATTGTATCAAAAAGAAACAACTTGCTTTTCAAGGCAGGATGATTTCCTTTTATACGATTAACGATCTTTACACTAAATGTATGATATTCTTTTGGCAGAATACAAGGCATTGTATTAAAAAAATCACCTTCTTTTGGATGAAGGGATATCTTGGGAGGAAACTGACTTCGATTCTTCATTTTGAAAGATTCTTCAACCCATTCTATACAACGTGTTGTAGGAATTTTCAATGCTTTTATATCATCATCTGTTATAATTTTCATTGCTTACAATTTCCTTAATGCTTTTATTAAAACATCATTATCTTTTTTACCACGTATTGCAATACGCACAAAGTTCTTTCCTTTAAGACCATTTTTAGAATCACAGTCTTTGAGGAGTATATCGTATTTCTCTAAGAGACTTTGTGTAATTTCTCCAGAAGTAAACCTACTATTAATTTTTACAAGAAAATAGTTCGCCTGAGAAGGAATAACAGTAAGATAAGGTATCTGCTTCAATTCTTTAAAAAAGCGGCTACGCTCAGCTATGAACTTATTACACGCTCGCTCATAATCAACAATATACTTTCCAAAAATTTGCATATAAAACTCCGCGAAAGAATTGATATTCCAAATAGCTACATCTTTCTTCATCCAATTAATAAGCTCTGAATCAGAACTGGCCATAATCCCAAGTCGTAATCCTGGAACTCCATAAGACTTAGAGATACTCTTCATTACAATCAAATTAGGATAGTTTTCTAATATATCATCTTTAAAGAGAGAATTATCAGTAAAATTATCCGTAAAATCAACGAAAGACTCATCAACAATCAACTGGATACCCCGATTTTTGCACCATAGTGCAAATTTGAGAATATCTACTACTGGTATAAAATTCCCCGATGGATTATCTGGATTTATAATTAATATTGTATGTACATTCTTGTCTTCATAGAATTGTTCAAGTTCTGATATACCATAAGAAAAGTCTCTTGCCTTTGGCATAAAAGGAACAATATCAGCCGGATTTCTTCTATTAGGATATTCCTCAAAAGTCGGATAGATAATACCAATCTTACCTGCGATTCTCTCCATGAGACTTTTTATCAATTCTGCAGCTCCATTACCGACAATTGTATATTTCTGTTTGACCCCAAAGTACTTTCCTCCAAGAAGAGAGTTGACATACATCCCGGAAGGATATTCAGTGAGTAAAGTATCAAAATTAGCTCGAAGTTCATCTTTCATACGTTCCGTAGGAAAATATGGATTAACTAAATAACAGAAATCCAAAAGTTTAGGAAAACGCCAATGCCCGCCATAACGCCTATTATAACGATTCATCAGATCTTCTTTAGAGGCAAATATAGTTTCAGCAATATCTAAATCCTGAGCATCATCTATTTCATACCACTTCCTATTGCCTATAGGCAGAGCCTTAATATCAGAGCTATTCAAAAATGTTATAACACGTAATACTTGCTCATAATATTCATTATTGCCCAAAGCTTCACAATATGCATTTAAAAATGGAACATACTTATGCCTTGAGAATTCTTTACTGAACTTATAAATATTGACTGTTTTATAATATAAGTTTACATCTTGATAATTAAAGGCTTGTTTGGAAACAAAATCAACAATATTATTGTCTTCATCAATTCTTACCATTGTCCCATCCATCCAGGTTTCATACTTCGCAACAAGGGCAAGATTTGGAAAAGGATCATCAACAAGCATATTTAAGATACTTTCTTCAAAAATCAAATCTGATTCCATAAGGATTGTGTCATCCTCCATCAGTTTTTCTTTTGCAAGGGATAAAGAGTAGATATTGTTAGTCTTATCATAAACAGGATTATCGATATATTCTATCCTCAAACGGTCATCATAACGATGACCAATATGATCTATAAGGTTTTTGCCTTTATATCCTACAACTATGATTACCCGATTGAGATTCAACTTAGAGAGTTGATCAAGATCACGATCAATAAGACGCTGGCCATTGATAGGCAACATACACTTGGTATTATCCCGAGTATATTCTCCAAGGCGCCGTCCCATTCCGGCTGCTAATATTATCGCTTGCATATTTTATTTAGATTATTGATTTGAAAAATTCGTGTCCAATTGATGTCCACGCCCTATAAACAGGGGCATTCCAAAGTGTCCCTGATTTTTTATTGCAAATAAAGTTTAAGAGATTTAATTGATACGCAATTAGCGTGATAACCGATTCATGAAGTCACGATAGCCTTCTTTAACGTTTATAGGCAATCTTTTTGTTTCGATCTTTCCACTTCTTGAGTTCTGTCAGCATTTTCCCATACTGACCGCTCATCTGCTTCAACTGGCGTTGTAGTTCAGCGAGCTGGTCCATCAGTCTGATCTGGCTTTCTGAACCGGATCTGTTCAGACGGGTCAGCTCGTCGATACGGCTATTCAGGCGATCCTCCCTTAAACGGGCTTCCTCCATCAGTTTGTCAAGCCTGGCCTGAAGCTGCCTGTTCTCATTCTGGGATGCCAGCAACATTTTGATGATCGTTATCTTGTCCATATTGGTGGAGAGAGGTTCCTCAAAATCTGTGGCACTCAAAATAATTCTTGATTTTAATGTGAGCACAAATGTAACATTCATGAAGGGGTTTGGCAAAATGACTATTTTGGATACTAATATACGAGTTCGTTTTATTTGAACATTTCTTTCAACCGGCCTACAAGCATTATCTTACGGGCTTCAATGAAGTTATTGAAGTTGTCAAGAGATAAATCAACATCAGGTATCAGGTGAGCATTAAGAAAAACTTGCCTGTCTTTATCTTTAGTCTCCTCATCAATCCATTGCTTTAGTGGCTTGTCATTCTTGGACTCATTCACATTGGCATCAAGCATCTCAAGATTCAGAATGGAATTGTAAACATACCATTCTGATATATCCTCACTATAGGAAGCTGCCGGATGGAGATGGTCAAGATGGAAGTTATTGTTCTTGTAATCCATATTAGGATAAAGAAGCGCCAATATCGAAAATGCGAATTTATCATCTTTTTGTGTGTAAAGCAGCTGTTCAAAGTTCTCATCTGAGAGTGCAGTCTGCTTTAACAACTTGCTTAACTCCTGAGAAGGGAAGTTTTGCACACTCGGCAATATGTACTGACCGGCCATGCTGTCAGTAAAAGCCTTCCTTGATGTATTCAATGCCCCGTCAGAACTTCCGGTAAAAGTTCTCAGTATCAGAGACTTTAACAACCACACTTTTATGTTGGCTCTTTCCGTCTTATATGCCATACCATTAGCGAAGTTGTTGTACAAATCCCTATGATAGATATAATAGAACACAGGCAATGTCGCATTATAAGAAGTCAGCGTTCTGTAATTGAAGCCATAGCCATGCATAAGGTCGAATAATGCGATTATGGAATTGCGAATCTTTTCCCAATTATCTTCTATCTTGGCAATGAAGTCATTTGTAAAGCTCTGTATCTTAAACCTTACATCATTGTGATAAAGGTATAAGAGCGACTTCAAGATAAAATCATAAGTGATAGAGAAACCTTTCGAGTTTATCACATCAACAAGATTAGAAATCTCCGTTTTGGCATCCTTCTCCTTCCACCCTGCTATAAGCAAGGATAGCAGAATGGCTGAAAAGCTCAGAGCTGTACCTCCAGAGTTAATGCGCACGAAAATATTAACTGCCACATCGGGGTCTTGTGTGTCTTCTTCATAAAAGTTTATGCGCAAGTCTGTAAATATAACCTTATCTAACTTCTTCAAAATTTTCTTTTCTGTCCTTTCGAGGGCATTGTCTGTGGAAAAGTCATCAAGGTCATAGTCCTGATTATGCAAGGAAACGATGTGTCCTACCTTAAACCATTTGTCGCCGCTGCCATCAACAAACAAAGGCTTTTCATTTGTTTCCTTCTTGTCACGGAAAAGGAACTTGAAAGTCATGTCGCTTTCTTCTTCCTGAAATTCCCTACTTATGTTCAAGTATAGATGGCGCGTTGGATAATTGTTCTCCGAATAGTCATAAGAATGACGGTATTGATGATAGGCATAACTCCCGAAAAGGCCTATGTATAATGATGTAAGGCGTTGCTGACCATCAAGGACAGCATAGAAGTCATTGACACTGCTGGCGTCATACAGGTTATTATGAGTATGCTTGTTCTGTATGAAATAATTCAGAAATTCGTAAAAACGGTATTTTAGTTTACCATCATCCCTCACTTTCCAGAAAAGCATGGAGCTAATTGGATAGCCCTTCATAAGAGAGTCAAACAGCCTTTCGACTTGATCAGCCCCCCAAACATATTCTCTTTGGAAAGCAGGAATGAGATATTCGTGTCTACGAATATGCTCCATTGCTTCTCCAATTGTTATTGGTGATTGAAATCCAGACATTTTATGCTTATAAATTAATTTGATTATTATTTAATTCTCTTATATTTTAAGAAAGTCCGGCAGTTCATTATATTCTTCGCTACTATCAATGTATTCAATGTTATTGTTCATCTCAAGACCGGTAAACGTCTATTATTCCATGAGCTATCCGGAATCGCCCTGTTTATGGACGTCCCCAGATTTTACTCATAAATGTTAAACTTTTGTTATTAACAAACTTTTGCGTAATAACAGGGCAAAAGTGTTTGATTTGAGATATTCTCGTCTGCAAACTTCACCAGAAGATCCTTGATGTAAACTACCGGTGAGATTGCATTCATCGCGCATAACCATACAATCGGTATTCCCTGATAATGGCCGCATAGTCCGGTTGGTTTCTTTTTTCTTCCATTGCGTGATAAAATATTATTTCACACACAAAGGTATAACTTGTTTTTTACAACGCATGACGGAGAAATGGACGGTTACCAAACTTACTTGTTATGTCGTGGCGAGAAATTGCACTTTTCATAAAAGAACTTCCCGAAGAGGCCAGAAAGTGCTTTTGAATTCGTTCTAAAATAATTATTGCTCTTTCGGCAAATCATGTTCTTCATCTTCCTTTTTCATAGACTTGTCGGAACGTTTATGAAGAACAAAGATAGTTGCTATAGATATAATTGTTACAGAAAAAATGATATATGCCACAGTATCATGCCCGGCTAATGCCAGTTTGTAAGCTCCAACAAAGAAAAGAACAACAAGGATTGCACCAATAATAAGTCCTGCCCAATTTTGCCATATCTGATTCCTTATGATCATTTTCTCACTGGAATGCGTATGCTCCTGCTCTTTCTCTACTAATTTCAAAAATCTGTCAGGAGAACCCGGTAATATGGACTGGTATTCTTTAAGAACTTCGGGAGGTGGCAACGGTCCATGAAAAGCCGTTAGACGCTGACTGGTTACAATGAGTCGTTGAGTAACCTCACCACGCTGCTCTTCAGGAATATCCTTAAGAAGATCGCGTAATTCCTTAGGAATATTCTCGCTTCCTTTTCCCTCATTTTCCCCTTTGGAATTCTTATCCATAAGTTCTCTTACTTGTTATTGTCAGCCATTACATCAAGCGTATATGTGCCGACATTCTCCCAATATTTCCGTATCGATTGAGACGGGGACTTCTGAACTCTATCCAAGAGTTCGCGATAAGAGCTGCTAAAGTCAATAAGCTTGGACAATCCCGTAATATAAGGATGCCGGTCCTTTTGTACCACGGAATGTCTGGTTGAAGAATAAACGACATAATTGTCATCATCCATTACCTGGATCATATCCTTTTCTTTCCTTATATGATAATTCTTTAAAGCCATAACATTATTATTTGTAGCAAATATAATGACTTTTATTTAAAACACACATTATTTTCACATTTTTTATAACTATGGATCGTTACTTACATATCTTCCATAGACAGTCCCTGGAACTGAAGATGATATTTATGAAAGACAACAGGAAGAGCTTCAACTTTCTTCTGTAGTTCGGACAAACGAATGCGGTTCTTCTCCCGTTTTACTTCTGCGACCATCCCTGTATGATCAAAATCATTCAATGCCAGAAGATCAATTTCTTTTTCACCTTTCCGATCCCACCAGTTGCCGACACAGGTGAAACGTCCCGATTCCATAGCTTTCTGCTGAAAATACGCCTCCAGTGTTCGTCCCGTAAACTGATTATATTGGTGTTCAATATTTTCTCTGATCAATGAGAGTTGGTTGCTCTCTATAAGATTCTGATAAGGATAGATAAAGCGGAACCAGAAACGCAGGAATGGGTCCTTGATCTGATACCTCGTAATCTTACTACCAGGTTTGGCCTTCAGAGGTTGTTGCCGGGAGATCATTTCATAGTCTGATTCAAGTTTCTTCAGATACACACCCATACTTTTCTGTAGGACACCATCAATCTCAGTACGCTGTGTCATTCCTGACGCAATCAACTGCAAGATAGAAAAATAAGTGTTGTAATCCCTCTGAAATTCATTATTAATCAGATCAAAACCCTCAGAAAGGAAATAGGAATCCTGCCTGCACACAGCATCTAGCATATTTTTCTTGGTTAGATTTCCTCTGTCCACAAATAACTCCAGATATTTCGCCACACCTCCCGTCAGCATATAAAGACATAGCAAATCCTCACTGCTATATTCAGGATGAGAATCAGATAGAATCTGTTTGATTACCGACAAGCGGAAAGGATGAAGAATGAATTTGGAGGAAGGCCGTCCATAAAGAGGTTCGGATTTATCTTCAAATATTCGCTTCATCAGAGAATGAATACTGCCACAAGCAATGAGATTCAACCGAGAGGTAGCATGATAACGGTCCCATATATCTTGTATCTCACTAAAAATTGAAGGATTGGCAGTATAGAGATTCTGAAATTCATCCAGCACTACTGTGAAATGTCTTTTTTCAGATTCTTTCATGATAATTTCAAACAAATCTCTGAAATTCGTAATGGTTCCATAAATCGATAAATGGAGTGACTCTTCCAGAATCTTCCGAAATTTCTGACAAAGTAAAGATTCATTATCCTTAGAGACAAACAGATAAGCATGCTCCATTCCTTTCAAAGAATGCAACAACAGGGATGTCTTCCCTATCCTTCTGCGTCCCATAAGCACCGTAAACATTGCATGATCCCTGGATTGCATTTCATTATCCAGGAGTATTTTCATTTCTTCTTCTCTATCATAAAACTTCATAAGCAGGGCAGTTATGTTAACGGTGATTTATATAAACAGCCGTTTACATTTACAAATGTAACTGTAATTGTTTAAACTAACAAGAAAAAAAGGAAAAATATTATAGTTGCATGATATGTCCCTTTGGGGTTAAATTCAACTTCTAAAGTTGGCTTTTCTGGAGTTTGTGTCCAATTGATGTCCACACCCTGTCAGCAGGGCGCTCCAGAGTGTCCCTGATTTTTTATTCCGGATAAAACTGAAGAGATCTGAATCTATAGCCAGTTGGCCGAGTAATTGATTTGTAAAGTCAGGGCAGCCTTTAGTGGATACGCTGAGGCGTACCGGAATCTGCGTGCAAGTCCGCAAATGACTTTCTGTCATCCAAAACCACATTTCACTTACACTTTGCTTTTTGAAAGCCATCATGGAATTTCCTTCAAATAGAAATTAAAAATGTCTCGAATCTTTACTATTCTTCATTTCCCTTTACATTTTCAGTATCCCGTTTTCCAATCGCCGTTCGTTCAGGTGGTCATTCCAATGCTTTCAGGTGGTAAAAGCATTGGAGTCAGGGTGCAAACGTACGGCGATTGGACCCTAAACGAACGGCGATTACCAAGCCGGAAAGGTAAAATTGCGTGTAAACAAATCGGAAGCCATTGATACATAGCATTTTGCGGATATTCGCTGAGAATCGCGTATTTCGGACCGAAGACTGCTTGGTGAATTCTATCGCCGTTTTGAGAGGTTTTGTAAAATCAAAAAGAAAGAAAACTTGCGCATTTAACAACAACCTATCAAAAGAGATTTTATCTTTGGCCGGCTGACCAGTATATGGTGGAGTTGACACCGTTGTTTTACACAAAATGTCCGGATGGACCTATTCTTTTCTTCCGTCTTGTAGGGAAGAGTGGTTTTTCAGAATCTGTCGTACTCACCCTCATTCCTGATTTCTGGCATGAGCACTAAGCAATGAAAAGTTATGAGGGCATCCATACTGAAGCCATGAACTAGGGTATTTACTACAAAGTTCCTATACACTGAACTATAAATGAAAACCTTGACAAAGGCTTCGTTTTGCCGTATCTTTGCATCTGTCAAACCAACTTATACTAATATGGAAAACATCATGCTTACTTCTCACTTTTCCAGGTGGGAGATGAAACGCTCGGGGATTGCCATCAAAAAGGATCTGTGCAACGAACCGGACGAGGAACAGTGGAAAAAACTCCAGGCCCTGTGCACGAATGTACTGGAACCGCTCAGGGCACGCTATGGTGCCGTCATCGTGACCAGCGGATTCAGAAGCCGGGCCGTAAATGCCCTGGCTGGGGGAGTACCCGACAGCCAGCATTGCCGGGGAGAGGCTGCCGACCTCTATATCGGATCTGCGGAAAAGGCCCTGAAATACATCGAATTCATTCGCCGTCATACTGATTTCGACCAACTCATCGTGGAGCCCCGTGGCGCATTACCGGAGAATATCTGCTGGATCCACGTGAGCTACACCACCAGGAGAGCCAACCGGCGGATGTTCCTTACTTGACAGTGCACTGTAATTCACATATTGTTTCACTTTTAAATTTTCAAAATTATGTCAGTAGCTTACAAACTCTATCAGTTGAACCACAAAGGCAACAAATCCAACGGACTCTGGTGCGCACGGCCCTGTACCTCCGACACCATCGACGTGAACAAGCTGGCGGAAAAGATCCAAAGTCGCTGTACCGTGACCCTTCCCGACATCGTAGCCGTAATCTCCGCCCTCGTGGACGCCATGCGCGAAGGGTTGCAGGAAGGCAAGCGTATTTATATCGACCGGTTCGGGACGTTCAAGGTGGGCATCCACTGCATCCCGGCCCCAACGGCGAAGGATTTTTCCGTAGCATCCAATGTCAAACGCCTGCACGTGCTGTTCCATCCGATTACGACCGTGGACAACAAAAAGCACATGAACTCCCTGTTGAGCGGCTGTAAGCTCAAGGAGATGGACGCTTACGACAAGCCGGCGAAAACGGACGGCAGTTCGAACGGCGTACAAGCCTAATGGCGAGTCAGAGTGAATTCCAATTTCGTTAAACCTCAAAAAAAACAACACATGCAAATCACAGAAATCAAACTCGTACTGAAGATCGTTGCCACGATCATCTCCGCCATCCTCGGAGTCATCGGAGGAACGGAGGCCTCAGATGAGAAATAAGGTCTATGCCCTGCTCCTTTTCCTCTTCCGGCTCATCGCCTGGTCACTGGTGATATATGCCCTGGTCAGCTGCGCCCTAAACGTGGTTTGACCGGAGAGGACTACCCACGCCGCCCGATACGCATACTTACTGTCAAAACGTTCCCCAAAATGCTGCGCTCCCGAAAACCAATGGCCTTTGCATCCGACAATCGCAAAGGCTATGAAAACGGAAGACGCTATCAGAAACGTGGTGAAGTTGTATGTTTAAGGGCGGCGTATTTTCTTTGAATGACTTAGGCAAAATGCCTGTTTGGGACTGTTACCTTTTTCTGCTGAGCATTAATCTATGGTAAGTATCCAATCAATGTCCAGTTTGTGTCCAATTGATTTCCACCCCCTATAAACAGGGCACTCCAGAGTGTCCCTGATTCTTTATTTCGAATAAAATTGAAGAGATTTTAATCTATGGCCAGCTGGCCGGGGATCATTTCATGGAAGTCACGGCAGCAACAACTTTTAACAGCTTTTCAAAATCTGTCATGCTCAACATCATTCATTGATCGTATATGTGAGCACAAATGTAACATTTATGAGGTGGGTGGCAAGATGCCGATTCTGAACGCTTACGATAAGATTATAATGGAAGAACTATTAACAGTCATTACCGACTCAAATGGTACACTCACATATATTATTCTTGATCTTCAGTTGCGAATCTTTACCATATTTTTTCTTCAGTTTGTTAATCATTATAAATGTTTTTTCAATGGTTTTAGTACTATAATTTGTCGGAACAATAAAGGCCTGAACTTTGTTGCCTTTCTTATGAATTTGCGGAATTGTAGTCAGAATCTGATCGATAGCATGTGACACGTCCTCACCTTTTAACTCAACATAACTTTCAACTGAACTTTCATTATTATCCCCATAAAGAAGCAACTTATCACATCGTAATCCTTCGGTAATCACACAACCGTCAACCTGAATCTTCCGGCATTTTTTCTTTTTAGGATTATGGTAAATCATTTTACTGTGTTTCTCCTTGAAAACGACCTCTAAGCCTTCTGTATCGACCTCACACTTATCCGGTATTGCAATCATAGTTCCAGAAGTTTAGAATAGTCATCGGATATGCATTCTGAAGCTTTATCGAGTTCATCTGTTGAAATCAACTGAAATTCATCATCCTTGATCGAATGAATTTTCCCATCCTTAATACCATAAGCTGACAAGTCTTCATAACGGATATATGACGAACAGTGCAAGATATTTTCAACTGCATCTTTCTTACTCTCATCATGGCTAACAATATTACCTGCTGCAATAAGATTATTGATAGTTGTCATGACATAAGGGCTATGAGTCGTGATAACAATGGTATTATCTCGTTTATTATCGATCATCTGTGCTATTTCCTTTATCAGATAGTACTGTGTCTCGGGAAACAAATTCTCTTCGGGTTCCTCAATAATCAAATTGGAATAATGTGGCTTTCCTATTCGCTCTGTCAAATCTGCTATGCGAACAACAGAATCTTTTAAACCACTCTTATCTTTAAGAGTAATTATGATGTTAATCAGGTCGCTAAATATTTTATCATTTTTCAAAGATTCTCTTTTCATTAAATCAGCAATTTCCTTGTCAGAAAAAAATGTTTGGTCTGCCAGATTCCGAATCGCGGTATATTTATCAAAGGAGATATCCTGTTCATTCTCAAATACCCACTTTGTATTGTAGTTGAGAAAAGCATACATCGGTACGGCCGACTGTATTCCGCTTGAGGCCTGATCCATGTCTATCGTTTTCCCGTCCGGCAATACGATCACATCTCCCTTGCTAGCATCATAATAATACTTAATGCCAAGACCGAGCAAGTCAATCTGATTTTTGACATCAAATTTACTACGAATCAACAACCAATCGAAGACAAAGTCACGGACATATGTATCTGCCATTTTCAACGTGGACAAATTGGGGATGGCTACATAGTTACGCTCTGATGGAATATAGGAAATCTTTCCCATCTTCGCTTTTTTCAGGTCGCCTACAATATCAACCTGACAGTTATGAGACTTGCCGTCAAAAAGGATTTGTAATAAATTACCCTTGAATTTTATCTGCGTATCATCGTAAATATAGGAATCTAATTTATGATATTTAATCAGATTCTTATCAATATATTTAGTATCAATATGATCTTTACCCTGCTTGATGAGCACATCTTTCTCCAGCCACTGGCAAAAACTGATCACCTTTGCCAGGGTACTTTTACCTGAACTTTGAGGACCAATAAAAACATTATATTTATTAATCTCAACTTCAACATCCTTAAGAGGTCCCAAATGATGTATGGATACGATTGGCTTCATGCTTGTAAAAACAATTAATTCAACACTTTAATTTCTCTCTAGAAAAAGAAACACCTTTACAAAGGTAATCATTTTTTAGAATATCGTAGTCTTTTAACCTGTTAATTTATAAATTAACGTAGCACCTATCAGTAGCACCTATCATTTGTTCGTGTCCAATTGATGTCCACCCCCTATAACCAGGGCACTCCAGAGTGTCCCTGATTCTTTATTGCGAATAAAACTGAAGAGATTTTAATTTATGGCCAGCTGGTCAGATAAACGATTCGTAAGGTTGCGGCAGTTATTAAGATTTACGGGCAATCTCCTTGTTCCGATTCTTCTATTTTCTGAGTTCTATCAGAATTTTTTATTCCTAAAGAGGAAAACTAATCTATCGAATTCAAGTAAAGTCTTTTTTAGAACACAAGGACCAAAATGGTGCATTTCGGTCACCTCCAAATTGTGACTTCAATCATATACTATAGTCCTAGTCATCTCCACACTCTCCAAACGCGGCTCCATTTTCTTCGCCTTCATCCATCAATCTTTGCATGGCGGCCATCATCCTCAACTGTTTGGGTGACGGCGGTTTGACTCCGCGCTGGGCCAGATCAAAATAGGAGGGAAGTTGACTATCAGGAGTTCCTGTTTGTTGAGTACGCTGAGGATATTGATCGGATTGGTCATCATGGTGGCGGCCACCCGGTGGACGGTCTCGGCTTTCTTCAGGTTCGGACTGACATAAAGGTCGAGTTTCTTGCAGATCTGCAGGAGCTCTGCCTTAGTCTGGACGGCTAAAATATCAGGGAATGAAATGCCGGAAGTAAATGCCGTATTATCTATAGTAATCATAATGGTGAAATTGCAAACTTTTCAGAAAAAAACTTTCTGAAGAAGGTCTGGAAGTACTTCTATGCCCATCGGCAGGTCTGTACTACACTATAATACAGTTTATCTTAAGGATTCGTTAAAGATGCTCATTTTAGATGCTTAAGAATCCTTTAGTAAGGAAAAATTAGCCAGACTAAAGAATCACTTCTTATTAAAAATCAAATCCAGTCCTTGCTTACGATAAAAAGGGAAACGTGTGTCACTGGAAATCAATGGTAAATGTTCAGTCAATGCTTGTGAAATAATCACGTGGTCTGAAGGATCCTTATGACCCTGAGCCTTATTTAAACGAAGCCGAGAATAAGTCATCATGTGCTCTTTCTTCAAAGGCAGAATACTAATATAAAACTCGTTTTCAATAGAATTAACCAAATCTTCTGCTGTTTTCCACCTCCTAGAGCCTAAACCTTTATTGTTAAAACCAACTATAAGTTCTCTTACAGACTCAACACTCATGCACAAGACCGTTTCCGGTTCTTGAATTATTGCTTGAACATCACGGCTCAGTTGCTCAATATCAAGAGCTAAGTAAACAAAAATATTTGTATCTATCAAATATCGCATTTACAACAGGAATGATGGGTCATTAACGATGATGCTTCCCTTCAGCCTCATTGCTGCTTCCCAGGTCTTGCTGACCTTCTTGCCAGCTTGTTGCTTTGTGGTATCATCCACTTTTTTAGTCTGCTTATCCATAATTTCTGATTTTCATTTCAAAGTTAACAATTCCATTTATAACTTCCAAATTACAGGCTACTTTTTAAGTTAAATATTCATAAGTGTCTAATTGATGTCCATACCCTGTCAAGTATGGTTCCCATCGTTAAATCAAGTCACTGACACTCGCCTGCTGAACCAATTGTATATACAGATCTCTGGTCATCAAGAAAGTAGGAACGACGGACAGGTCACATCTTACGGCGATCTTCTTCAGGTTACGCTTGATGTTCTGACGTTGCTGAATGACTTTCCGGAGGGCTTCTTTCCGACTTCGGGTAGTGACGAAGGGAAAGAAATAGGAAGTTTCAGACAAATAACGGGCGGCAATTTCCTGCATCTGGAGATCCCAAAAGACTGTCCGCCTGGGATTTTCCCCTGCGTGTGAAGTATAAGTAGGCATACCGTCCGGTTCAGTTTCCGAATACACTGATGGGTAAAGGCTACGAATATCAAGATTCAGTGATGTAATGTTATCCTATTCCTGTCGGGATCATTGTGATCACCACAATCCGCATCCATCATACTTTTCACTTCTTCAAATTCTTCCTTATATATACCCCCGACAGCCACGACCATATCACCAATCTTCATGACGAGTTTACGGTCACGGGCTATACGGATGACATAGCCTTCCTGCCCTTTCAGAATACCCGTCAGCACCCGTAACTTCACATTACCTTCGGCATAGTGCTCGATAGGGTTCTGAAGGATCCGGATCCTGGTAGGGTCATCCTTCATGATCTGCATGAAAGGCTGCATCTGACCGTCGGGGATGACTGCCGGAACGCCGGTGTTGTGATCCCTGATCAGATGGAGGAAAGGATAATGCTCATGCAGGTATTGTCGAAGAAATTTGGTACTGCCCTGCAGGAAGACGAAACCACTGATTGAAGGTTTCTCTATCTTCCTGACGCCATGTCTGGCTTTCTCGTAGAAAACGGACCGGTGGACAAAGCAACGGCAGTGACCCTCCTTGTTCACCTCGGCCTCAAACTTTTCCACCTTCTTGCTGTGGACGAACAGATAGCCCCACGAGGCAGGATCCTCAGCCCATTTCTGACTGATCTTTTCTTCCTCCCGAGACGTTCTCTCTATCGCTTGACCCGACTCTCCGTCAATCCAAGTAACGTGTTTGCCCTTTGGAAAACAACTGTTTTCGTCGGCTATAGTCGGGGTCACTGTACCATCCAGTTTCATAGCTTCCCTGATTATTTTATGTCCTTGCCAGCTGCCATCTCCGATAGTGCCAGCGTATTTGAAAATATTGAAGCCCTATTTACCATACTCGTATCTTTTAATACTCGTAATTCACTATTTTTCAGGCTCATAGCCTGGACGTAACAACTCCTTTACTCTTTGTAAAAGGAGTATTGCGATACAAAGATACATTTTTTCTATGATTTCGGACAGTTTTTCATCCATTTTTTTCAAAAACAAAAAAAATCTTCATCAATGTTTGCCAAATCAGTTGTTCCTTGATCCTGTAGGTTACTGATTAATAAGGACAAACGGATAACGCCCTGTCTTACAAAGATAGAGACATATTCGTAAAACATTCTACCGGTCAGTAGTCTGCCCTGTTCCCTTCATTTTACCATTATCTTTCACCATCAGACTCATTTTCCGTTTTCTCTCCATCCCGGACATTAATAAAATAGGTAAAGGAAGGAGGAAAAAAAGCACATAGTCCGATAATTGACCCAGACCGGGAAGCAAAAAACATTGACAAAGATTCATTAAAAAAGGATGTGCAAGTGAACACATCCTCCCTGATCCTTACAGTCCCGTCCGGCTACGGACGAAAAAAGCAGTTGGTTTCAGCACTTCCTTCTCACGTTCCGGATGATCTTCCGATTAGCCCGGTTGATCTGAGAAGTATCAATGGAGTTCAAGTAGATCTGCGTAGTCCTGTAAGAATTGTGTCCCATTCCCTCGCTGATCACGGCAATGGAAACGTCCATGTTACGTGCAATACAGGCCCAAGAATGTCGGGCCACGTAAGTAGAGAGCGGAATCTTCAGTCCGATCCGGTCCCCTATTTTCTTTAAGTTCCGGTTGACCGTCTGTTCCACCTGCCAGTACCTGCGATAGGCCGTATCATCGTCCTGCTTCAGGATGGGAAGCATAAACAGAGATCAAAGATTAAACGACCATAAAGCATAAATATTTCCACCCCAAGTTAAACATGGCCATAAACGATCAGGGAAGAAAACCGCAATAACGACAATTCGAAAAACAAAACATTCCGCTACTAAAACAACAATCATTTCTATTAAATAAACAGAGGAAGAACAACGATTTGCGTTATCTTTTCCTAAAAGTTCCCCACAACTTTAATAAAAATACGAATTTTTGACTATCTTTGTGATAATTCACTTTCGCAATTAAGCGGGAAATTAAAATTATCATGACATGAAAAAAGATTTAGGAGCCAAAATGTTTTTTACACCGTTACCAGTTCTTATCATCGGTACTTACAATGCGGCAGGCATACCGGACGCTATGAATGTAGCCTGGGGCGGACAATGCGGGCCGAAACACGTAGCCCTGAATATCGGTTCACACCAGACCACAGAGAATCTGAGAAACAAAAAAGTTTTCACCTTAGCCTTTGCAGATCGTCAGAATGAAGCCAAGGCAGATTTCGTAGGCCTTGTCTCCGGCAGGACCGTACCGGATAAGATCCGGAAGACCGGTTGGAAAGTAACCAAGTCCCCCCATATAGATGCACCCGTCTTCGATGATTTCCCCCTGACACTTGAATGCAAGGTCATTGACATGAAAGAGGAAAGCGACGGAGGAGCCCGCGTGGTAGGCGAAGTTGTCAACACCATTGCCGATGATAAAATTCTGGACAGCAAGGGGAATATAGACATCGACCAACTTCAGCCTATCCTCCTGGATGATTCCGCTGCAGCCTATCGTGCCGTAGGAGAGAAAGTTGGCAACGCTTTTAAAGATGGCAATTCGTATAAATAAATCCCTAATAGACAATCTTTCAAGACCATCCAAATGAAAAAAATCTGTTTGACAGGAATGTTCCCCCTGCTGATAGGAGTAACCATGACCTTTTGTGCCTGTAACAACAAAGCCACCTCCACTCCGGTCACATTCGATAAAGTAGCAATAGACACAACGGTGAACCTGGTCCCGGGAGACACAGCCTCCCCGAAGGCCAAGATCAATCTCACCTATACCTATGCCAAGGGAGACAAGGGAGACAAGGGAGACAACGTAAAAAAGATAAACAATTATATCCTATCCTCCAATGCTTTCAAAAGTGACCTGGTAAATGCCTATGCTCTGGAAAATTTACCACCGAAAGAAGTAGTCCGCAAATTCGTCCAGGAATATATCAAAGAATACCGGAAAACCTGCGGTCCACTCTATGCAAAAGACAAGACCACCCATTCCTGCAACTATGAATTTCTGTCAGAAGGCAAAGTGGTCAACAATGGAAGATACTCCTGCCTCACCTTTAACAAATACGTTTATACCGGCGGAGCCAACGGGATGTCTTCCGCCATCACCATCAATGTAGATAGAAAAACCGGTGAGATCATTACCAAGGATCAACTTTTAAAGCAGATCTCGCCCAGTAAGACAAAACAGGAAATCGTAAACAGCCTTGTGAGGCAACTCAAAGTAAAGAATTTCAAGCAGTTGCACGACAGCCTGTATGTATTTTCCGATACCACTGTCTACATCCCGGACAACTTCCGGATCGGCAAAGACAGTATCACCTTCATTTATGGCGACTTAGAGATCGCTCCCCACTATATGGGAGTACTCAAGGCCAAGGTATCCAAAAAAGATATTCAAATGAAGCCGGAATAAGCCGGCTGATCCTTCCATGATCTTACTTTTCCTCCGTCAAGGACAAAAGTAAGACCCCTGAAGGATCATAAGACAAGAAATACCAGAAAGCAAAATAAATCGAAAAAGCATGAAAGTAAAAGGGGAACCTATTATTATCATGAATTTCTCAGGAGCCTATGAACTAGAACCCTTTGCCGATCATCCCGGCTTTATCCATCTGGACTGCTCCCACCTCAACGGCACAGATTGCTATTGCAGCCATGAGGCCAGGGAGCAAATCAGACAGATGATCGCCCCCTACTCTCCGGAAGGGATACACTTTATTGATAATGGAGACTACCATTATATCACGAAATTCTGGATAGACAAACTCAACCAGCCATTCTCCCTGGTCATCTTTGATCACCATTCCGACATGCAGCCGTCACGCATTCCAGGTCTGTTGTCCTGTGGCAACTGGGTAAAGGACGCCATGGACGAGAACAGAAGACTGGTCAAAGTCATTCTCATCGGTACCCCCCAGGACACCGGATGGAATATTCCAGTCAATTATCAAGAAAGAGTATACCTCCTGGACCGGGAAGAAATAAGGAGGATCATAGCGGGGGAAAAGCCGATTGCCCTAAAAGGCCCCGTCTACATTTCCATCGACAAAGATGTACTGAGTACAGCCTTTGCAGAAACCAACTGGGATCAAGGTACACTTACCCTACAGGAATTGCAACAGACCCTCTTCCTCCTGTTAACACAGACACACGTCATCGGCATTGACATCTGCGGAGAATATAAAATCGTACAGAGCCTCTTCCAGAATCAAAAAGCTGCCTGCATCGACAATCACGCCAATCTGTCCATCCTCCAGACCATCGTGCAAGCAGCAAGATTAAAAGGAAGTCACTGAGGCGGCAGCAGATTCACATTCGCTTTACCTCCCCAGTCCTTTCATAGCGAAACACGATGCAGTCATGTTAAAGTGTAAACATTATTTCATACATTGCGCACTCATTTTATTTTTGTGCAACATTCTTAAGGATGAAAAACAGACTAAAAAAAGTTCAAATTAGGCCATTATAATATTTTATGATCTGTATCACAAACAAGGTATTTTCTATCAAAGTGAAACATAACCCTCAAAAACAAAGCATCAAATTTGCTCTTTCCATATCATTATGTCAAAAATGATTTAAATCCGTTGTATACGAATCTAATTCCTTCTTTTTTTGCACAAATATTTTATTGTGTGCACCTTTAGTGTGAAATTGTCAAAAACTTTGTTAATATGAAGAAGAAATAGACAGACTTCGATTCATACCCATTAACTTTGCGACAAGCAAAATAAAAACAGAGAATATGACAAGTGAAGAATGGTATCTGAAAGGCAATCTTTATCGAAAACAGCAAGACTGGCAGCATGCTATGGACTGCTATCTTGAAGCGATCGATTTAGATCCGGAAAGTCCTGCAAAGGATGCGAAGAAGATGCTGGACAATATATTGAATTTCTATTGCAAGGATTGCTACAATCCGTAAGATGGAAAAATCACAGACCCCCTGGGCCCTTCAAGGACGGGCAGGTACATAAAAGATCAGCCCCTCTCCTCAAGACGCAGAAGAGAACAGGGTCCGCTCGCCTTTTGGTTTTCAGGAGTCCCGTACTCCTTTCAGAACCTCAAATCTATTGAAAACAGAAACACATCTAATTAAGAAACAAAGATGAAAAATAAAGGAGCTATTGTGGTGAACACAGATCGTTGCAAGGGCTGTGCATTATGCGTACAGGCCTGTCCCAACGGCGTGTTGGCCCTGGTAAAAAAGAAAGTCAATGTGCACGGATACCCTTATGTGGCACCACAACTTGATAAAGATTGTATCGGTTGCAGTTGTTGCGCCATCGTATGCCCGGATGCATGCATTACCGTTTACAGGAAAAGAATGGAGGACTAAACAATGGAAGAAAAGCAAGAAATAACCCTTATGAAAGGGAATGAAGCTCTGGCCCGTGCCGCCATTCGTTGCGGAGCAGACGGATTCTTCGGATACCCCATCACCCCCCAAAGTGAAATCATTGAGACCCTGGCCCTGCTTAAGCCGTGGGAAACGACAGGAATGGTAGTCCTTCAGGCTGAAAGCGAAGTTGCAGCCATCAACATGGTCTATGGAGGAGCCGGTGCCGGCAAAAGGGTCATGACCACCTCTTCGAGTCCCGGCGTGGCGCTGATGCAGGAAGGTATAGCCTATATGGCCGGAGCCGAGATACCAGGAGTCATCGTCAACGTACAGCGAGGCGGTCCCGGGCTGGGGACCATCCAGCCCTCACAGAGTGACTATTTCCAAGCCACGCGAGGAGGAGGAAACGGTGATTATAACACCATCGTCCTGGCCCCCGCATCGGTCCAGGAGATGGCAGATTTCGTGGATCTCGCCTTCACCCTGGCATTCCGCTATCGCAATCCGGCCATGATCCTGAGCGATGGAGTCATCGGCCAGATGATGGAGAAAGTAATCCTGCCCCCTTCCAAGCCACGGCGGTCCGAAGAGCAGATCCGCAAGGAATGTCCATGGGCTACCATCGGCAGGACCGCAGACCGGAAACCGAATATCCTTACTTCCCTGGAACTGAAACCGGAAATCATGGAACAGCGCAACCTGTCCATGCAGAAGAAATACCAGACCATCAAGAACTGTGAAGTCCGTTTCGACACCCAGCAGATGGATGACGCAGAATATATTATCGTAGCCTTCGGCAGTGCCGCCAGAATAGCAGAAAAAGCCATCGAACTGGCACGAGAGCAAGGGATCAAGGCCGGATTGTTCCGTCCCATCACCCTATGGCCCTTCCCGGAAAAGCAACTCCGTGAAGCAGCTGAGGGCAAGAAGGGAATTCTGGTAGCTGAGATCAATGCAGGCCAGATGGTCCAGGACGTGCGCCTGGCCATGAACGGCGCACTGCCTGTAGAGCATTTCGGCCGGTTAGGCGGTATTGTACCCGAACCAGAGGAAATCGTAAATGCGCTGAAAACACAATTGATTCAAAAGGAGAAATAAACATGGATACATCAATCATATCACCGGAAAATCTGGTTTATACCAAACCGAAACTGATGAACGACACCACGATGCACTATTGCCCGGGGTGTTCCCATGGAGTCGTGCATAAACTTGTCGCAGAAGTTATCGCAGACATGGGCATGGAAGAAAAGACCGTAGGAATCTGCCCGGTAGGATGTGCCGTATTTGCATACCGCTACCTGGATATAGACTGGCAGGAAGCTGCCCACGGAAGAGCACCAGCACTGGCTACAGCCATAAAACGTCTCTGGCCGGACCGTCTGGTATTCACCTATCAGGGTGACGGTGACCTGGCATGCATCGGCACAGCAGAGACGCTGCATGCCCTGAACCGCGGAGAGAACATCACGATCATCTTCATCAATAATGCCATATACGGCATGACCGGCGGGCAAATGGCACCCACAACCCTTATCGGCCAGAAGACGTCTACCTGTCCATACGGAAGAGACCCCGTCCTGCACGGCTATCCCCTGAAGATCACCGAACTGGCTGCCCAGTTGCAAGGAACCTGCTACGTCACACGCCAGAGCGTAGAGACTGCCGGAGCCATCATCAAGGCAAAGAAAGCCATCCGCAAGGCCTTTGATGCCTCGATGGCGAAAAAGGGTTCATCTCTGGTAGAAATTGTAAGCACCTGCAGCAGTGGCTGGAAACGGAAGCCTGCCGAAGCGAATAAATGGATGGAAGAGCACATGTTCCCCTTCTATCCCAAGGGTGACTTGAAAGATACGATAAACAAATAAAGTATGTCCTTCAAAGGCAGGGGAGAATCATGGAGTCCAGTCTCCGGACTCCCCTCTGCTGCAGAAAGGATAATTGACAGAAAAAGGAAATGAAAAAGGAAATCATTATAAGCGGATTCGGCGGCCAGGGAGTCCTCTCGATGGGGAAGATACTGGCCTATTCGGGATTAATGGAAGGAAAAGAGGTAACATGGATGCCAGCCTACGGCCCTGAACAACGGGGCGGAACGGCCAATGTCACCGTCATTGTCAGTGACCAGCGCATCTCCTCCCCCATCCTCAGCCGTTATGACATAGCCATCGTCCTGAACCAGCCCTCCCTGGATAAATTCCAGGCCAAGGTGAAACCAGGAGGTATCCTCATCTATGACGGATACGGCATCATGGCCCCTCCTTCACGGAAGGACATCAGCATATACCGTATCAACGCGATGGATAAGGCAGCGGAGATGAAGAATGCACATGTCTTCAATATGGTTGTCCTCGGCGGCCTGCTCAAGGTCTGTCCACTGGTTACTCCTGACGGGCTCCAGAAGGCTCTGTTCAAGACTCTCCCGGAGCGCCACCATAACCTGATCCCACTCAACATGAAAGCAGTAGAGGAAGGAAAGGGCATCATCACAAAAATGCAATAACATCTGACAAGAAGCAAATACAACTGTAGGGAGTAATCGGGTCTCCCCATGGTAAGGAAGGGTACATTTTCTGAATGTGCCCTTTTTCATTGCCTTTTCTCCCTGACCGTCGTCAGGAGCATAACCGTCCGTGCCTCAGCACTCCAGCCAGGCGTGGAAACGGCGGCCGGCAGAAGCGGCAGCCATACGGCTGGCCGAAAATTGTTTTTAACCTTTCTGGAAACCCGCTTGTTGATTTTTTTTGTATCTTTGCAACTGGCTTGAGGAAAAGCCAACCATCATCTTCGGGGCAGCAGCCGTTGCCAGAGATGAAAGGCAGAAAGGAAACCACTACGAGTAAGCCCATCTTTCCGATCTGTCCACCCGTAAAAATCGCACCCATAACTGAATAAAAATGTCAAAAACAACACTCTATTTTACAATCGCCATATTTATTGTCCTGTTCATCGGACTGGTATGGTTCGGCTTGAAATCTTATCTGGATATAAAAAGGCATAAGCTCCAGAGTGAACGGGACCGCAAAGAGAGACTGGAAAGGATGAAACAGAACCTGAAATCCAGAGGATAAAAGAAACTGCATGATGGTAAAAGAAGCGAACAGCCCCACAGAGCAGAAGACAGGAGAGATACCCGTACTGTTATTAACAGGGTATCTGGGGAGCGGGAAGACAACACTGGTCAACCGGATCCTTACAAATCAGCATAACATCAAATTTGCGGTTATTGTCAATGACATCGGTGAGGTGAATATCGATGCAAGCCTCATACAACAAGGCGGAGTCGTAGGGCAAGACGACAAGAGTCTCATCGCCCTGCAGAATGGTTGTATCTGTTGTACACTAAGGATGGATCTCGTCGAACAGCTCTGCGACATCGCCAATACCGGCCGTTTCGATTATATTGTCATCGAAGCCAGCGGCATCTGTGAGCCTGCCCCTATCGCCCAGACCATCAGTTCCATCACGGATATAGTACCCGGATTTATCAAGAAAGCAAGGCCCACGCTCGATTGCATCGTGTCTGTCGTCGATGCCCTCCGGCTTCAAAAGGAGTTTGACAATGGCCAGACGTTGCAACGTACGAATATCGCTGAGGATGACCTGGAAAACCTGGTCATCCAGCAAATCGAGTTTTGTAACCTCATCCTGCTCAACAAGGCTACAGAGGTCAGTACGGGCGACCTGGGACGCATCAGGGAGATCCTTCATACCATTCAGCCGGAAGCAGAAATCATCCCCTGTGATTATTGTGATGTTCCTCTTTCCCGACTGATCCATACCCATCAATTTGATTTTGACAAGGTCGCCGGTTCTGCTGCATGGATCAAGGCTATCGAAGGAGAAGATCAAGGCTGCCCTATTCCACAAAACAAGGATGAGGGAGAGAGAGAAGAATATGGCATCACCACCTTTGTCTACCAGCGCAGACCCGCATTCAATCTTGGAAGATTTGATGAGTTTGTCTCAGGCAACGCCATGAAAAAGGTCATCCGGTGCAAGGGAACATGCTGGTTTTATGATGAACCAGACAACTGTTATATCTTCGAGCAGGCAGGATCACAGACCACTCTCAGGAATGCCGGTCAATGGTATGCCACGATGCCGGAAGAGGAGCTCCGCCAACGGTTACAGGAAGATGAAAGTCTGCGTCGTGACTGGGATGAGAAATATGGTGACCGGATGGAAAAACTGGTGTTCATTGGTCAGGATCTTGACCGGGAAGCCCTGGTCAAAGTCTTGGACGCCTGCATGGAAGAGCCGGATGATGCCCCCTACACCATCCGGAAAGCAACCATTGATGACTGCCAGTTGATCCACAACATGGCGGAGCAGGTGTTTCCCAAAACCTATAAAAGTATTCTGTCACCAGAACAGAACGACTATATGATGGACTGGATGTATTCTCTTCCGAACCTTTACCGGCAGATCACGGAACAGCATCATACCTATCTGATCTTGTCCGTCAATCATGAGCCTGCTGGATATTCATCCGTCCAGCCGGAAGGAGAAGATGTCTATCATCTCCAGAAACTCTATATTCTGCCCAAATACCAAGGCATTCACTTAGGCGGCCGGCTCTTTACGGAAACGCTGAAATATATCAAGAGCATCCACAAAGACCCCTGCCGGGTAGAGTTGAACGTCAACCGGTCAAATCAAGCCGTGGGGTTCTATCTGCACATGGGCATGAAGAAGATCCGCGAAGGTAATTTCCCTATCGGGCATGACTTCTTCATGAATGATTACATCATGGGCATTGACCTCTGATCAAGGCACAAGATAACAAGGAAAGGATCGCTGCCGGTTTTTCATCGATGACTTGCAATCATTGCCCCGTAAGATCACAGCAGGGTCCCTCTCTTCAGCAACAACAAACTAGATCAAGAAAAGAAATTCTCGGGAAATGGATAAACTTTCAGAAAACACCATCGGACAGTGGCTGGAATACTGGGCTCAAAACGATCCGGACAGAGATTTTGTGGTATACTCTGACCGCAATCTTCACTGGACCTTCAACGATGTCAATGAGCGTGTCGACCAGATGGCAAAAGGTATGATGAATATCGGAGCCGGAAAGGGAACCCATATCGGCATACTGGCCAATAATGTCCCCGACTGGATCACGGTATTATTGGCATGTTCCAAAATCGGAGCCGTCTCTATCCCCGTGAACACGAACTTCAAACGGATCGAACTGGAGGACATTATGCAACGTGCGGATATGGAAATGATTTTCATCGTTGAGCATTGCAAGGATAATGACTATGCCGAGATCATGTACAGGATCCTTCCCGAACTCAAGACCCAACCTTTAGGACAGTTGCACAGCACCCGTTTTCCGAAGATGAAAGCTGTCATCCTCATGGGTACGGCTCATCGCCGGGGGATGTATACCACGGTAGACCTCCTCTCCGGAGCAGCATGGGTCAAGGATAAAGACTATCAGAGCATAAAACATGCCGTAAACGCTCATGATCTGACCAACATCCAGTTTACCAGTGGCACTACCGGGTATCCGAAAGGAGCTATGCTGAGCCATTATAATATCTGCAACAACGGCTATCTCACAGGCGTCCATCTGCGTTTCACGCCTGACAGCAAACTCTGCCTTTGTGTTCCCTTCTTCCATTGCTTCGGTCTGGTCATGGGCATTATGAACTGCCTGGTCCATCATTGCACGATGGTCATCTGTGAGACCTTCGATCCTATGCTGGTCTTGTATTCCATTGCCCATGAGCGTTGCACCTCTCTTTTTGGAGTGCCGACCATGTTCCTTGGAATCCTCTCCCATCCCCTGTTCAAACGATTCGACCTTTCAAGTCTTTATGCCGGAATAATGGCAGGGAGCATCTGTCCGGCGAGCCTCATCAGACGGGTTGAGGAAGAAATGGGAATGATCGTCTGCACGGAATACGGATTTACGGAATCTTCACCAGGGATGACAGCCACGCGATGGGATGATCCCTTCGACATACGCAGCAACACGGTCGGCAAAGCCTTTGAAGACTCTGTCATCACCGTTCGTGACAAGGATGACAAAGAGTGCCCCGAAGGAGTTGGAGGAGAATTATGTAACCGTGGCTATAATAATATGCTCGGATATTATAAAGATCCGGAAAGCACCGCAGAGATATTAGACAAGGAAGGAAACCTGCATACCGGCGACCTGGGATTTAAGGATGAAAAGGGTTACTTCCATATCTCCGGCCGCATCAAGGATATGATCATCCGTGGAGGTGAAAATATCTATCCCCATGAGATTGAACAGTTCCTTTACCATCTTCCTGAAATCAAGATCATACAGGTTGTCGGAGTACCCTCGGAGAAATACGGTGAGTCTGTAGGTGCCTTCATTGAACTGAAGAAGGGTTCCACCCTTCAGGCCTCTGACATCACAGACTTCTGTAAGGACAAGATTGCCCGATACAAGGTGCCGAAATATATTTTCTTCCTCAAAGACGGAGAATGGCCTTTGACCGGGAGCGGAAAAATCCAGAAATTCAAATTGAAGAAGAAAGCGGTCGAAATCTGTAAGAAAGAAGGCAGGACGATTATATGACATTGGTGAGTGCCATTCAGTTATTAGGGGGAAATCAGCTTACGCTCAGATAGCTGCAGATCCGAAAGTCTATCTGTAATCAACTCTCATTAAAATCGGACAACTTTTAAAAGCACTATGCAATTTACCTTTCATGTTTTCAGGTAATATTACATACTGCAGGCCTGTATGGGCAAAAGCGAATGCAGGTAAAGAATTAATCAGAGCCTTACTTAAGTCCAGGGACCTTAAAACACCTGTCAATTTATTGTTGCTACCTTTGTGCCCACCCATGTACCTGATATAGGCAATATCTTCATTATTCACCGGTCCTTCTACTTTCAAGTGATAAACATAAGGAATGGTGTTTTCTTTCAACCTGTATCTTAGCGTTCCCTTTTTAGAAAGTTTGACAATGGTTTGATGTGGTACATAATTACTGTCGGCTACACCAACAATGATAGATTTCCGATAATTATAAACCGGTATATGATCGAAGTCGTAATAGCCGTCTTTCTCACCACCCCAGCCAAAATTTACGTGAATGGAGTCACCTTTTATCCCATCTAAAAGGAAGAAGTGCCTGCCAGCGTTTTTATTTGATGCTGCAATGATTACAGGCCGACCCTCCTGGATTTCCTGTCTGACAATCTCCACAAAACGAAGATGCCCGGATTTCTCCTCAAAACATCTAGAATCAAAATAAGTAAGATAGGGAGAGAAATGCAAGTCATTTTCCATTACACTAAACATTCTCCTAAAATTCGACAAACCTCTACTGAATGTATAATCTGTATGTAGAAGATCAGCAGAATACCGTATTAGTGCAGATACGAAATGTACCCGCTGGGGCAGAACACCTCTATGATAGACATTAAAAGAATTCGACCATACTATATCAACTTTCCGATTATCGGTGGTGATCTGGGATGGATATTGCATATAATTCATAATCTGTGCCAGGACTACAGCTCCGCATCCAGTTGGAACTCGCCGTATTTTCCCACAGGGGTCTTTGGCCAGGAAAAAATAATTATAAGGATCCTCCTGCCCCCATTTGGTTTTAATCAGCGGCTCGTCTCCCCTGTTTTTGCTGCATGCTGCTAAGGTAAAAAGCAGCATGCCTGCGAAAATAAGATTTTTAAAATTAATTCTATTTTTATAATTCATTTTCAACAAAAGAATTTAGCCAGCAACATCATGATAAGGGGAAAAAGCACGATACTGACGAATTTTATCCATCCACGCTTGCAGATCCGTTTCATTTGCAGATCATCCAAATGTGAAAAGGTATCGTTTATATGTTCATAGTAATTTCTTTTCTTCAATTTGGCTGTGTATATCTTACTTAAGATATAGGTTAGGAATACCCATACCAGGGCGATTGCCTTGTAGTGGGTACTATCGGCTATCTTAACATACAAGACGATAAAAGGGACACCCAGCCAGCAGCTTAGGAGAAAAGAATTTACTTGCACAGTATCATAAGCATATTTTCCTATATATCGTTTATCGTATCCATGTTTTACCCGATAATGTTTAACGGCTATGAGCATATCTGTAAAAAAAATCATCAATCATCATCATATTTGTTTTTAATAGTATAATACCTAGTATTTGTATTTTGTTCTTGTCAACATAAGAGGACTCATATATAAGTCCGTGTTAACCATCAGACCAGTATCTTAACTTTTCTACTACAAATTTAATTATTTATTCTATGAATAAAGACAAATATAGCATATTGCACTTCCGGTTATCTTCTACCACAGCACTAACTGGATTATCTGCATCGGCAACTACAAACTTCTATAGATTCCAGAATAGTGTGTGGTATAAGTACTGTATTTTGTCCATTATAGACAACTTGAGAGTATTACCAGTGAATTCTGTTGAGAGTTCACTGAAAGTTTCATTCGCTTCAAATCACTACATCATACATGAGTTATTATTATATTAATGTCAGTAACACCACCAGACTATTCAGAATAGATGATGAAACCCTCACCTATTATGATTCAGCATAGATTTCCATATTTTGAATAAGATCCTCGTATGCCTTTATCACATCGATAAGATTGAAATAGTCATCTAATATTGCTCAACTTTAATCTCTGCAGGAGTGTCAACAATCATGGGATACACATAAAGCTTACGTTTCTTTCTGGAGGGATTGGGAGCTGCTGTCATCTTCAATTGTTTATCATATCTTTTACATTTTACCGTCAACCAATTATAAGCAACTCTTATTGAGTCCGTATCTCTTATTCCCGAACCTGCACCATTGCCGTTGTAGTTATCGATGTCTATACAGATACATTTACTTGCTCCTGAACAAAATATTGTCCCACCCTCTTTTTGAAATGTTATTTTGGAAGGATAACCGAAATTATCATCTGTATCACAAGAGGCAAACAGGAACGGAATAAATAAAAATGCAAATAATATTTTTCTTTTCATAATCTTTATCTTTATCACACCGGTTTTGCGTATGTTATGATACGCACATGATGGTTATACTTTGTATTTTTTCTTTCTGTATTAATCTCATCGTAATCGTAATCGTTATCACTACTATTAAGTTTGAAAACGCCATCAACATAGTATCCGTTACAGTATCCACCCCATCCAAAGTCGCAATGTACCATTCGACATGTATCAGGTACTGTACTTGTACTGATTAAATAGCCATTTCTGTATTGTCTTGTAATTTCCTGTCTTACTTTTATTTTATAGCCATCAATAATCCAAGCATGACTATCCCAGATTTTTATGCCAGGAACTGCATAAATAATTACGGGGCAACTATTATCTATCATGCAAGTTACTCTATTATAAGTATAGTTAAATCGCTTCACATCGTTAAATCCCATATCTTTTAAGAATGAAGAGGCCTTTGATGGAAAAGTAAAAGTACCTTTATAGAAATACATAGAACCACACCATTCTGCAATCCCTCTGAGTAATGTTGCGGCCGCAATTTCACCTTGATATGAATATACATTATTTAAAGCATTCCAGTCAACGATAGTTCCATTATATGAAAATTTCATTCGCTTCAAATCACTACATCATACATGAGTTATTATTAATATTTTGTATAATAGAAAGGGGGCCAAGATAAACATTTCTATGGCTCTCCTCCTTTTACAGTTCAATATCAGATATAATTTGTTCCTCACTTAAAATTATAATATGGTATTCAGATTTTGGATCCAAAATAAATTGTTCCTGATAGTTGGCATGAACAGAATTAATACTAAGATTTTCTATTGGTAAGCCGTTTTCTGTTATAATAATGTGGATCTGACTGTAATTCTTATTAAATGTCAACGTAGCAAGCCCGGATACCTGATCATATTGCATCGTAACAGCAGGATTTGTTCGTAATTGACTCATTATTCTTCTTACGATTGGACCCGTTTCTCCTATATCCGGCTGGTCAGAATCATTCACATTTGAAGGTTGGGCAAATGTATTAACACCGAAAAAAAACAGGAAGCCAACTGTTGATAAGATACATTCACTTTTCATTATTTTGTGGTCTTATATATTTTATTTCTACCACAAACTTAATTTTTTATTCTATGAATGAAAAATTTCAGATACTTTTTTTAAATTTAATGTTGCAAATCAAAAACAGCTTAATTCATTGATTATAAATGGAATAGGCTATAATCTACCCTTCTATCATAGTCCAAAATGCAACATTTTTATCAGGCTATATGGTCAATTTTAGCTCATTTCTTCTGCTTTAACCTTGCCTTGATCCTTGATTTATCTGACCTGACCGTAACTGCACTGATTCCCATAATGTGCTGAATCTCTGAATCCGTTTTCCCCTCATGACAAAGGACAGCAAAGAAAATATTCTTTGGAGATAAGCTATCATAGTCCGATTTCAAGTGCATGATGAAAGGTAAATCCATCAATTTATAATAAGCTATGTATTTAATAAATTCACTCTTACTCCATTTGACAACAGTCTCTCCCCGCTCTATCTTCTCATAGAGTTCTTTACCTTCATACAGAATCCGCGACTGGGATTTCTTCACGATCTCTATTTGCTTCTTAAGTTTCTCAACCTCTTCATGAGAACCGGTTTTCTGGAGTTGGGTGATCTTCTCCTGATATTCATTGATAAGCAATTGATTCTGCATGATAATACCCTGCAAGTTTTTATCCTTGAACTTAAAATAGATATAGACAATAATAGTCAACAGGATAAACACAAGAAGAATAAACAGAAAACAAATCAGATTCTGCCTTTGTCTGGCCTGTTGCATTCTGAGGTCGAAGGCTGCTTGTATTTTAGTGATGTTCTTCTGATGATCCTCTTTCAATATAGAATCCTGAAGATTTATGATACTGTCTTTGTATGCTAAAGCTTTTGTCGGGCTATTATAGTCAGCATAGTACTCAGAAAGTTGTTGGAAGATATTTCTTTCATTAAGAGGGTCTTTGTACCTCAAAGCCTCTGTCAGTACAGTTTTACCTTTCTGCGGTTGATGTCTTTTAAAATAGATGTCCGCAAGACCAAGACAGGCACTGGATATCGGATTCAATTTTATAGCCCGTTGAAAACAACTTTCCGCCTTCGAAGGATTTTTGTTTATATAGAATATACCTAAATTTGAATAAAAATAAGCACGGTCACTCCGAGGAATTGATTTCAACAGCGGCTGGCATTTCTGAAGGCATAGCAGACTACTATCTTGTTCGCCTATATTATGATACGAAGAAGAAAGGTCTATCAGGGCGTATGTAATCCAATTTATATTATGGTCATCACGTGATATCCTCAAGTTTTTCTTGGCGTAAACCAGTGAAATCTTCGTGTTGTTACTTATATTATTGACATACCACAGACTCTCCATAATTTTGTGTTTTATTTTATCATTGGTGGTATGTGAAGCCTCGGCTTCGGCATGTTTCAGATTAACTATAGCAACTTCATAGTTCCGTCTTAAGATATTGACGGCTCCCTTATAATAATAGGAATCGGCAAGTTTTTCCATTTCACCGGTATTTTTAAAGTATCCGATGCTGAAATCAATAAGGCTATCATTCTTGATCGGCTTGTCCGTGAGGTACTTGATTCGATACAGGAGCAAATCGTACAGAGCCTTGTCATCTTCCCGGCTTACATCGGAGGGCAGAATCATATCCAACTTCAACGCAGCAGAGTCCGCCAGTTCCTGATCAAGCAGGGATTCAACTCCGACAAGTTTCTTATGAACAGGTTCTTCACAACTGCACAGGAAAACCGTTAAGACTGCAAAAATCAGAGTAATCGGGTAATTTCTTCTTACAGATGTTATAATCATTATTCTGAGTTGCCTTTTCAAATAGTGTTGTAAAGATACGAATATTTTGCTAATCAGGCAAGAAATCATCAAAAAAGGTATCGCCCAGAAACTCAATATAAAGTGTACCTTTTTAATAAAAGAATCAGACCGTCGAAATCATGATAAAAGGAAAAAGCAATATCCTTGCACTTCTATTCAATATCTTATTTCACAGATGCAGATATTTCTTTGAAATGGCATCCTCTATTTCACTTACACTGCGTCCAACAAAAATATCAGCCAATTTACCTTGATGAATATAAAAGATTTTATCGCATATATCTGCCAATGAAGCGATGATGTGAGAGGATACTATCAATAGTTTCCCTTCTCCTTTCATCTTCATCATCCATCGTTTCAGGATAATGCCACCCGCCAGGTCCAATCCGTTGAAAGGCTCATCCATCACATATACATCATTATGTTGGAGCATCAGCACTAGCAGCATCAATCTCTTCTTCATTCCTAACGAATACTGACTGGGATATTTACCTAATGGCAGGCGAAAACTTTGGTTCAGTTTTTCTATTTCATCCTTGTCTATCGCCATCCGCCTTGCCCGAAGACAGAACTCTATGAATTCACCTGCCGTAACCAAGGGATAATAATATGGGATGTCAGGCAAATAGCCTATTTGGGACACATCTTCTTTCCTGACTTCGCCTTTGAATGATTCAAGCCCCATTATACATCGGAAGAGCGTACTCTTGCCGGCACCATTCTCACCCATTATGCCATAGATATGCCCCGGCTTGCAGTCCATATTGATGTCGGATAGAACCTCTAACTTTCCATAACTTTTTGTAAGATGAGAAATTTCCATTATCTAAAATTTAAGAATGCCATTAAGATGATTGATTAATTGATAAACCATGATCGCGGTAATGGCTATCTGGACAGCAATCATATAACCGTATATCATCGTCATACCGTATATTGCGAAGAAGAAAAAGATGAGAAATGCCTGTAAGATGGATATATTGTTCAACATAAACCTGAGGAAATAGACTTGCAGCAGAAATAAGTTTGCACCTATCAGGAGTTTGAGACAGGTAAGAACGCTAGCCCAGTCCTGTCCCTCTATCAAACTTAAGATGACAAACGGAACCAGCAGAATGAAGGAGTTGATGAAGGTAAACCTGGCATTCAATCCGATAAGCCGGGATATACTGTCGTAATGAAAGAGATAGGTAGGCTGAACGGTCTGAGAGACCAGACATCCTAACAGAAATACCAATAACAACACGCAGACATAGATGATATTGGCATTGTTATAAACAGCCCCCATCAAAGAAGCAAGTAAGAAAAACGGATACAGAAAGATCAATATTCTGAAACTACTCTGGTAGAGTATACTCCCTTTTGAGAAGAACGGATTGGTCGGAATCCTCCACTCTAAATGAATGGAAGGAATGAAGGCGGCAAGAAATGGTATCAGGCAACAGCCTATACAGTCCTTGAAATGTCCAAGCAAAAGTGTCTCTACAATAAATATCAATGCAATACCATAATAGTCAACCAGAAAGGCTTTGCGATAATGATTACCAAACAGGACTCTCAACAGTGATACATCGCCACGTGTAAAGTGTATTCCTATAAGTATTGTGGCCAGAAGGAGTGGCATGATGTTCTCGGGGAGTCTTGTAAACAGGACCACAGATCCAACAACCAACGATACGACAAGGATGGACATAATGATTCCCAGTTCTCTGAAGAAGTTTGTCATCGATTGATACCGCAGGATCAAAATGGACTTAATCATTCATATCGGGATTTAAATGTAAAAACAGGTTCGATCATGAGGCACGTTCCTTCCGCTTTCTGCAGGCCCAACGAATCCGGTAAACGATATACATGAAGGTTGACCCAACAAGTGCCATAGCCATATCCTTCTGAGAGTCCCACATGTCTCCCTGTTGTCCGTTATAGTCAGCAGCAGCCTGAGGAGACATGCCCCAGGTAACCAGTCCTTCAAAAAGTTCATACAGCATGCTCCCTGTCTGAACCATCATCCAGGCAGAGAAAAGAGCAGCCAACCGTTTTTGGGTGACATACTTTAAGGACATAGCATAGAAGAAGGGGAAGAAAAGAATGCCAAAATTGAGATGCACGAACCGGTCATAATCGTTACGTGTCGTATGGAGAATACCATTCACATCTATATGGAACCAGGACTTGAAGCAACTCTCATAAGGCACGTATGAATAGATATACCGGGCTCCGAGAATATGGAGGAGGATAAAGATTGCTACCCCTAGAAAGGCAAGTTTCGGAAGTTTTGCTTTTGGAATATCAATAATCAAAGGAACCAAAAGCACCACCGTTCCTAAATGTTGCAGAAGTTGGTCTTGCAGAAAAGGTGGATGAATCAGAGAGATCAGCGCTACTGCAATCAGAATAATTACTACACTAAGCCTCAATTTCATATACTCAAACTTTATTATTACTATTTCTTTTAGATTTCAAGCGGGTTTTAGATTTCAAGCGGGTCTTGAATGGCTCAAACCCCAGGCCATACACCCCTACTACTGCACTCTGGGAGACAAAAGCATGAGGGTCAATATCATCAATGAGCCTGAATATTTTTGACGATTCCCGTTGCCTGGCAATGACGAAGAGCATCTTCACTTCCCTTCCGGAATAGAACCCTTTCCCGTCTATCAGTGTGCATCCTCTGGGAATCTCATCATTGATCGCCTCACCCAATTCTTCATACCGGTCAGTGATAATCATAAACTGAACCGACTTACGGCGGGTATTGACGACCTGGTCAACAAACAAGGCCGTGATGAAAAGGAAGACATAACCATAAATAACCTGATTCCAGTCACGAAGCACCAGATAACTTGAGGTGACAATGACCAGATCACAACAGAATATGACATGCCCCAAGGAGACGTCATAATATTTATTCACCATCGCAGCAATCGTGTCAGAGCCGCCTGTACTCGCATTACAGGACAGGCTGAGACCGGAACTGCTTCCTATGAAAAAGGCCCCGATGACCGTATCCATGAAAGGCTGGCCCTGAAGCAGGACATAACCGTGCATGAGATGCTGCACACCAAAGAGGCACACACTGAACACGATCACTGCATAAATGGTTTTCAGGCAGAAACGCCACCCCAGGATCTTTAAGGCTACCGTCAGGAGCAAGACATTCAGCACCAGATAGCTGACACTCGGAGAAAGACCGAATCCCCAATACAGGATGGAGGAGATACCGCCGATCCCTCCCATGGTGATATGATGGGGAAGCAGGAAGATACCCAGCCCTACACTGCCCATTATCATAGCCAATGTGATCAGGGCCATGTCCGACCATCCTCTCTGACGTATCGGGCGCACCCCGGGTTCTCTCACCGGAATCGTCATGGGCTTCATCTTCATGAAACTTTCCTGTCCATACTCTTGTCCTGCACAAAATTCAAGGCCAGACCATCTCAATAACTTTCATCAGCATTGGGGAAAGAGGTATCCTTGACATCCTTGATATATTCCTGTATGCCTTCTTTCATGGAAGTCCTCACATCCGCGAAATGGCGGAGGAATTTCGGCTGGAAGCCACGTGTCATTCCCAAGGCATCAGCATAGACAAGGATCTGGCCATCAGTGCCATTACCGGCCCCGATACCAATGGTGACAGCATGCAACTCCTTGGTCACCCGGGCAGCCAGTTGTGCCGGTATCTTCTCCAGCGTAATCCCGAATACGCCAGCCTTTTCCAGAGCCTTCGCATCAGAAAGGAGTTGGTGTGCCTCATGCTCCTCCTTCGCACGGAGTCCGTACCCGCCAAACTCATTGATATGCTGAGGCGTCAGCCCCAAATGGCCCATCACCGGAATACCGGCCTCCACGATCCCCTTCACGGTATCTGCGATCTCGGCTCCACCTTCCATCTTCACCGCATCGACACCCGTCAACTTGACCATACGGATGGCATTCCGAATACCTTCCTCACGACTGACTTGATAGCTGCCGAAAGGCATGTCACAGATCACCAGACAGTGCTTGCAGGCACGGGCCACGGCACGGGCATGATAGATCATTTCTTCCACCGTAATCGGCAGAGTATTCGCATTCCCTGCCATGACATTGGAAGCGGAATCTCCGATAAGAATCCCGTCAATGCCTGCTTCATCAAGAATGCCAGCCGTGGTAAAATCATAAGACGTAAGCATAGTGATCTTCTCCCTATGCTGTTTCATTTCAATAAATGTTTTTACAGTGATCTTCTTTTTGTCTGTTATTAATCCCATAATATTCTTTCTAAAGGGGGGGAAGGATCGCCGATCCCCCGCTTATCTGATTCTAATTGAAAGCAAAAATACAACTTATTCCTGAAAAGGCGGAAAGTCCCTGCATATTTTTGAATAAGTCTGACCCTTAAAATCTTTTATGACCGTATCACAATAGGACCTGATCGCCTCCTCTGAGTTTGTTGTGGCCAGGCCGACAGTCCCTTCCCCTGCTGCCCGAAGAGCTTTCAGTCCGTTGAAGCTGTCTTCAAACCCTACACACTCTGCAGGTTTCACCTGAAAGAGTTGTGCGCCCTTCAGGTAACAGTCCGGGTCAGGCTTGCTCTTCGCGAAATCTTCAGAAGTAAGTATACAGTCAAAATATCCAGGGAGTTCAGGCCGCCGGGCACAGGCATTCCGCATCTTGGTTTTATTGCTGCTGGTCACCAATGCCGTCTTGACATGATGCCTCCGCAAGTCAACGGCAAAAGCCGGAAAACCCGGAATATAATCATACCTCATCTGTTGTTCAAACGCGTTGAGGCGCTGTGTTATCTCCTGTTGTATCCCTTCCTGACCAGGGAACAACTTCCTGAAAATCTGTACGAGCGTCTGCCCTTTAATGTCTTCCTCCAACCCCGGACGATCCGGAAAATAGTGGCGAAGTTCCTTTCCCCAGAAGATACTGTACTGAGGTTCCGTATCAAGGACTACGCCATCCAGATCGAAAAGTGCAGCTTTAATCATTTTCACCTTATTTATGGTTTTGTTTTGCAAAGTTACAAAATTTTATTAGTACCTTTGTCGCTATGAAAAAAAAAATTCTGATAATGGCTCTGGCCGTACTGGCCATCACTTCCTGCGGGAGCAGGAAGGACAGGAAAATTGTCGGGCTTGACGGGATGCACTTCGATAGTCTGAGCGTGGACACCATCGTCCGTCTCTCCCCCAAGACCGGTTCACCGAGCCTGAAGCTCCAGCTTAATCTTACTTATATAAAAGGAAAGAATGCAGAAAGGATCAACCCTGTCCTCCTGCGCTCAGGTATCCTGTCACCGGATTACCTCTCACTGTCCAGTGAGAGGATGACCGTCAGGACTGCCGTAGATTCTTTCGTCAATGCCTATTCACGTGGCTATATGAAAGATTACGCCGCCATATACAAGCAGGATCCCACCCACCCTACCTCCCTCAACAATGTCTACATCCTGCACACTCATGTCGAGAGCCGCGCAGACCATACCCTCAACTATTTTGCAAATATCCACTATTATGGCGGGGGAATTCATCCCCTGGACCAGACGCTGGTCAGAAACTTTGATACGAAAACCGGCAAGCTTATTACATTGAACGACCTTTTCGTCCCGGGCTATCAGAAAGGTATTGAGGAAGTGATCCGGCAAGCCCTGCTCAAGAAATATAAAGTAGACAACTGGCAGCAACTTGCCAGACGGTATTTTTTCGCCAGCGGGAAAATCTATGCACCGGATAATTTCATAGTGGGTGACAAGGAGATCACTTTCATCTATTGTGAGGACGAAATTGCCCCACACTCAGAAGGGGAAATCCGACTGACCATTAAAAAAAGCAAACTTAAACATTGGTTAAGATGAATTCAAATGCCGATCTTATATTCCATTATTTCACGACACTCAGCGAAAACCAGATCTGGCAGATCCGGCAACTTGATTCCTTGTATTCCGACTGGAATGCAAAGATCAATGTCATCTCGCGCAAAGACATCGGAAATCTCTATGAACACCATGTGCTCCACTCCCTGTCCATCGCACGGGCCATCCAGTTCTCTGCAGGCACTAAAATCCTCGATATAGGCACGGGCGGAGGTTTTCCCGGTGTTCCCCTCGCCATCCTCTTCCCGGAATGCTCTTTCAAGTTGATTGATTCTACCGGGAAAAAGCTCAAAGTGGTCAGGGCGGTTGCCGAGGCTATAGGATTAAAGAATGTGCAGACAGAACACCTCCGGGGAGAAGAGGAAAAGGGGAAATATGACTTTGTCGTCAGCAGGGCTGTCATGCCTTTTCCTGAACTGGTCAGGACCATCCGGAAGAATATCTCTTCACATCAGAACAATCCTATGCCCAACGGACTGTTCTGTCTGAAAGGCGGGGACCTGACCGAGGAACTGCTGCCTTTCAAGGGGAAAGCAAAGGTCACTCTCCTCAGCGATGATTTCCAGGAGGAGTGGTTCAAGGAAGATAAAAAACTCATCTATCTTCCCATCCAGGGGAAGGCGAAAAAATGAACCGCCTGCATTCCCTGGGATTAAAATACGAATACGTTTAAACAGAAAAGAAGAAAAAATGATGAACATACAGAAATTCGAATGTAATATGATTCAGGAGAATTGCTACATTGTCAGCGATGAAACCGGAGAATGTATCATCATTGACTGCGGAGCTTATTACGAAGAAGAGCGACAGGCCGTCGTCAACTATATCAAAGATCATAAGTTGGTCCCCAGACATCTCATCGTGACCCACGGGCACCTTGACCATAATTTCGGCAACAACACGATATTCCAGACTTTCGGACTCAAACCGGAAGTTGCTGAGGGAGATGCCCATCTCATGGAGACCCTGAAAACTCAGGCGGCCAAGTACTATCAAGTCAAACTGGACTATGATTTCCCGGCTGTGGACCATTACTTCAAACAGGATGAGAAAATCCGGTTCGGGAGCCACGAATTCTCAATTATCGAGACGCCGGGGCATTCCAAGGGATCTGTCACCTTCTATTGCGAGGCGGAACATGTTGCTTTCACCGGAGATACCCTCTTCAAGCATTCCATAGGAAGGACAGACTTCCCGGGCGGATCCATGTTTCTCATGATCCAGAGCTTGAGAAAGTTGGCCCAGTTGCCAGACAATACCATTGTCCTTCCCGGACATGGAGACCAGACCTCTATAGGGGAAGAAGTATCCCATAACCCGTACATGGATCGATGAACAACGGAGGAAATAAAATCTGCAAAGAAAATGATCCTCTCCCCAAACCTGTAAGGACTATCCTGGGAATAGATCCGGGGACAAATATCATGGGATATGGTGTTCTCAGCAGTTCCGGCAATCATGCCCATCTGGTAGTGATGGGGGTGATCGATATGAAAAAAGAAAGGGACCCGTACATCCGGTTAGGAAAGATACTTGAGCGGGTAAGCGGAATCCTCAACGAATACCAACCGGACGTCATGGCCATTGAAGCTCCCTTCTTCGGGAAGAATGTACAATCCATGCTGAAACTTGGGCGTGCGCAGGGAGTGGCCATCGCTGCCGCCATCCATTATGGAATACCCATCCATGAATATGCTCCCTTAAAGATCAAGATGGCCATTACGGGCCAGGGAAGGGCCAGCAAAGAGCAGGTGGCGGGAATGCTCCAGCACTTATTGAACATCAGCAATGACGAGATGCCTAAGTTTATGGATGCCACGGATGCTCTTGGTGCGGCTTACTGCCATTTCCTGCAGATGAAAACACCTGAGACAGGAGCGCACCATTACAGAAGTTGGAAGGATTTTCTCGTCAAGAACAAGGAAAGGATGGCGGAATAGCTCCCTTCTTCTTGCTGCTCGGAACTACCGGCAACGGGCCTGATGCGGGCAGGATGAAAGGGACATTCCCTCCAGACAATAGAGATTACAAATATAGAAATAAGATGATGAAAAAAACGATTTTAGCCATAGCTTTAACTTGCCTGTTAGCCATACCGGTTAATGCTCAGGATGTCATGAACGATCTCCTGAAAAGTTCTACTGCAATCGTAAATGATACGACTAAGGACCTCAATGACCGGAAAATTGCAGTTTTTAAGGTTGATGAACTCAACTACATGAAAAGTAAGGTTACACCGGATATTCTGGCAAAATTCAAGGACATGAACTTCTTCAACCAGAAGATCAAAATGCTCAACGAGCAGAGCCTGGCCATGAAGATCTACTGTGACTTGTATCTGAAGCGTGAAGCTGAATGCAAGAAGAGAAACAAGGATAAAGTGAAGGAAATCTTCAAGCAGGCAACTGAGGAAAATCCTCTCTTCCAGGAAGAAGATGAAGAGTTGAATAACTCCTATTACAACCGTGATGACTATCCCATACAGTTCGCACTCAACTGTGACTGGGTAAAGGTCCTGAAACTGATCCGACAGTTGGACTGGTCAAAATATTAATTTCTACCTGTTGGCGGAATGAATTTAGTCAGTCTGAGTCAACACTTACCGAAATGGTTCATAATGAGGTACCGAAATGGTGCGTTTTGGTCATAATGGGTTATTATTATTATTTTTTATGAAGACGATTATGTACAACTCCTTAATGTGTTTTCTTCTTCATGTCTGATTTCGCCAACGGGTTAATTCCTACCTATTTCGCTCTCTAAAAAAAATACTCTGTAAACAAGATAATGATTCTGCTTACAGAGTATTTTTATTTTCAGGAAATGCTCTTCCCTACCTGACAGGAATCACATGATTCCGTCTTCACGCAGTTTCTTCTGCCATTTCCAGGCACTCGCCATCACATCCTCCAGCGGAGTCTCCGCCTTCCATCCCAGGACACGATTGGCTTTTGTACAGTCTCCCCATATTGCCTCAATGTCACCTTCACGACGAGGGCCAAATTTCCAATTCAGTTTCACCCCCGTAGCCTTCTCGAAAGCCTTTACGATTTCCAATGTAGAAACCCCTTTGCCCGTACCGATATTAAAATACTCTATCGGTGCCGTATCCTTATCCAGTACACGGGCCATGGCAGCCACATGAGCCTTGGCCAGGTCTACGACATAGATATAATCACGGATGCAGGTCCCGTCAGGAGTCTTGTAGTCATTACCGAAGATTGTCAACTGCTTCCGTATGCCCATGGCCGTCTGTGTCACATAGGGGATCAGGTTAGCCGGAACACCATTAGGGAGCTCGCCGATCAAGGCAGAAGGATGAGCGCCGATAGGATTGAAATACCGCAGGACAATGCTCTTGATGGGCGCGCCACTGTGAATATCATCATAAATGATCTGCTCATTGATCTCCTTCGTATTCCCATAAGGTGAGGTGGCCTTCTGATGAGGAGCATCCTCCGTAACGGGAAGATTCTCAGCTTTGGGCTGGCCATAAACGGTACAACTGGAAGAGAAAATGATCCCCTTGACCTGGTACTTCGGCATCAGGTCCAGGATATTGAGAAGAGAAACAATATTATTACGATAGTACAACAAAGGTTTCTGTACGCTCTCACCTACTGCTTTCGAGGCAGCGAAGTGGATAATACCTTCAATGGCCGGATATTTTTTAAAAACACCCTCCGTAGCCTCCTTATCCCGAAGGTCCACCTGCTCGAAGGCCGGACGGACACCCGTGATTTTCTCGATACCATCAAGTACTTCCAACTTAGAATTGGAAAGATCATCCACAATAACTACCTGATAACCAGCTTTCTGTAATTCTACGGTCGTATGCGATCCGATAAAACCTGTACCACCCGTTACTAAAATTGTCTGTTTCATCTCTTTAAATTAATAGCATTAGTTAATAGGACAAAGATACACAAATTATTTAATCTCTGAAGTACTTTGACCAAAAAACTACAAAAAAATCAGTTCAGCCCAAACAGGACACGCAGTCCGCCTTCCAACCCGCTGAATCCCATAAAGGATAAAGCCAGTAATCCGGCAGTCACCAGGACAATACTCATGCCCCTCATCCCCTTCGGGATTTTCACCAGTGACAGTTGTTCCCGGATACCCGCGAAGACGATGAGCGCCAAGGCGAAGCCCAGTGCCGTAGAAAAGGCATAGACGACACTCTCCAGCAGATTATAGTCTTTCTGGATCACGAGGATGGCTACCCCCAGGACACAGCAGTTGGTCGTAATCAAAGGCAAATAGATTCCCAAAGCCTGGTAGAGGGACGGGCTGACTTTCTTGAGGATGATCTCAACCATCTGCACCAATGCTGCGATCACGAGGATGAAAGCCAGTGTCTGGAGATACTGCAGTCCCATCGGATTCAGGACATAAGTCTGGAGCAGCCACGTAATGATCGTACTCAGTGTCAGCACAAAGGCAAGGGCGGCGCCCATGCCGATTGCCGTATCTATTTTCTGGGAAACGCCCAGAAAAGGGCAGATACCCAGAAACTGCGACAGGACGATATTATTGACAAATATCGCGGAAATGAATATCAATAAATATTCCATGATTGTTCGTTTTTATCGTTTCAGCCCTTACGAGACCTTACTCTGTTAATCACTGCTACCAGATAGCCCAATGAGAGGAAAGCGCCGGGAGGGAGCACGAAAAGGATGATGTTCGTGACGTCCGGAAGGAGATGAATGCCGAACAGAGAGCCTGCGCCGAAAAATTCACGGATACATCCGAGGATGGTCAGTGCCAAAGTAAATCCCAGACCGATGCCTAGTCCGTCAAAAATACTGGCGACCGGAGTATGCTTGCAGGCAAAACTCTCTGCACGTCCCAGGATGATACAGTTGACTACGATCAAAGGAATATAGATTCCAAGAGCTTTATTGATGGCTTCCGGAGCATAGGCAGACATGAACATCTGGAGAATAGACACAAAAGCTGCGATGACCACGATGAATACAGGGATATGCACCTGGTCAGGAGTAATATCCTTGATGCAGGATATGACGAAATTAGTACAGACAAGGACCGCCATCGTACACAGTCCCATGGAAAGGCCATTAATGGCACTCGTCGTCGTCGCCAGTGTAGGGCACATTCCCAGGAAAAGGACAAAAGTCGGGTTTTCCTTGATGAGCCCATTTAAAAATATCTTCAAGTTACTCATATTTCTCCTTTCTTGTCCGTTGCACATTTTCCGCTCCCCTTTCTTTCTTCTCATCCATGACCTTCTTGTTTTTAGGTGAAGATCCCGTATGCGCATCACAGTTTCGGCTCAGATAAGCCTCATAGGCCTCGTTGACCGCCTTCAGAAAAGCCCGGCTGGTGATGGTAGAAGCCGTGATCGCATCCACCGTCCCGCCATCCTTGCTCACCGACAGTCCGCTGCTTCCAGGGGTCTTACCGATAATATCTCCCTTCGCTCCCTTCTGGAACCATTGTCCGGCCTTTGCTCCCAGTCCGGGAGTGTCTGAAGTTTTCAGGACGGTATACCCCAGGATCTTTCCTTTCGTATCAAAGCCGACCAGGACCTTCAAAGGACCTCCGAAACTATTAGACTGAGCCTCCACGGCTGCTCCGTATGGTTCCCCGTTCCGTGTCGTATTATGGATGACAAAAGACAACTCCTTGCCCTCCATGTTCTGCCGGACCGTATCTGTGGAAGCCACCTGGCAGTTTCCCCCCATTACCGTCATGATCCCCGCCTGGAGGAGTTTCTGTGATTTCCGGGCGACAGGACCTTTTGTGATCTGATTGGCAAAGGCCAGCAGGCAGCCGATGACAATACAGACCCCCACCAGGACCAGCACCATGTTCTTTAATGATGACTTTATCTTTTTCATATTCGTTCCTTCTTTTCTTGTAAGGTCACTTAACCAATTCCTCCCCAAAGCGTCTGGGTTTGATATAGTGGTTGATGAGCGGAGTAAACGCGTTCATGATGAGGATCGCGAAGGACATACCTTCCGGATAACTCCCCCAGTCACGGATGACCACGGTGAGAAAGCCGATAGCAATGCCGTAAATGACCTGTCCCCTGTGTGTCATGGGAGAGGTGACATAATCGGTCGCCATAAAGATGGCCCCAAGCATTAAGCCACCACTCAGGATCTCGGACAACGGGTCTGCATAGACAGGATTGGCCAGATGGAGCAGTCCTGAAAAGACAAAGACTGTGGCGATGATGGATACGGGGATATGCCAGGTAATGACTTTCTTCCAAAGCATATAAGCCAGCCCGAGGAGCAACGCCGCCGCACAGACCTCACCGATGGATCCCAGGCCGAGGTTCGGATTGGTCCCAAGCAGCATCTGGGCAGCTGAAGGCAGCTGTCGGAGGATCGACGGATCTCCCGCCCTGATGGCATGCTTCATGAGGGCGAGCGGCGTAGCGCCGGTCTTGGCATCAAGATATGAAGTCAACTGGCCGGCCACGGGCCAGGAGGTCATCTGCGCCGGAAAACTCACCAGGAGGAAACAACGGCCCACCAATGCCGGATTAAAAGGATTGTTGCCAAGTCCTCCGAAAGTCATTTTTCCAATACCTATGGCAACGAGTGAACCGATCAGAATAATCCACAACGGCAGATTGCTGGGCAGGTTCATGGCCAGCAACAGTCCAGTCACGATGGCAGAACCATCAGAGAGAGAAGGTTTTGTCTTCAGGATATATTTAGAAATTGCCCACTCGAAGAATACACAGGAGGCCACGCTCGTTGACAAGACGACTGCAGAGCCCACCCCAAAATAAACCAGTGACACGATGATGGCAGGGATCAGTGCGATGACCACCCCATACATATTCCTCTCTACACTGTCACTGCCATGAGCATGAGGCGAAAGCGATACGATTAATTTTCCCATTTGATGATAAAATACTAAGAAATAACGGATGATGAACCGGTGGTCCCGGGTGCTGCTTCAACCTTTTTAGAGGGCCGGGCAGTACGTGCCTTGATATATCCCATGACCACTTTCTTGCCTTGTGAGATATAGTCCAGAAGAGGACGGTGAGACGGACACGTATACTGGCACGAGCCACAGGATATGCAACTCGTTATCTCTTCGCCTTCCAGACGGTCATAATGCTTCAATGCAGAAAGGGTAGCCAGGAGATAAGGCTCCAGTCCCATCGGACATACCGACACACATTTTCCGCAACGGATGCAGGGCTGGGGGTCCTTCCTGTGAGCATCCTCACCACTGAGGACGGTAATGGCATTCGTACCCTTGCAGATGGGGACATCAAGGGAGACGACCGATTTCCCCATCATCGGGCCGCCCGCCAGGACCTTGTTGTCTCCCTCAGGCAAACCTCCGCAAGCCTCAATCAACTGGCGGAACGAGGTTCCCAGTCTGACCTGGAAATTACAGGGATGAGCGATGCCCTTTCCCGTAACCGTCGTCAGACGCTCTATGAGCGGCTTGTTTTTCATCACCGCCTGATAGACCGCCATGGCTGTACCGACATTCTGGACGATCGCTCCTACATGTACAGGAAGGGCGGGAGGAGCAGGAATCTGACGGTGAAGCACAGCATCGACGAGTTGCTTTTCTCCCCCCTGCGGATATTTCCTGGTGAGAGGAACGACCTTGATACGGGGATCACCGGCCGTCTTTTCCTCCAGCAGCCGGATCGCTTCAGGTTTATTCTCTTCGATGCCAATGTATCCTTTCTGCACCATCGCGGCCTTCATCAGCAGATCAAGTCCTACAAGCAGTTCATCCGGATATTCCATCATCAGACGGTAATCAGAAGTAATATAAGGTTCACATTCCACCCCGTTGAGGATGATACATTCAGCCTTTGTGCCGGCGGGAGGATTCAACTTGACCATCGTAGGGAAACTGGCGCCCCCCATCCCGGTCACCCCTGCCTTCTGAATCCGGCCCATGATGATCTCAGGAGTGAGTTCCGGATGATCCTCAAGTTTCTCCAACCGGTCACTACGGTCAATGCCAGGCTCCCACTCATCCCCTTCCGTCTGCACCATGACAGCCGGCTGCAGATACCCGGTAGCATCGATAGCCTTGGCGATATCTATGACTGTTCCCGAGACAGAGCTATAGACCGGAGCACTGACGAAGCCGCCGGCTTCAGCGAGGAGGGTTCCCACCTTGACCTTGTCGCCCTTCCGTACCACAGGCCGGGCCAACGCGCCGATATGCTGGTTCAGAGGGAAAACAGCCCTCTGGGGCAATGCAGCCCTCTTCACGGGGCACTCTGCCGTAAGTTTGTTTTCATCAGGGTAAACACCCCCAATTTTAAAAGTATATAATTTCATGCTTTTGCATCCTCCCGGTTTTCTGACTGTTTTGACATGGACACCTTTTCTGTATTCGCATGCTGGCGAGGTATCGGAAAATTAACCTTGACGATCGCACCGGTAGGACATACCTCCACGCATTTTGTACAGAGCCGGCACCGGTCAAAGTCGATATAACTCAAATGATCTATAATAGTGATCGCATCAAAAGGACAGACCTTCTGGCATTTGCCGCAGCCGATGCAAGCCACCGAGCACACCGCCCTGGCCAGTCTGCCCGGATCCTTGTTGACACACTGCACATAGATACGGCGGCCCTTAGGCCCCTTCTTGCGAAGTTCAATGATATTTCTCGGACACGCTTTCACGCACGCCCCACAACTTGTACAGCGGTCTTCGTCAACCTCAGGCAGGCCGGTCTCACGATTGATATGGATCGCGTCAAACGAACAGGCGGCGACACAATCCCCACAACCCAGACAGCCATAGCTGCACCCCGTCTCCCCGCGGCCGCAGGCATCCATGGCAGCACACGTACGCAGACCATCATAGACAGCCACCTGGGGCCGGTGTTCACAAGTACCGTTACATCTGACAACGGCTACCATAGGATCTTTAGCCGACACGGTCATCCCCAGAAGATCCGCTATCCGAGTCATCACCCGCTCACCCCCGACAGGGCAATAAAGTCCGCTTATTGAACCTTTCCCGGCTCCATTGACAAGAGCTTTCGCCATTGCCGCACAACTGGTCTGACCACAGTTACCACAGTTGGCTCCCGGCAGCAAGTCTGTGACCTGTTCCGTCCGAGGATCCTCCTGCACGGTAAACTTTCTGGAAACGAAATACAAGATCACCGCAGCGATCAAGGCAATGGCTCCCAGGACCAGAACAGCACTTAAAATCATGTTCATAGTATCTTCAGTTATATTTTCAGATTTGTTTCAGTGACCCTTTTCAAGTTGGAACCGCACCTCAGATGAAATCTTCCTTCTTAGAAGAAAGAGCACCAGATAGTAGGGAATCAGGATGCCCACCCCCGCCAGTGCCGCAGCCCCCTCACTATGGGACAACTTCAATACCAGGATCAAGGTTACCACCATGAGGAACAGAGGGATGACATAAGCGATTACAGTAGCCCGCTTTGCCGTCTGTCCGTCCGTGCTGATCACCACCTGCTCCCCATCACGGTGTCCAGAAGCATGAGGATCCCACACATCAATGTATTTCTCACGGACATCAGAGGCATTACAATGACCCGCAATCCGGCATGCCCCACAAGCAGAAGCCTGCAGAATACGCACATGTATACGATTCCCCTCAATGGAATCTATTATTCCCGTATGAGTGATTTTCCCGGTCATTATTCTAATGTTGACTGTTTAAGTAATTTGCAAACCTAATAGTAATAGTGCAAAGGTAACATAAATCTCACAAAGAAACAAGAAAAAGTTTTTTTTTGTAAAAAAAACCTTATGAGCGTTGTCCTTTTCAAGGAAATCTCTTATCTTTGTATGAATTTATCAAAGCCAATCATTATGAAAGCAACGGAACAAACTATTCTGCAAGTTGAACGTTTTATCAACAAAATAGCTCAGAAATTTCCTCCTACGGAAGAGGCTGTCCTGTTAACGGACATTCATGTACGGGCCTATCAGGAAAGCGGGGAATTACGGGCTTTCGACGATGATGAGAATGAGATCACACGCTGTGTAGTGGAACAGTGGATAGACAACAATGATGAAGACTTCTATGAAAAAGTCGCAGAGCTGCTCCGTTCCGAACTTAAGAAACATGCCTGTGTCGTAGACCATCTGAGTATCATGAAGCCCTACAGTTTTGTCCTTGAGAATGAGGATAAAGAGAACGTGGCAGAGCTGTACGTGGCAGATGACGATACCGTTATCATCGGAGGAGACGTGATGCCGGGCCTGGACAAAGACCTTGACAATTTTTTTAAGCACCTGATGAAGGAATAGGATCATCTGCCCTATAGTCCATACGATGAGAACAAAAAAGGAGGATTGAGTCCTCACGGACTCAATCCTCCACAACATGATGTACGAGAAAAAATAAGTTTATCTCAAATACAAGATTATTTGTCACCATTCTCAGGACGGAGCTTACGTACCGTTTCGCCCGTACGCCACATCTCCATATCGTGCATAGCCTTCAATTCCTTGTTCAACTTTTCACGATAATCAGGCTGAGAATTACTGTCAATAGAAATCTGAGCTTCTACGCCACTCTTTACAGAGAGGTACAGCCACTCCATTACTGGATGGATGGCATCACGGAAACGGGGAGCCCAATCAAGAGCGCCACGCTGTGCTGTGGTAGAACAGTTAGCATACATCCAATCCATACCTTTAGCGCCAAACAACGGGCCAAGGCTCTGTGTCAACTCCTCGACGGTCTCATTGAAAGCCTCCGAAGGAGAATGTCCATGCTCACGAAGCACATTGTACTGAGCTTCAAGAAGTCCCTCTATAGCTCCCATCAAAGCACCCCGCTCACCCGTAAGGTCAGAAGTAGCCTCACGCTGGAAAGTAGTCTTGAACAGATAGCCGGAACCGATGCCAATACCCATAGCCAGAACCCTGTCTTCAGCCTTACCGGTAGCATCCTGCTCCACAGCGTATGAACAGTTCAGGCCACGACCTTCCTGGAACATTGTACGCAGAGACGTACCGGAACCTTTAGGAGCAACCATAATGACATCAACGTCCTTGGGAGGAACTACGCCCGTGCGGTCCTGCCAGTTGATTGCAAAACCATGAGAATAGTAAAGCGCCTTACCCTTTGTCAGGTTTTTCTTAATGTCAGGCCATTGTGCGATCTGACCAGCATCAGAGAGGAGCATGCAGAGGATAGTACCCTTCTTTGCTGCCTCATCAATTGAAAATAACGTCTTTCCCGGAACCCAACCATCGGCTTTGGCTTTCTCATAAGAACGACCAGGACGCTGACCAACAATGACATTGAAACCATTGTCACGCAAATTACAAGACTGACCAGGACCTTGAATGCCGTAGCCAATGACTGCAATCGTTTCATTCTTTAAAACTTCACGTGCTTTTTCCAATGAAAATTCCTTGTTGGTGACCACTGTCTCTACAACGCCACCGAAATTGATTTGTGCCATATTGCTAATTTTTTTTATGCGGCCAACACAGACCGCTGTTGAACGATTAAATCTCTATAAAATTAAATCTCTCTTATCTATCAAGTCCGACATTCAGGAAGAGAGATACATCTCCTTCCCTCAAACTCATTAACATTTCCTTTATTGACTGCAAAGGTAATGATTTAAAATGAAATGGCAAAATTTTGTATCACTTTTTTATAAAAGTAGCCTTGCTTCTTACAACCTCGATTTCCTTAGAAGACATCGGCTCCGTTTTCGTGACTTTAAAAGAATAGATACCCTCACCCTCATCTTTCCGGTAGATATTCAGTTGGTCCCCCTGATGGCTTTCCGCCACGTATGCGATCTCAAAGCGTTTCAGCGTATTCCGGCGATAATAGTCCAGATCGAAAAGATCCAGGATATGATCAATATAGCGAATACTGTTAATATGACCGTTGACATCCACATCGCTATAATAGGTATTGACCGTACGTACCTTAACGGTATCATCCTTTACCTGCACCCTGGAAGGTTTAGCTATCGGGCACACCTTATCCTTATTGATATACTGTAAAATATCATCCTCATGAATCGTTTTGAGATCTACAGGCTCCCTTGTCCGGGTATCAATGACAGCCCAAATACTTCTGGCATAGCCATACACCTTGTGAGACAGCGTGTCGATAATGGCAAAATTCCTGCACGAAAATGAGCGCAGGACGCTTTCCACCCATGTCACCACGGTATATTTCTGATTCACCATCGGCATATCCTGCATCTCGATCACCAGACGACTCAGCACCCACGTACGGTGGATGCTATTCATGAAGTCCATTCCAAAGCCGTGCTCACTGCTATGATAATCGGAAGAATTGAGCAGCTCCTGCCCCAGTTCACCCCAGAAAAGATGATGCGTAAAATCACTATGGAATTCCTCAGCGATAAAATTATATTCTCCAGCCTGATTATTCACCATACGTATCCTCTCCTTCCTTCCCGCAATCCTTAAGATAATCTGAAATAGGTTCCTTGAAACTCCGTGTGACAGCGATCCTACCACTACGGGTATACTGTAAGAGACAGCCAAAACCATCCAACGCATGGAACAGATCAGTGATCTCTTCCGTCAGTCCGGCCAGAAGGACGGTGCTGTAAGTAGGGTTCACCTCCATCATCCGTGCATCATGACGGCGGATTGTCCGGGACACTTCAGGATTATCGAGCAATACGGAAGAAGAAATCTTATAAAGGGCAACCTCATGGATGAAGAGTTCATCATCCAGATAATAGTCTGCCTTCAAGACATCAATGATCTTCTCTATGGCCTTTGTAATCTTACTGATCTGTTCTTCATCACTCCACGCCGTAATAGTATATTTATGAATGTTCCTGACACTGCTGGCAGAAACATTCAAACTTTCGATATTTACCTGGCGGCGCGTGAAAACGGCCGTAATCTGATTCAAGATACCGGCAATGTTCTCTGAATAAACTAATAATGTATATAATTTCTTATGACTATCCATTTTCTCTGCTCTTAAAGTCCAACTTACCGATTCTATTCCATCTGTTAAAGTCTGCTCCCTCAGCAATCCAGGATCAGTTTCATCTGGTCCACGCTCGTTCCGGGAAGAATCATCGGCACGATGTTCTCCTCCTCCTTAATGGCACACTCCAGCAGGTAAGGGCCTTTCGTCGACAGCATCTTCCCCACCTTTTCCTTAAGATCCTTCCGGTCAATGACCACATCATAAGCGATACCATAGCCTGCTGCAATTTCCTGATAATGCGGATTGAGCATTCTGGTAAAAGAATGACGATGGTGGAACATCAGATCCTGCCACTGGCGGACATTACCCAGATAATTATTATTCAGCAGGATCATCTTCACTGGCACCTGCTGCTCCATGATCGTACCTAACTCCTGGATGCTCATCTGGAGGCCGCCGTCACCCATGAAGCAACAGACAGTACGGTCAGGTGCGCCGAAGGCAGCTCCCACCGCAGCAGGCAGTCCGAAGCCCATGGTTCCGAAACCACCACTGGTCACGATGGACCGCGAGCGCTTGTATTTGAAATAACGGCTGGAGATCATCTGGTTCTGGCCGACATCATTTACCAGGACAGCTTCACCATTCGTCTGCTCGGCTACCACATTGACCACTTCCCCCATGAGCAATGGTCCATCCTTCGGATGAATATCAGGTTCGATGACCTTTTCCCGCTCCTCCACGGCATATTTGTGGAAAGATTCACGCCAGGCGGCATGACTCCGCTTATGCAGCAGTTTTGTGAGAGCAGGGAGCGACTCCTTACAGTCTCCGATGACCGGAACATCAACCGGAATATTCTTGTTGATTTCAGACTTGTCTATATCCAGATGGATAATCTTCGCCTGTCTGGCATAAGAAGAAGGCGTCCCGGTATCCCGGTCACTGAAGCGCATCCCGATGGCGATGAGGACATCACACTCCTGCGTTTTCATATTTGTAGCATAATTACCATGCATACCGAGCATGCCCATATCCAGCGGATGGTCACTCGGTAATGCCGACAGGCCGAGCAAGGTCCTTCCTGCAGGGATGTCAGCCTTCTCCAGAAAATCGACCAACTCCTTCTGTGCACCGGCAAGTTCGACCCCGTGGCCGACCAATGCAAAAGGTTTCTCAGCATGGTCAATCAGCTCCGCAGCCTTACGGACATCCTCCTCATTCAATCGGGGATAAGGGCGATAGGAACGGACACTCTCCACCTCCACCGGTTTCCATTCACATTGGCCGGTCTGAGCATTTTTCGGAAAATCCAGGACCACAGGTCCAGGACGGCCGGAACGGGCTATATAGAAAGCCCGGCTGACGGCCCATGCCACATCTTCAGCACGGCGGATCTGATAAGCCCACTTGGTGATCGGCTGGGCGACCCCCACAAGATCGACCTCCTGAAAGGCATCCGTACCTAGAACTCCGATACCTACCTGACCGGCAATCACAACAATCGGAGTAGAATCCATCATCGCATCAGCAATCCCTGTAAGCGTATTTGTAGCTCCAGGGCCACTGGTCACCAGACATACCCCAACCTTTCCGCTCACACGTGCAAACCCTTCAGCAGCATGAGCTGCAGCCTGTTCATGACGGACCAGAATATGATTAAAACATTTTTCCTCTCCTCTTGTATAAGTATACACGGAATCATAAACCGGCATAATATTTCCTCCAGGATAGCCAAAGATAGTTTCTACTCCTTCAAGACGAAGAGAGCGCATCAATGCCTCTGAACCAGTAATAGTCTCTTTTCCCATAATCAATCTCTTTCTCTCTACTTAAACAAATATCAAACACTTCTGCATGATTCACCTATTGTATATTTACTTCATGATACGCTCCTACCGATCAGTATATCAAGCATAAACGATCCTTCACTCTATCACCCTGACACCTCCCTTATCAGCGGAGGCAACACTCTGGGCATAAGCTTTCAGTGCTTTGGATACAATGCGATGGCGCTTTAACGGTTGCTGAGGACGAGCATTCAATTCCTCCTCCGTCAACTTTACATTAATGCTCCTTCCGGGAATATCAATGACGATGAGGTCGCCATCCTTAAGTTTTCCAATATTCCCTCCGGAAGCAGCCTCAGGAGAGATGTGCCCGATGCTCAACCCTGACGTCCCCCCGGAAAAACGCCCGTCGGTAATCAACGCACATTCTTTCCCCAGATGACGACTCTTGATATAAGAGGTAGGATAAAGCATTTCCTGCATTCCCGGGCCACCCTTTGGCCCCTCATGGGTAATCACGACACAGTCACCAGCTTTAACTTTTCCACCCAGGATTCCCGCACAAGCATCTTCCTGACTGTCAAAGCATACGGCAGGGCCTTCAAAATGCCACAGTTCAGGAGCCACCCCGGCAGTCTTCACGACACAGCCATTCTGGGCAATATTGCCAAAGAGTACTGCCAGTCCGCCATCTTTAGTATAAGCATGCTTCAGATCACGGATACAGCCATTGGCACGGTCCGTATCAAGACTTTCCCATTGAGTATCCTGGCTGCCCATGACCGTAGAGAACCGATGTGCCGGTGCACTATGATAGATGCGGCTGGCATCAGGATCGATCTCTTTACCGGTAATATCATACTGTCTCATCTCTTTGTCGAGAGTTGTTCCGTCCACCCGCTTTACTTTCCCGTTGATCAGCCCTCCTTTATCGAGCTCATTGAGAATACCCAGGATTCCTCCTGCCCGGTTACATTCCTGGACACTATATTTCTGGGTATTAGGAGCGAGTTTACAGATACAGGGGACCTTACGGCTCAACTGGTCAATGTCAGACATCCTGAAATTGACATCACCTTCCTGGGCAACAGCCAGCAAATGGAGAACGGTGTTCGTACTGCCTCCCATGGCGATGTCGAGGGTCATGGCATTGAGAAAAGAATCACGTGTAGCAATATTGCGCGGCAACACGCTATCGTCGCCATCCCGATAATAAGAATAGGCATTCTTGACAATTTGACGGGCAGCATCCTTGAACAACCGGATACGATTCTTATGTGTAGCAAGGACCGTCCCATTCCCGGGAAGAGCGAGTCCGATAGCCTCCGTGAGAGAGTTCATCGAGTTGGCTGTGAACATCCCTGAGCAGCATCCGCAGCCCGGGCAACAGGTCTGTTCGATCTTGGCCAGATCCTTATCGCTGCATGAAGGATCACCCCCTCCGATCATGGCCGTGATCAGATCCGAATTTTCTCCCTTCCAGCGTCCTGCTTCCATGGGTCCTCCGGAACAGAATATTGTAGGAATATTCAATCGCATGGCTGCCATCAGCATTCCTGGAGTAACCTTGTCGCAATTGGAAATACAGATCATGGCATCTGCCTTATGTGCGTTCACCATATATTCCACTGAATCAGCAATCAGATCCCGTGAGGGTAATGAATAGAGCATACCGTCATGCCCCATGGCGATACCATCGTCAATGGCAATCGTATCAAATTCTGCGGCATAGCATCCCAGCGACTCTATTTCTTTCTTGACTAACTGACCGATTTCATGCAGATGGGTGTGACCAGGCACAAACTGTGTGAAACTATTCACAATAGCAATAATAGGTTTACCAAACTGCTCTGGTTTCATACCTGCGGCTACCCAGAGCGCTCTCGCTCCTGCCATTCTTCTGCCTTCAGTACAGACAGCACTCCTTAACTGATGTTTCATAATCTCCTGTATCTTACAATAATTCTCTTGCAAAGATAAGGAGTTTTTGAATAATAGCCAACTATTACAATAAATAAATTTAAAAATAAATCAAATCCGAAAGAGAAATACACGGAAAAGTAACAAATTAAATTATTGTAGTATAAATTTACAATCCTCAGTCACTCCCCTTTTTCCCCAGGGCCAGGCAAAACAATCAGAAAGAAACGACAGTATAAAAGCAGGGAAAGGGAAAATGCGAAATGCCTAAAACAAAAAAGTCCCGATATTCATGATGAATATCGGGACTCCCTTATCAGACTAACCTGACGGTTAATCTTTATTCTGCTGCATTGTTATCATTGAAAGTAGCAACACGGTTGAACTCAATCTGCTTGAAGAGTTTGTCTGTTTCGCCCATACCCTTTGTAGTCAGACGGCTGGCTGCAATATGATATTTTTTAACAAGCGCTTTCTTGACAGCTTCAGCACGGAGCTCAGAAAGTTTCTGGTTGAATTCCTTGCTGCCTTCAGGAGAAGCATAACCCTTGATCTCAACATTGGCATCCTTATTATCCTTCATGTACTTAGAGATCAACTCGATCGGAGCATACTGTGCAGGATCAATGATACTCTTGCCTTGACGGAAAAGAACGGTCGGCTGCAGATTAGTAGCAGTAGCTGGTTTCTCATACTTTGGACGAGCATTCAGAGCATTTTGCAGATCTTCGATTTGCTTGTCCTTAGCAGACAACTGGTTGTCCTTGTCGTTCAAGCTGCTGCGAAGATTGTTGATCTGTGAATTCAGACCATCGATCTCTGACTGATCACGAAGTTGTGCGATAGCGAAGTTATGAGTACCGTTAGAGTTCTTAAACTTGTAGATCAAACCTGCGTTCAGTTGAACGAAAGAACGATTTACATTATAAGCAGCGCCATCATAACCATCACCGTTCAAAGCATAGATAATAGCCGGCTCAACATAAATCTGCCAAGCTTTAGCCTGACCGAGGTTAAACTGGAAGTCAAGACCCAGTTTAGAGCTGATGTTATCCAGGTGGCTGTTGATTCCATGATCAGCAACGAAGTTGAAATCATTTGCCTTGTTAGCACCTCTGGTATAAACCTGAGCGTTACCAAAGGAATGACCCCAGCCGAAGCCATAGACACCACTCACCTCAAAGAACCGGGGAGCGCCCTTATAACCGCCAAACCAATTACTGAAATTGATTGTTGCCAGCAAACTGGTATTCAAGAAACGGACGCCTGTCTTTGCAGAAGCATAAGGCTTGTTGGAAAAATACGCATTACTTTCAGCAGCCAGTCCGAATACAGGAGTGAAATAACGGCCTACACGGATACCTGCATTAGGATCCATACCCTTCATCCAGGCATGACCGGTGGTCTTCGTTACAGCACCTCCATTAATACCCAAATACCAATTGTCGAAAGTCTTGCTCTCTGTAACAGTCTGAGCCGATACAGAAACTGCCATCGTTGCGGCAGCTAACAATAAAACTAACTTTTTCATGTCTCTCTAAAATTTATTAATAGTTTTTAAATTTATCCTTTTTACTCTCCTTTACACACTTCGTAGTTCCCCATTCTGGAGATTCTTTGTGCAAAGTAATAAAAAAAATGTTTAACTTCCAATTTTTTTTGATAATATTTTATGTTTTACAGCATTAAATACAAAAACTCCGAGTTCCTTCCCTTTTTTGTTCCGTAAACGACCTACATTCAAATTAATTTTGTAATTTTGAAGTCTAATGAAAAAGATCATCTTAATTACCGGCGGACAGCGCTCCGGGAAGAGCAGGTATGCAGAGCAACTGGCCCTGAGTCTGTCCCCTTCTCCTGTCTATATGGCCACCGCTCACATCTGGGATGAGGAATTCAGGGCGAGGGTCAGGCGGCATCAGGAACGCAGAGGTCCCAACTGGACCAATATCGAAGAGGAAAAACACTTATCCCGCCATCTTATTAATAATAAGGTGGTAGTCATCGACTGTCTCACCCTCTGGTGTACCAATTTCTTCTATGACCGCCGGAAGGAGGCCACGGAGCAGCCTTCTGTAGATCAGGTCCTTCAGGAAGTCAAATCAGAATTTGATGCTTTCATCCGGCAAGAGGCTATTTTTATCTTCGTCACCAACGAAATCGGGAGTGGCGGAACAAGCGACAGTCCGGTGCAGCGAAGATTCACCGATCTGCTGGGATGGTTCAACCAGTACGTTGCCTCCAAGGCTGATACTGTCATCCTGATGATCTCTGGAATCCCCGTGAACATCAAAGGAACGAGTGATACGACAAGGAACATTCATCAAAAACCCTGAAAATATGCGCACTTTTCATATTCAACCCCCTAACGAACAATTACGACGACCCCTCCAGGCAAAAATAGACAACCTGAACAAGCCCAAAGGATCCATGGGATTCCTTGAAGACCTGGCCTTGCAGATCGGCCTCATACAACACACGCTGTCCCCATGCCTCAGCCATCCCTGCCATCTTCTTTTCGGCGGCGACCACGGCATAGAGCATGAAGGTGTCAGTGCTACCCCTCGTGAGGTTACCTGGCAGCAGATGATCAACTTCACCCGCGGAGGTGGCGGTGTCAACCTTTTTTGCAGGCAACACCATTTTCATCTTCTGATCATAGATATGGGAGTAGACCATAATCTGTCTACGGTCCAGGGAATCGTCCATGATAAGGTTGATTCCGGCACCAAGGATTTCCTCTATGGCCCAGCCATGACAGAGGAGCAGTTTGATGAAGCAATCGACAAAGGAGCACAACTCGTAGACAATTGCCACGAAAAAGGATGCAACGTGATCAGTATGGGAGAAATGGGAGTCGGCAACACCTCCCCGTCTTCCGTCTGGATGTCCCTGTTCGGTCATCTCCCCCTCTCCGAATGTATCGGAGCCGGTTCCGGACTCAATACGGAAGGAACGGAACATAAAAGGGAGATCCTTCAGCAAGCCATAGATCACTTTCTCAACACACATCAGGAATCAGGACGGGACAGAACCCTTACCGTTCTGCGCTATTTCGGAGGCTTTGAAATGATCGGAGCTATAGGAGCCATGCTGCGTGCAGCAGAACTGAAAATGGTCATTTTAATAGATGGCTTCATCATGACGGCCTGCCTTCTGGGAGCTTCCCGTCTGGAGCCGGATATACTTCCCTATGCCCTGTTCGGACATTGCGGAGACGAAGAAGGGCACCGGAAGATGTTAGACCTTTTACACGCCCGTCCCATTCTCTCCCTAGGGCTCCGCTTGGGTGAAGGGACAGGAGCACTATGTGCCTATCCGATCATCGAATCAGCCGTACGTATGATCAATGAGATGAATTCCTTCGAGAAGGGACATATCACGAAATATTTTTAGCCGGCATAGCTCACCCCGCCACGGAACAGGAGAAGAACACAAGATTATTCATATCAAGAATTCAAGCCACCATTTATGAAAGTAGCAATTGACAGTAACCTCAAATGGACTGACCGTATCTGGGCAGCCTTCATCTTTTTCACACGTCTGCCTTTCTGGAGGATTCACCAGCCCCCCAAGGCAGCCTACCGTACAGTAGTCGAGCACTGGCCTCTCGTGGGCTGGCTGACAGGAGCACTGATGGGAGGAGCATTGATCGGGTGTAAACAGTTTCTGCCCCTGACCATAAGTGTTCTGATAGCCATGATTGTACGTATTCTGGTTACAGGAGCACTGCATGAAGACGGGCTGACCGACTTCCTTGACGGGTTTGGAGGGGGAAACGACAGGCAGCGGATCCTGGACATCATGAAAGATTCCAAGATCGGCACATACGGAGTACTGGGAATCCTTTTCTATGAACTGCTTTTCTTCTTCCTGTTACTTAACATAACAGGGAGCAGAGGAGACCTCTACACCTTTCTCTTCGTGGTCGCAGCAGACTCTTTCTCCAAGATGATTGCCGGACAGATCATTCAGATGCTGCCTTATGCAAGACCCGTAGAACAAGCCAAGAACCAAGTTGTCTACCGTAAGTTTTCCGTCCCGGCAGGTCTCAGCCTTTTCTTCCAGGGGGCTATCCCAATGGCAATCTTCCTCTACTATAGTCATTTTGCAGGGTGGGAACTCCTGCTTTTTGTCCCATGCTTTATCATGTATTTCCTCTATCTCCTTCTTTATAAAAAGATAGGCGGCTATACAGGCGACTGTTGTGGCGCACTTTTCCTGCTTGTCGAACTCAGTCTTTATGTCACAGAAAATCTATTATAGTTTATGAAAGTCATATTGATCAGACATACCCGTGTAGGAGTGCCGAAAGGCACGTGTTACGGATGGGCAGACGTACCGGTGGCAGAGACCTTCCCCCAGGAAGCAGCCGAAACAAAAAGCCAACTGGGAAAGTTGATGAAAGAAGAAGGAATTCCTTCTTCCTTTGATGCCGTGTTCACCTCTCCGCTCACCCGTGCCCGCAAACTCGCCGCTTTCTGTGGCTATTCCACGGATGGATTTCCGGCACGGCCGGGAAGGAAATTAGGAAAAGCCACCATTGACAACCGGCTTAAAGAGATGAATATGGGAGCATGGGAGATGAAACGATTCGAAGACATCGCCAAGACGGATCCCTTCATCCTCAAATGGTACGATGACTACATGCACCTGTCCTGTACCGGCGGGGAAGGATTCCCGGACTTATATGCCCGCGTCAGTTCCTTTCTGGATGAGTTAAAGAAAAAGCCTTACCGGCACGCTGCACTTTTCGCCCATGGCGGAGTACTCATCTGTGCAGGAATCTACGGTGGCCTTTTCAGCGCCGAGCATGCTTTCGAACATGAGACGAATTACGGCGGAATAGAAGAAATCAACATCTAATCCTTGTTTGAAAGTCCCGCCTGCTCAGCCTTTCCTGCAAGTCATTTCCAGTCTACTACGTTCACCGAATACGGGGGGAGAATAACTGTCTGGCCCTGAATCTGGGCGGGAGATGCCTGGTCCTGCAGACCGCCGGCACGACGGACATGGATAAGACGGTCAGACGGATCACCCTGCAACTGCATCTCTTCTTTTCCGGCAACCAGAGAAACACCCTTCACATCCATGATCACCGTCTTGGGAGAAGCATTGACCAGTTTGATATATCCCCTACCCGTCTTTGACGATCTTACGACACTGGAAGCTATCCGATAAGCAACCGGAGCAGCCACATCAAGATGAGACGAGACATACTGATCACCTGAATAATTGGAAAACAAGTACTGAACCCAGTAGCTGGGAGTCACCTCTACCGAAGTACCATCAAAATAGATCAAATCAGGATTCCAGTCCATATATCCCTTACGGCACAGCAAGGGAGCATAGGAAGCCATCTGTACAACATCCGCATTCCGCTCAATGCTACAAAGGTATACGGCTTCTGCCAGGGCATTTTCCACTGTACGGCCTTGAGAAGCATATTCTCCCAAATAGACCACAGGAGACTTCCGGCTATAATCATCATAATAGTCCTGATGATGGAGGAACCATCCCGGACGCTCATAATAATGCTCATCCACGGCATCTATGCAGTCAGCATGTGCCCTGGCAAAGCGCCATCCTTCCGTATAATCAGAAGAAGGATCATGAAAGGGCCCTGCTGTTCCGATCACCTCTATGGCCGGATAGGCTTTCTTTACCGCCTGGCAGATCATGAGATAACGTTTCTCGAAAACTGTCGAGATCAGATCTTCATTTCCGATTCCGATCATCTTGAGATGAAAAGGCGCAGGATGCCCCTCGTCCGCACGCATCTTAGCCCATTTAGATGTGGCGGGATCCCCATTGGCCCACTCGATCAGGTCTAGCACATCCTGAACATACTGAGGCATATCCTTCATCGGAATTCCTCCCTGCTGACCGGCAAGTCCGTCTGCATCGGCGCGCGAGTTCTGACAGGAGACACCGGCAGCAACTACCGGCAGTGGCTCTGCGCCAATATCTTCGCAGAACTGGAAAAATTCATAAAAGCCCAGTCCTCTGGTCTGATGGTAATTCCATATATTCGGAGCCGGCACACGATCTTGCCACGGCCCGATAGTCTCTTTCCACCTGTAAATATTGGAGAGTCCCTGGCCGTGGACCAGACATCCGCCGGGGAACCTCATGAATTTAGGATGAAGTGCCGCAATGGTCTCAGCAAGGTCCTTGCGCATTCCATGTCCCTTGTAAGTATCATGAGGAAAGAGAGAGATCATATCAACTCCCACTTTCCCTTCCTTCTTGACAAGGAGTTGCAAATGGCAATTCTTGTAACCGGCCTCTACAGCCTCTTTCTTTTTCGGGACCGTATTCAAGGATAACGCATAACGTCTCCATCCGGTCCCCTCCAACTTCACCTTATCCTTTGCAACTATGGTGCCGTCATCGGAAATCAAAGACACCTCGATCTGATTTTTATCCCCTTCTATCTGATTGGCAAAAAAGGAGAAATCGTAAAAACCGGCCTTCACCGGCATGCCGTCCCACCCGGAATTACTTATGACCTCATCCTTTCCAAGTACCACATAATGAGGATTGTGCTTACTTAAAGGATGATCTGTCACCAGAGACAACGGCTCTTCTTCCAACTCTTTCTTGCTGACCATCCGGTAAAGTTTCCACGCCGGGTGAGCAGCCCATGCATTCTTCTGATTTCCGGGGTCTTCAAAATCACGGTTACGGACCATTTCCGCATATAGTCCGCCATCAGCTGCCGAATTGATGTCCTCAAAGAAAACGCCCATCAACCGGTTACTGATCCGGTGCACCTTCAACGGGTCGACGACAAGAGTCGATCTCAAGGTATCCCCGAGGGCAGAAAACCGCTGCCGGTCATCTTTCATCCGCTCACTGCAAAGGGCCTGATCCTGTGCCAATGCCCGAAACCAGTTCTGCATATAACGGAGATGCACGGCCGGAACCTCAAAGGTGTTGCCATACCGCACCTTCCCACCGACCACAGCGGTATCCTGCTGCCAGAGGACATCATCCGCCACTGCCTGCAGGGTATCCTCGGCGAAAGTCCGGAAATCATCTGAGGCATGCACATATCGTTTCCCCTGAGGTGTCTTAAAATAAATATCCCAGCTCCCATCATCCATCTGATAGGCTACAGGTGCCATCACATCATGCTCCCGGACGACGGGGTAATCCTGGGGACGCCAGTGGATCAAATCCTCGGAATAGGCTGCCGCAAAGGCCGGCGACTGATGATCCAATGACCATAAAGCACGCCACGAACCGTCATTGGCCTTTGTGACAAAAGGGGTATACATTTTCTTCCCTGACCCCCAGGGCCCGTAATCACAGGTCAACACCTGTCCCAGCTCCTGCCAGTTCTGGTTGCCGTCAAGATAAGCGGCATGAAGTCCCTCGGAAATTCCAGGCGAATAAAGAAATATCTGAACGGTTGTATCACGCCCTGTAATGGTATAAAGAGGTAAAGACTGAGCCTTACCGGAAAGAGTCAACAAACAGGCCACAAACAAAAAGAGCAACTTATTCTTCATATTTCTCAGATTTAAGCCCTTACCGGTCGTCAGGCCGTAAGGGACGGATACCTCGACAGGTCCACCCTCAATCTTCACGCCTCTAATTAAAAGAGGCTGGAGGCATCACTGCGTCCAGCCCCGAACAAATTAGAGAGTTATAAAAAATCAAGTGTTTATTGTCTCAACTTTAACGATAGTATTCTTTCTGGGCTGCTGCCAGGGTGTTCTTCATCAAGGAACAGATGGTCATCGGCCCCACGCCTCCTGGAACAGGAGTGATATACGAACATTTGGGAGCGACCTCATCAAATTTCACATCACCATTGAGGTGATACCCCCTCTTCCTGGAAGGATCAGGAACACGCGTAGTGCCTACATCGATCACTACAGCTCCCTCCTTTACCATGCAGGCAGTTACAAAATCAGGTTTGCCAATGGCAGAAATGAGAATGTCTGCTTCCCTTGTCTCCCTGGCTATATCCTGCGTATGACTATGACATACCGTTACGGTACAGTCACCATATTTTTTATTCATCATCAACTGTGCCATCGGTTTTCCAACAATATTGCTGCGGCCGATAATGACGCATTTCTTTCCACTTGTCCGGATATTATAATGCTTCAGCAATGTCAGTATACCCAGCGGAGTGGCGGAAACGAAACAAGGCAGGCCTATTGACAGACGTCCGACATTAATGGGATGGAAGCCATCCACATCCTTACGGTAATCAATAGCCATAATGATCTTCTGCTCATCGATCTGTTCAGGCAAGGGCAGCTGGACAATAAAACCATCCACATCCTTGTCTTTGTTCAGACGATCCACACAGGCAAGGAGTTCCTCCTCAGTAACATCATCCTCATAACGGATCAGCGTAGACTTGATGCCACAAACCTGGCACGCAATCATCTTGTTCTTAACATAAGTCTCCGACCCACCATCATGGCCTACGAGCACAGCTACCAGATGAGGCTGCTTTCCCCCGTTGTCAATGATCTTCTTCACTTTCTCCGCGATCTCCTCTTTAATAGCCGTCGCTGTAGCTTTTCCGTCAATCAGAGTCATTTTATTATTCTTTTGATAGATTCGGCATCTTCATACCCTGCATCCTGCTTGCCATCCCAGCCATGTTCGGACCCGTGACCATTTTCATCATCTTGCGTGTCTGGTCAAACTGCTTGATCAGCCGGTTTACCTGTTGGATATCCGTTCCCGAACCCATCGCAATACGGCGGCGCCTGCTGGAATCCAGGACCTCAGGATGAGTACGCTCCTTCGGCGTCATGCTCCTGATAATTGCTTCTACACCTTTAAAGGCATTATCATCAATATCCACATTACGTATGGCTTTACCCACACCAGGAATCATGCTTGCAAGATCCTTCAGGTTACCCATCTTCTTGATTTGCTCGATTTGCTTCAGGAAATCATTGAAATCAAACTGGTTCTTCTGGATCTTCTTCTGGAGTTTGAGGGCTTCCTTCTCATCAAACTGCTCCTGAGCTCTCTCCACGAGGCTGACCACGTCTCCCATTCCCAGGATCCGGTCAGCCATACGGGATGGATGGAAAACATCCATAGCATCCAGTTTTTCTCCTGTACCGATAAACTTGATCGGTTTGCTGACGACAGTACGGATAGAAAGAGCAGCACCGCCACGCGTATCACCATCCAGTTTAGTCAGCACCACCCCGTCAAAGTCCAGACGATCATTAAATTCCTTGGCCGTGTTCACAGCATCCTGACCCGTCATGGAATCCACCACGAACAAGGTCTCATCAGGATTGACGTGATCTTTCAGGCTGGAGATCTCCTGCATCATCTGCTCATCGACAGCCAGACGACCGGCCGTATCAATGATCACCACATCATTCCCGTCAGTCTTCGCCTGCTGGATGGCATGATCCGCAATCGTATTGACATTCTTGTTATCCGGCTCAGCATAGACAGGTACTTCAACCTGACTACCGACAACTTTCAACTGGTCGATAGCTGCCGGCCGGTAGACATCACAAGCCACCAGCAGCGGTTTCTTCCCTTGCTTTGTTTTCAGATAATGCGCCAGCTTCCCGCTGAAAGTCGTTTTACCAGAACCCTGCAAACCACTCATCAGCACCACTGCCGGATGACTTTTCAGGACGAACGGAGCATCCTCTCCTCCCATGAGTGTCACCAGTTCATCATGAACGAGTTTGACCATGAGTTGTCCGGGTTTGACGGCCGTCAGCACATTCATACCCAAAGCCTTCTCCTTGACGCGGTTAGTGAAATCCTTTGCTACCCGATAATTGACATCCGCATCCAGTAATGCCCTGCGAATATCCTTCATCGTTTCAGCAACGTTGATCTCGGTGATCTTTCCTTCACCTTTCAATATTTTGAAACTGCGTTCAAGTCTGTCGCTTAGATTTTCAAACATAACAAGTAATTTGCTGCAAAGATATAATAATTATATGGAAAATCCAAACAATCACTTAAAAAATAAGTGTTCAAAATTGCAAATGAAAAGAAAGCCTTCAATAGGGAAAAGAAGCAGGCATACTTTCCACCCCTTCACTTCCCTTTCATCTCCAGAGGATAACCACTACTGGTTAGCGATTTCCTTTTCCGCCGTCTCTTTCTTCTTTTCTAAATCCGCTGCCTGCTGCGCACGCGCCCTGTTCAAGGCATCCAGTTTAGCCTTCTCTGCAGCAGCTTTCCGGGCCTGTTCCTGATGAAAGGCATCCAGGACAGGATCATTCTTTTTACTCTCCGAATCCAAATCAGAGATCACACTCTCAGCTTTTTTCAGATGTCTTCTGTCACGATTTCCCCGACGGTCCATCCACCCAAAGGCATTAAAGCTGACCAGTCCTCTAGGAACGACCACCTCCTTCGCTGCCTGTCTTGCAGCTTCGCCCAAAGAAGATGCATTTTTCTTTCCCATATCCTTTCCATACACCTCCACTTCGTTCAACTGGTGTGACTGAGGAAGCAGCAAGACCGTATCCGGGAGATTCTTATTATAAATATAAGTCTTCACATATCCGGTCTTATAGACGGAAGCAGAATCAAAGGAATAACGCATGGCAAAATACCCCCGATAGTCTGTTCTTGCCCAATGATTTGTATTGGTATGAACAACGGCATCCCGGATAGGGACATGAGTCTCCATATCAGCGACCACACAAGTTCGTTGTGCATAGGCAGCCATTCCGGAAAGGAGGCAGAAAATCATGGTGACATATCGATTCATGCTTGCAAAGGTAAAGGATAGAATGCCCGCATGCAAATAATTAAAGGAGTTTTAAACTAATAAATTCAAAATTATCTTTTATAATGTCATTGTGCATCAGGCATCCGGAATATCCAGTCCCACGTCCTGCATCAGTTTGATGGCATCTATATACTGTTCTATCCCATGGGTCACCTTTTTAGCAGCTTTCATCGCCATGACAACCGTCTGTGGGCGGTGCACGACATCACCACCGGCGAAGACGCCCCTTCGGGTGGTCATCCCATAAGGACGTTCCGAAATCTTGACATATCCTTTATCATCCACTTCTATCCCTTTTGTGGTACTGATAATGCGGCGGGCCGGTTGATTGCCGACAGCCAGGAAGATACGGTCAAACTTTTGAATCTTCTCTCCTTCCGGAGTGCTCAGGCGGCAGGCTGCCAATCGTCCATTTTTGCCGGGAAGGAACTCCTCCACCGTTGTTTTCCACTGAAACTTGACTCCTTCTTTGACGGCCAGGCCATATTCCTCCTTATTCGAAGGCATTTCTTCCTCCGTACGACGGTAGAGAACGGTCACGTCAGCGCCCAGCCGGACACAAGTCCGCGCAGCGTCCATAGCCACATTGCCTCCCCCGATGATTCCTGCTCTCTGCCCTGCCTGCAAGGGAACCATATCGCGGCTCATGGCCCCTTCATGATAAGCATTAAAATTATGAAGCAGATAAGTACTCTGGCTCACGCCACGGAGAGTAGACCGAGGAGTATCATGCATATCTTTGGGAACGTCTGTTCCCGTACCCATAAAGATCGCATCATACCCATCCTTGAAGATGCTGTCTACGGTCACCCCGTTCTCTCCTACCATACAGTTGCAGATAAAGTTGACGCCCAGAGCCTCAATCTTCCTGATCTCGGCCCTGACCACTTCTTTCGGCAGACGATATTCCGGGATACCGTACATCAACACCCCTCCGGGCTCCGGCAGACCTTCAAAAATAGTAACCGCAAATCCCTGCCGTGCCAGATCACCCGCCACCGTCAGGCCTGCAGGTCCGGAGCCGATCACTCCGACCTTCCCACGGGTTTTCTGAGGAATCTTCTCACTGGTCAAGTGCATCCGGGTATCAAAGTCAGCGACAAACTGTTCTATCTTTCCAATCTGTACGGGTTGGCCTTTCTTTCCCAAGACACAATGCCCCTGACACTGTTTCTCATGAGGACAGACGCGGCCACATATAGCCGGCAGATTACTTCTGACGTTGATGATCTTCATGGCAGAGCCAAAATTCCCCATCGAAACTTCATGTACGAAATCGGGAATATCATTTTCAATAGGACACCCCCGTCTGCACTGCGGGACTTTACAATGTAAACACCGCTGGGCTTCAGCAATGGCCTCACGCATCGTAAACCCTTCATCTGACTTCTGAAAGCAAGGGACAGATTCCTCCCTGTCTTTTTTATCCAACACTTCGCATTCCATTTTTTGATTTCTTTTAGTAGTATAATAGTCACCGTTTTGCAAATAGGAGAAGAAATTGCAAATCCCTGTCTGAACGATTACAGGATAATCATCCCTTAAACTGGCCCATCCCCTTCTGAACTCGGAAAGACAAGACACAATATTGTCATGTCTGTTTTGCAAAAATACAGTTATTAGCAAAAATGGACCTTCTAAGCATCTCTTTTTTAACTTTTATTAATCGGTAAAAGCTACAGGAATGCACATACCCCCCTCTAATGAGCAAAAAGGGTTCAAATAATATTGTTGTTGTTTTAATGATAAGAATCATAATCACTGATTCTTACGACCATAGTCAATTGTGACCGATATGGTGCATTTTGACCCCCCAATATGCACCATTTCGGTACCCCAAAATGGTGCATATTGCTTCTCCCTGACTATACCCCCAGGATCAGGCGTCAAGGTCAGTGACTTTAAGGCTTTAAAACGAGAAGTATACGATAAGAAAGAAAAAGCCTGTCCTTTCAACGAAGAAGGACAGGCTGAAGTATTTTCCTTCAGTACCGGTTACCAGAGATAAATTCCGATGCCGACCTTTACCCCTATCGTGGAATAATCACTGTGATTCTTGAAACTCTGGTCATAATAGACAGCCGGCTCCAGGGTCACCGTCCTGCTCAAGAAGAAAGCATAGCCCACTTCCAGTCCAGGCAAAAGATCATTATAATTATGATTGGCATGAACAAGTTTGGCATTAGCACCCAGATAAAAGCCATTCTGAATGATATAATAGCGGAATCCCGCTCCCACCATGACCCTATCCGGAGCGTCTTCATTTCCCCCCGTGTGTTCATAGCCAGCCTGTCCCAGGATCATCAGATTGTCAGCAACCAGGCGTCCCACCTGGGCCTGGGCACCAAACTGAAGTTTTTCCTTGCCGTTATATCCCAGGTTCAGTCCGGAAAGAGAACCATTAATATACGTTTTATTTGCTTCAAACTGAGCATTTGCTGTCAAGGTCAGCAGGAGAGCTCCCAAAAGGATGAATAATTTTTTCTTCATTATTAGTCTTTTAATTGATTTCACGGGGATACCGGGATTTTCCCATGGATACCGGACAAACCACACCGATGTCTTTTCACCCAATGTCTGCAAAGATAATTATAAATTTTGAGATCGCCAAGGAAAAAGCCCTCATCTTACATCCAGGAACCCTTCCCCGTCTCCTCCCCTTAAAATCTCCACCGGCAGGTCCTCTCCTGAGACCATTCTCCTCTCCCGGCTTTCCCCAGGATCATCAGTCAAGTAGTCACCGCGGTTTGATTTCTATATCACCGGCAACATTTTTCCGGATTTTCGTCAGATAGGCTTTCATTCCCTTCCCATCCTTATTGTCTATGATTTTGATAAGCTCCGTAAGTTGTTCCCGGATCTTGCTCACCTGTCCCTTCGTATACGGGTTGAAAAGGATTTCCTGCAACAAGTAATCATCCTCGTTCAGAACCCCCTTGGCGATCATCATGTGGCGTTTGAACGTCGTCCCCGGCGCATCCTGATGCTTCATGACAGCCGCAAAGACGAAAGTGCTGACAAAAGGGATTGACAAGGAATAGGCAACGGTCTTGTCATGTTCCCTGAAAGTATATTCATAGATGTTCAGTCCCAGAGAAGCATATAGCTTATGGAAGAAATCCCGTCCACGCTCATCCCCTTCCTTAATGATGATGGCATTCTCTTCCGACAACTGGTCCAGATTGGCAAAAGTAGGGCCAAACATAGGGTGAGTACTCACAAAAGGATGCCCGCTCTTCTGATAGAAATTCTCCAGGCCCGTCTTGACAGAAGCAATGTCAGAGATGATGCAGTCCTTCGGGATCAGAGGGAGCACCTCCCGGAATGCCGGAAGGGTATACTTTACCGTCACGGCATTGATCACCATTTCCGGTTTGAAAGCCGTGATCTCCTCCGGTGACCGGAAGCGCTGGCAGTTGTAAGTAAAACGCAGACGTTTAGGATCTTTCTCATAGACGGCTACATCGTGGTCAAAACTCAGCAGATCGATGAAGAAAGATCCCATCTTGCCTGCACCTAAAATTAAAATTCTCATCGTCTTATTTCACAATTTCCAGTTGCTGCCGTACACTTTCTTCATGGACCAGTTCGAACACATGTCCCACAAACTCTGAATCCATGTGACACCGTACGGCCTCTGCTCCCCTTTTTTCAAGGATTTCATTATACCGCTTAGATTGGAGGACTGTCATATTATGCTCTTTCTTGAACGTACCGATTTCACGGCAGATCCGAAAGCGCTTACTCAGCAAGTCCATCAACTGATTGTCAATATCATCAATCTCACTGCGGAGTTGGCGCAGTCCCTCGGTATTACTGTGCTCATCACGTACCACCAATGTGTTGATCATATAATTCAACACATCCGGTGTCACCTGCTGCTTGGCATCACTCCAGGCATTGTCCGGGTCACAGTGGCTCTCAATGAGCAATCCGTCAAAGCCGAGATCCATAGCCTGTTGGCTGAGCGGAGCGATGAGGTCACGGCGTCCGCCGATATGACTGGGATCGACGATAATGGGAAGGTTCGGGATGCGACGACGCAATTCAATCGGAATCTGCCACATCGGTTGATTGCGGAAGATCTGATCATCATAACTGGAGAACCCTCTCAGAATAGCTCCCATACGCTTGATGCCTGCCCGGTTCAGGCGCTCCAGTGCACCGATCCATAGTTCCAGATCAGGATTTACGGGGTTTTTGACAAGCACAGGTCCTCTGAATCCTTCGAGAGAATCAGCCAGAGCCTGCATAGCAAAAGGATTCGTCGAGGTACGGGCGCCGACCCAAAGGATGTCAATGCCATATTTTTCACAAAGTTCTACATGTTCCGGTGTTGCCACCTCTGTAGCCACCAGCATACCCGTTTCCCGCTTCACTTCCTGGAGCCAGGGCAAGGCTTTTTCGCCGTTGCCTTCGAAGCATCCCGGTTTGGTACGCGGTTTCCACACTCCTGCGCGAAACATGTGACAGCCTTTGGCCGCCAGTTGTCTGGCAGTTGTCATCACCTGTTCTTCGGTTTCAGCCGAACAAGGACCAGCAATGATACAGGAAGGGCGTTCCTGATCACTCGGCAAATTTAAAGGTTCGAGATTTAGTTCCATACTTTTATCGTTTTTTAGTTTTTATTTCTTTCTACCATTTCAACTCCTCTATTCGTCTGAGCGCTTCACGGATCTGCTCATCCTTGGCACAGAGAGAGATACGGATATAGCGTTTTCCATTATTACCGAAAATGAATCCCGGCGTGATGAACACCCGTGCCTCATGGAGTACACGCTCCGTAAGGTTCTCCACCTTCTCATAGCGGTCAGGGATCCTTCCCCACAGGAACATTCCTACCTGTTTCCGGTCGAAGGTACAGCCCAGGACCGTCATGATCTTCTCGGCTATATCCCGGCGGCGGCGGTAATTCTCAATGTTGTTCTGACGATGCCATTCCTCTGAGTTTGTGTTATAGGCCTCGGCGGCAGCCAGTTGTATTCCTTTGAAGGTTCCATTATCCACATTACTCTTGATCTTCAGAAGCCACGAGATGAATGTCGGATTGGAAACGGCCATGGCCACACGCCAGCCCGGCATGTTATGGCTCTTTGACATAGAGTTAAACTCAATGCAACAGTCTTTGGCCCCGGGGACCTGCAGAATGCTCATCGGGTGCTCGTTCAGAATCAGGGAATAAGGATTATCATTGACGATGATGAGATGATGTCTCTTGGCAAAATCCACCAGACGTTCATAAGTCTCCATGCGTGCATCTCCTCCTGTGGGCATATTGGGATAATTGGTCCACATCAATTTCACATGACTGAGATCCATCTGTTCCAGTGCATCAAAATCCGGTTGCCAGCCATTCTTCTCCTGGAGATTATAATAAGTGATTTTCTGTCCGAGGATCTTGTTCAGGGCGGTGTAAGTAGGATAGCCGGGATCCGGGATCAAGACCTCATCACCGGGATTACAGAAGGTGAGCGTGACATGCAGGATTCCTTCCTTTGAACCGATCAGAGGCTGGATCTCAGTTTTCCAGTCCAGGTCCACGCCATACCATCTCTTATAGAATCCGGCCATGGCCTTGCGCAGTTCCGGTATACCTACCGTAGGCTGGTACCCGTGGGCATCAGGCTGGCGGGCCACCTCACAGAGTTTGTCTATGGTCTGTGATGACGGTGGCATATCCGGGCTTCCGATGGCCAGGGAGATAATATCCTGTCCTTCGGCATTCAATCTGGCCACTTCTTTCAGTTTCCTGCTGAAATAGTACTCCTGTATCTGATTCACACGATTTGCTGGTTGTATATTCATGATTCTGCTTCTTGATATTCTCCTAATATTTTGATATTTCTCACAAGGGGCGTAATAGCATCAATGGACTGACGGTATCGTGTGATATTATCATACGTTACATCCACGTAGAACAGATATTCCCATTCATGGCCGATAATCGGAAGTGACTGGATCTTGGTCAGGTTGATGTCATAGAAACTCAGGATGGCAAGAACCCTGCTCAGGGAGCCCTCTTCATGGGGAAGGCTGAACACGATACTCGACTTGTTGCTCTGGGCAATAGAACGGAGATAGTCAGCTTTCATGGGTGAAGAGACGATCAGGAAACGGGTAAAATTATGCTTGTTGTCATGAATATCATTCTGGAGTATCTTCAGGTGATAGAGACGGGCTGCATAGGGGGAGCAGATCGCTGACATGCCCAGAAGATGGTGCTTGGATATATCCGCTGCCGATCCGGCCGTATCAATAGACTCCACGGCTTTCAGATCCGGATGGGAATCCAGGAAATGGCGACACTGTGCCAAGGCAACGGGATGGGAATGTACTTCCTTCAGTGTCGCCCAGTCATCTTCGGGAAGACAGCAGATGCAGTGCTGGATATGCAGTTTCGATTCTCCCACAATCACGTCATCCGACTCCTGGAGAAGGGCGTAGTTGTGTAAGATCGAACCGGCTATCGTGTTCTCAATAGCCATCATCCCGATGATGGTAGGATCCTTCCTGATCTGTGCGAAAATTTCCTCAAAGGTTTCACAACAGGTTAATTCAATCTGTTCTCCCTTGAAGTACTCATGCGCTGCGATGTCGTGGAAAGACCCGATCTCTCCTTGTATTGCTATTCGTTTCATAATAAAATAAAAAAAACGGTCGCGCTCTTTCGAGCGGGACCGTTTCGTGATTTCTTTATGTATAATTTAAATACTATAAGTTGAAATGAATACGCAACTTCCCGCTCTACGGCTGCCTGTAAAGTAAAAGTAATAATAAAAAGATGCGTAAGACTTCATCATTTTTCCGTTTTCTTATTGTTTACGATGGCAAAAGTAAAACTTTTATTTCGTTCTGCCAAACAAATTGAAAGAAAATTCACTTTATAGATTCACATTTATGATAACTGTATTTTTATGGGGACCTGCTGCCTCCTGCCGGAAGATCATTAAAGTCATCCGTCCCGGACCGGTTTCACTTAGAAAAAAGCATAGCTGTATTGATCAGGGCCAGATGAGAGTAGGCCTGCGGAAAATTCCCCAGCAGTTCTCCGGTCTCGAAGCTGATGTCTTCACTCAGCATCCCCAGGTGGTTTGTCTTGTCCAGGATATTTTCAAACAGTTTTCTGGCCTCTTCCTGTTGACCGGTCACAAACAGAGCCCGGATAAACCAGAAGGTGCAGATAACGAATGCCGACTTTGGACAGCCGAAATCATCAGGAGAATTATAACGATACATCAGTCCGTTCTTGAAAAGACTTTTCCCTATAGCCTGAACGGTGGAATAATATTTCGGATTATCCGCCCGTATAAATCCGTAAGGCTCCATCAGCAGAACTGATGAATCGAGATAATTATTATCATAAGTCTGGGTGAACGCCTGGAGCCTGTGGTTCCAGCCATGCAGGAAGACATCACTTTTGACCGCAGCGGCCTCCAGTTCCCATTGTCTCTCATAGCTCCCCATACCCAACTGTCTTGCGATTTTTGCGCCACGGTCCAGAGCGACCCAGCACATTACCTTTGAGGACAGGAAATGATGTGCCTGCCCTCTGATCTCCCAGATGCCCTTGTCAGGCTTACGCCAGTTTTTCATCACCATTTCCTCAATGCTCTTGACCATATCCCACATGTTTTCCACATCATCCGTGGAGCCTGGTACCAGCGTATAGTACTGATAGATCATGCTCATCAGATAACCGAATGAATCATTCTGCTTCTGCAGATAGGCCTTGTTGCCTATCCGCACAGGACGAGATCCTGCATACCCTGACAGATGTCCCAGGGTCTTCTCGGTCAACTGACGCTCGCCATGTATCCCATACATGATCTGGAAACGGCTGTGGTTGCCGATAAACGTTGACTCGACAAACTTCACGAATCTCCGTGCAGCTTTGGTATGTCCGCATTTGACCAGCGTTTCGATAGCCATGGAAGCATCCCGAAGCCAGCAAAAACGGTAATCCCAGTTTCTTACTCCCCCGGGGACTTCCGGCAAACTGGTTGTAATCGATGCCAGTACGGCGCCGTTATAAAACTGCATCATCTTGAGCGTGAGCAAGGACCGTTCGATCACCTCGTTATAAGCCGGAAACTTCCGGGTGGTTTCAGACCAGTTGAGCCAGTATACAAGCGTACGGCAATATTCGAGTTTCTCCTTGTCCATGTCAACCTCACCGATTTTCTCATTGTAGGATAACAGGAAAAACTCATCCTTCTGAAGAATCAAAGGTTCACCTGTGAGGACCTTGTCCAGAGGCAACGAAGAATACAGGTACTGACGATCCTTGTAATTCGTGTCTGAACGTGATTCAATATGATTACCTTCAATACTGCTTATACAGTTTCCACGGGCATAGTCAGGTCGTGGATCATAGTTCACGCGGATTTGTGGACTGCCCTTGATAAGGTGCAGATAACGGTAAACTTCCGAAGGATGATAATCCTCTGCCTCACCCTGCACAACATAGCAAGGCATGAAATCAGTAATATCAAATTCCCCTTCCGCCCCCTTAAAATGCGTCCTTAACAGATTAGTATGAGGGATATACTGCTGGGTGATCGTATAGTCCCCTCCCACTCTAACACCAAATCTCCCACCCTTTTCCTGATCCAGAAGAGAGGCGAAGATAGACGGAGAATCAAAATAGGGCATACACAGCCAGTCTATATCTCCCCGGTCAGAAATCAAGGCAGCGGTACAACTATTGCCGACAAGACCATAATTCAAGTTCATTTCTTATATTCTGTTTTTTATTGTATGATTCGGTTCAGAAAAGACAGCACCTCCTTCTGACTCTTCAGACTATAGCGGGCACGGCTCACGGTCGGCCCTACATTCACGCTGATGCCCGTATCCGGCAGGGCACGGTACATATCCTCATCGGTGGTATCATCCCCTATGGCAAAGACGAAGCCATAGGATCCTTCCGAAAGGTATTCTGTCACCACCGTACCTTTGTTATAAGAGGATGGCTTCAGTTCCACAACTTTATTACCGGCCATGATTTGCAGATGATATTTCGTGCATTCAGGCATGAGCGCATTCATCAGTTGACGGGATCTGAAATCACCCAGCCAACTGTCTACCTCACGGTAGTGCCAGGCCAGTGAAGTTTCCTTTACCTCCAGGCGGGATCCGGGAGTCTTGCAGACGAAAAGGTTCAGTATCTTCCGCATCTTGTCACTCACCCCATGCCGGATGAACCGCTTGGTCCATACACCGTTCTTTTTGAGAAAAGCCCCGTGCTCAGCAGCTATATCAACCGGAAGATTACCGAGCCAGTTTTCCATAATCTCATGGTCTCGTCCACTGTTGATGACCACCGTATTCCTATCATCCTCCGTCATTTTCTTCAAGAGTACGATCAGCTCCGATGTCGGAACGGCCCTCAGCGGATCATCCTGAAAGCCCACCAGGGTACCGTCATAATCGAGGACGAAGAGTCGGTGATCAGCCTTCTGACATAAAGCATGGAATGATTCAGTCCGTTCGGGAGTAATAATCTTGGCCGCCAACTGGAGGTTGCGCTCGATGACCTCCGACCATTCTTTCATGAAGTCTGCCGCCCATTGACGGACATCGTATGTGGAGACAATATGCTGCATAGCTACCAGACGGCGCTGCTGTTCTTCCATAGGCATCTTCAACGCTATCTCCAGTCCTTTTTCTATCTGGTTCAGGTCATTGGGATTGACGATGACGGCTTCCTTCAGTTCGACAGAGGCGCCGGCCATCTCACTCAGGATCAGAACGGCAGGATCCCCTGCCGTCTTTGACGCCACATATTCCTTTGCCACCAGGTTCATTCCATCCCTGAGTGGTGTGACCAGGGCAATATCACAAAGTTTGTAAAGAGCCATCAACTGCGCAAAAGGCAATGCACGGTAAATATAACGGATGGGGAGCCACCCTAACCGGGAATAAGCTCCATTGATCTCTCCTATCTTCTCATCGATCCTGCGCTTGAGTTCAGCATATTTTTCTACCTTGTCACGTGAGGGGACAACGACCATCATCATGGAGACCTTACCGTGGTATTCAGGATGTGACTTGAGGAACAGATCATAAGCCATAAGCCGGTGCAGGATACCCTTACTATAGTCCAGACGGTCACAACTGAGAATGAGCCTGCACCCGGCCGTTGATTTCCTGACCTCCTGCACATACGCCTGCACCTCCGGTTTCCTGCCGGCCTGATGATACAGACTATAGTTGATTCCCATAGGCAGGGCATCCACATGTACGGCACGACCATTGACGATGACCTCCTCCAGATGAAATTCGAGATGCAGCGTACGCTCTACACTGCTCATGAAATGGCGGAGGTAGTCATGGGTATGGAATCCGATAAAGTCTGCTCCCAGCAATCCTTTGAGCAGATGATCACGCTCGGGCAAGACACGAAACAATTCATAACTGGGAAACGGAATGTGCAGGAAAAAACCGATATGCAGATCCGGCCTCTTCTCCCTGAGCATTGCCGGCACCAGCATCAGTTGGTAATCCTGCACCCACACAAGCGCTGACGGGCCTGCCAGCCGGCACACCTCATCAGCAAACATCTGGTTCACTTTCTTATAAGACTCCCAGTAGGTCTTCTGATAGCGGGCTGAGCCATAGAAATAATGACAAAGCGGCCAGAGCGTGCTGTTGCAATAGCCTTCATAATAGCTCTTATACTGTGATTGGGAAAGGAAGACCGGGTGGAGATTCTCCGCTTCCAGCCTCTCCCTGACCTCATCCTGCTCCTTCTTCCGCGGGAAGCACATTCCTGGCCATCCGATCCAATGCTTCTCGTAATCTATCTTCAAGGAATTCAGCCCCGTAGCCAGACCACCTTCACTACGGATAAAGGTAAATCCTTTCTCTTCGTCCAGGGTAGCCTTCAACGGCAAACGATTTGATACAATATAGAGTTTCTGCTTCATTTGGGAAAAATACAAAAAAAATATGAATATACGTTCATAATATTTAAGTAAAATTCTTAATAGAAGTTAACAGTATCAAATATTCTGACACACAACTGTCCCAAAAGAAATCCGTAAAAGACAGTTTCTACTTCACAAACTTCAGCCGTAAAGAGTTGAGTACCACGGATATACTAGAGAAGGCCATCAATGCGCTGGCCCACATCGGGGTGATCTGGAAGTCAATCCCGAAGAGATACAGCACTCCTCCGGCGAGAGGGATACAGACTATATTATAGATAAAAGCCCAGAAGAGGTTTTCCCAAATCATCTTCACCGTTTTCTTACTCAGGCGGATCGCTTCCGGAATATGCCGCAAGTCGTTCCCCATCAAGGTTACCTGAGCCACATCCATAGCCACGTCAGCACCTTTGGCCATGGCCATGCTCACGTCAGCCAACGCCAGCGCCTGGGTGTCATTGATGCCGTCACCCACCATAGCTACGGTTTTGCCTTCCGTCTGGAGCTTCCGGACGAGGTTTTCCTTGTCCTGGGGCATCACCCTGCTCTGATAATGAGCTATTCCTGCCTTTTCCGCCCAATAACGAGCAGCTTCCTCCTTATCTCCACTCATCATATAGACTTCTATTCCCATATCCTGCAAGGTCTTCATCGCCTCGCGGGCATGAGGCTTCAAGGTCTCGCGCTCCTCAAGGGGCAGGTTATCAGCCTTGGTGAAATCAATGTTCTGGTTAGGGATGGTCAGCGTTCCGGTCTTGTCCGTTACCAGTACACTGACATTCTTCAACTCCTCCAGGGCCGTCGCATCCTTGATCAGCACCTGCTGCCGGGCAGCCTTGCCGATACCGACCATCAACGCTGTCGGAGTGGCCAGTCCCATGGCACAGGGACAGGCGATCACCAGTACAGCCACCGCAGAAAGAATCGCCCTGGGCAAATCTGAAGTACCGCCGATCCCCCACCATAAGAAGAAAGTCAGGACTGACAGGCCGGCTACGGAAGGGACAAAAACCAGAGAGACCTTATCGACAATCCGCTGGACGGGAGCCTTGGAGCTCTGGGCTTCCTGTACCATCCGGATGATGTGGGACAGAGCAGTGTCGGCTCCGATCTGACGGGCCTTCATGCGGAATTTCCCCTGATTGGGAATGGTCCCTGCCAGAACCTGCGATCCGCTCTTCTTTTCTGCCGGGGTCGGCTCACCGGTAATCATGGACTCATCGACGTATGCTGCATCAGCCGTCATAAAACTCTCAGCTTGTGTCACCTCACCATCAACCGGAACTTTCTCGCCGGGACGGACTTCCAGGATGTCTCCAGGAGAAATCGTGGAAACCGGAACTTCCCGGATCTCTTCCCGGCCGTTGTCATCCTGCTCCACGATACGTGCCGTCTTCGATTCCATCCCCATCAACTGCCGGATGCTTGATGCCGTGCTCTCCCTGGCTTTCTCTTCGAGCAGCCTGCCTGTCAGTACAAAGGTTACGATCATTGCAGCAGCATCAAAATAGGTGTGCCATCCTATTCCCCTTGCTCCCCAGGTCTGTTCTCCCCAAAAAGTGTTATAGGTACTGAACAGAAAACTGATTGCCGTGGAGAGGGCCACGAGGGTATCCATATTTGCAGAAGCGTGGATGAGTTGTTTCCAGGCTGTGACATAGAACTGGCGTCCACAGACCCACAAGTCCACTGCGCACAGCAGCAGACTTACCTGGTTAGTGAACCCCGCAGACCCCAGCGGAATCCATCTCATCGAAATGCTCATCAGCAGGACAGCCAGGATCCAGGAAAGGACCGTTTTTCTTTTCAGCACCCGATAGGCATTATGCTCGATCATCTCTACATCACGGCCGGTCTCTATGACCAGATCATAGCCGATGTCATTGACATTCTTCTTCATCACCTCAAGAGAAATCACACCGGGATCATAGTCCACCAGAGCACTTCTCGCCGGCAGACTCACCGAAGCGCTCTGAATCCCTTTTAAGGAACTCAGTTTGCGCTCGACATTTGCTGCACAAGAGGCACAAGCCATACCTAAAACAGGAATTGTCTTCTTCATCATTTATCCTTTCCTTGAAAATCCATGATCATGAAAGTAGGCCGAAATGATTCGACCCGCTTCCTTCTCCTCTTTTCCTTGCAGGTTCCGCAGACAGATCTACCCTACCAGTTCATATTTTCCACTTGCACCTACGGCATCCTTCAAGTTACTGACTGATACGACCGTATCGTCATAGTCTACCACCACATTTTTCTGCTGGAGGTCTGCTACCGCGGTATGGACACCTTCCAGTGATTGAAGAGCATTCTCTACCTTAGCCTTGCAATGCACACATTTCATACCGTTTACCGTAAAAGTTTTTTTCATCTTCGTAAGTTTTAAAAGTTCTGGGTCATCAGTCTCCCTGCGCATGGACAGGCGGAACGGTCCGCCGCATTCCCATCTCAGGATCCTTCTGATTTCCACGGACAAAGATACTCCGGTTTTCGGTGAAACAGTTACAGAATATTGGATACATTTTATAAATTCCTGCGATCCGTTCCTTAACGGTGAAAACGGGAAAGTATGCTTTTCTCCTGTTTTACCTCTCTTTTTATTTCATCAACATCCTTTCCGGAACAGCACTTCTGATCCTTGTAATAAGATGCTGCAACAAAGTGGTGCGGATAAAATGTGAGGTCGTCATCATGATAATTTCACGGGTAGGAACAGGTACGGCAAAGGGCCGGACCAGTTGTTTCTGCTCTTCGCTCAATTGAGAAATAGCCAGCTCTGGTATAAAGGTCACCCCCTTGTCATGTTCCACAATACGCATAAAAGTCTCAATGCTTCCCAGGGTATAAGCTCTCTTGCTCCGGCTGGCAGCCTTCAGATGACAGAATTTGACCAGTTGGTCACGAAAGCAATGCCCTTCGTCCAACAGCCATAAATATTCCCCGGTAAGGTCTGCCGCACGGATGCTCTTTCTCTTGAAAAGTGGATCATTCTTGGCAACATAGGCAAAATACTTCTCCTTGAACAAAGGCTCACACTGCATTCCTTCCAGTCCGTCAACACGGGCTAAGATACCGGCATCAATTTCTCCACGGATCAACGCCTTCTTCATATCCTTTGTCTTCATCTCTATGATACGAAGATCCATCTCCGGATGCTCATTCATGAGCTGGGGAAAGAAACGGGGGATCAGATAGGGAGCTATCGTGGGCAGGACACCGATGAGGAATGGTCCTAAAAGGGATTGCTTCTCTTCTTCGACCGTTTCCCTTAACTTACGGGCCCGGAAAAGAACCTTCCACGCCTGGTCGATCACTGCCTTGCCCTCTCTTGTCGGTTGAATGGGGTTCGTCTGCCTGTCAAAAATGGTAACTCCCAGTTCTTCCTCCAATTTCTGGATCATTGAACTCAACGTAGGTTGGGTCACATTACAATAATCTGCTGCTTTGGAGAAATGCTTCATCCGGTATACAGCGATGACATATTCCAGTTGTTGTAACGTCATGTTTCTCTCCTTCTTTATAATTACAATATAGCAAAGATAAGGAAAAAAGAGGAACAGACATGGTATTTACTTCTATTTCTTGTCTTTCGTAAATCAAAATGTATCTCTCATACTGTTGATTATCAGTAGGTTTACTATGATATATAGAAATCTTCTATCACGTGATAGATTTTATCAGTTGGAATTAATACAATTCTTTCCTATCTTTGCAATGATAAAAAAAAGTACAACTAAAAGACAAATAATATGGAACCAATTATTAATGCACACGCACCTGAATTTTCTGTTCAGGCTTACCAGGATGGAAGTTTCAAAACAGTATCCAACAAAGACATTGAGGGCAAATGGGCCCTGTTTTTCTTCTATCCTTCAGACTTTACCTTCGTCTGCCCTACAGAACTGGAAGACCTTTCCAGCAAATATGAGGAACTGAAGGGTATGGGAGTAGAGGTCTTCTCTGTAAGTACAGACTCCCAGTTTGTTCATAAGGCCTGGCACGATACTTCAGAGCGTATCAAGAAGATCAAATATGCCATGCTGGCTGATCCGATCGGCACCCTGGCTAAAGGATTCGGGGTATATAAGGAGGATGAAGGAGTTGCTTACCGTGGCACCTTCCTGGTAAACCCGGAAGGTCTTGTCAAGGTCGCAGAAATCCAGGATAATAACATCGGGCGTAATGCAGATGAACTTGTCCGCAAGATCCAGGCTGCTCAGTACGTAGCCACTCATACTGACGAGGTTTGTCCGGCTAAATGGAGACAGGGGAGTAAAACCATAAAACCGAGCATTGACCTTGTCGGCAAACTCTAAACCAGCATACGATCCGGTTTAAAGTGTATATTTTCATATAAGGAGTTGGACATGGTGAGCAAGGAAACGAACCACTATGATCCAACTCTTTTTTTATTCCATAGTCTTCAATGAACTGGTATTTCATATCCGTTCCCACACGATGACCTGTTTTCCCAGACCTTCCATTCATCTATCTGACGGATGATCCGCCGCACCGCCTTCGAGCAATTTCCAGGATAAGTAAGTTGTAATACAAACCAGATTCTCCTATGCCTCACATATTTGGCATGAAACCGGTATCCGTTGATCCTGCTGCCGTCAATATACAATGGTCCGGACAAGATAAAGAAATCCTTTCCCTCACTTTCTTTCGTAGCATGAAGAGATCTGCCGATATTATTCATCCCCTGCCCGACCGTAAGTTGCCGGGGATTAATTGGATGAAGGCCATTTGCACTATCTGAATCCAGTTATCCCAGTAACTGAACCTGCAAGCCCCTGGCTCATCAATAAGGGAATCAGGGGTCTGCTCAAAAAATGCGGGATAACGGACGGTATATCCGAAAAGACTGTCTTGATAGGTTTCCATGGATGCATCATTGATCCGGTCTTCCAACTTCTCGGTAAACGGCCTCGTGTCACCGCCCTTCGGCAAGAGCGCCACTGTCGTCAGTAGGATGAAGGAAGAAAGAAACAAGACAAAAAAACGGTGCAAGGTCAGGTCATCGCTCACTTCCGCTTCCGGAAATCTTTCTCTTTTTCTCCTTCTGGACAATCGCTCCTTGATCATGAATATCATCCCTTTGATCATGTCTGACAATATTTGAATACATACTTTTGAATCCGGCACAAAATTAAAGCATTAAGTTTCTCTGGCCTGAAAAAGAAACTGACATTTGTCTGACAAATTCACTATCGTTGTGCCTGAACCCGCTTTTTAAGGTTTTTCCATATAATATATCAGAAAAACGATGTAAATTTGTATTCTTAAAATATACCAATATGGAAAAGAACTTTTTTGTTAAGACGCAAGGTCTGGGCAATGAATATATTGTTTTGGACAGCAAGAATATTACCTTTACGCTGACTCCTTCTGTAGTCAAGAAAATTTGTAATGTGAATTATGGCATTGGATCTGACGGTATCCTGCTCAAAGTAGAAACGGATAAAGCGGATGCTGGTCTGAGGATTTTTAACCCGGACGGGTCTGAAGCGGAAAAGAGCGGTAATGGTCTGCGGATCTTCTGTAAATATATATTTGATTACGGTTTTACCCGCAAACATCAGTTTACCGTCGAGACTAAAGGCGGAATCGTAAAAGCGAATATCGTTGAGGTTGAAAATAACAAGGCCGTACTGATTACCGTCGATATGGGGAAAGCAGAATTCCGTTCTGCACTGATACCCACAAAATTCCCGGCAGCAGAGGTGAATGACGAAACCATCACTGTAAATGGAACAATTTGGAAGAGCAAGCGAAGGCTCTTTTCAAGTCGTGGTTCATCGACTTTGAGCCGTTCAAGGACGGCAAGTTTGTGGACTCGAAATTAGGAAAGATTCCTAAGATATGGATGATTTTACCATTTGAATCGTTCATTTCTGAGAGCCAAGATAAAGCTATGGTTGGGTTTTATCCTGCTTACTCTGTAACAAACAATGGTATTACCCCTAGAACTGAAAAATTCAAAAAACAGCTCAGTAAAGCAACATCAAAAGAGAAGATTCTCAGAAAAGACGACTTGGTGTTTGGCATGAGTAGGCAAATTCTTAACTGGGGAATTATGCAAGATAAAATAGGTAGCGTAAGCTCAGCTTATCATGTGTACAAAATTGACAAAGAAAAAGTCAATCCAACATACTTACGTTATTTCATTAAAGGTTATCAAACATACTTTAAAGACCTGATCGGCACTGCTGCAAGAGAAGGGCAATCATTGGATAAAGGTGCCTTGATGAGCAAAATTATACTTATACCATCCCAAGATGTTCTTCAGTCTTTTTTACGAAACATTACAGCAATAGAAGATGCAGTAAGTCTCTTAAAGGCTCAATGTTCTCGCTTATCCTCTCTCCGTGATACGCTTCTTCCCAAATTGATGTCAGGAGAGATAGAAGTAAAGTAAGCCATTTACATGCAGGCCCATCCAAACTTACGCACAAGCTCGGTGAATAGTCCATGGTCTTTTATGGGAAGATGAACTGTTATGGATTCTTGTGCGTTAGCGTCAAGAAGCGTGTAACCTCTCTCAGGAAGTCTTTCTTCTGGTAAGGTGTTGCCTTCAAAAGGAGTTATACAGAGATGGCCGCCACTATCAACTACCTCGTAGTATTCTTCTTTCATTTCTGGAGAGACAAACAACTGCCGCAAGTCAACCTTACCTGTAAGGAAGTCGGTTAACTTTGCATTAGATATTTTCACTGCGGTGTACCTTGGCGCTTCATCATCGTCATACAGTAAGCAGATGTATTGTGCGTCAAACATGTCGCGTGCAATGAAGAGTTGTGGCTCGTCATAGTAATCTAATATCTTGTCAATTCTAAGCTCGTTGTTCATAGTTATTCCTCCACCTTGGCTTGTTTTACATCAAAATTAGTGCTACGCCACCATGAATAGTGAGAGTCGCGGAAGGTCTTTTTCATTTCTCCATCTTTAGGTTCCAGTTCTACTGCGGCAATAACAGAATATCTGAACTTTGGCAGTTTTAAACGTTTCTTGGCATCGTCCTTTTCCTTGAACAATGAAACAGCTCTTGCTATGCACTCGTTTACACCTTTCCCAACAAAGATCTTATTTGGCTGTAATTTCCTTTGAGAAAAGAAGTCAAGAGAAGTGGCAGGATTGCCATTGGCTATCCTATAATAAATACCATTACATGGAGTCGCATTTGATGGTGGACATGCAACGGGTAATTCTTCAAACCATTCCATATGACATGTTTTTATGCAAAAATAGATAGTTTCTCCCAATCATCCAAACTTTAATCGATATTTTTTCAAAGATAATGCTAAAGCGTTAGATAAACAGCAATTTGGAAGAGCAAGCGAAGGCTCTTTTCAAGTCGTGGTTCATCGACTTTGAGCCGTTCAAGGACGGCAAGTTTGTGGACACAGAATTGGGAAGAATACCAGAAGGTTGGGAAATAAAATCTGTTGGCGAAATCACAGCTAATACAAAGGAGAAAGTAGGCGACAGAAAGGATGTAAAAGTTCTTTCCCCTATAACATCAGGACATCTTGTTCTTTCAGAAGATTATTTTAGCAAGCGAGTATTCAGCGAGAGCGTTGCCAAATACATAGTAGTCCATTATAACGATTTTGCCTACAATCCTGCACGTATCAATATTGGGTCAATTGGCATGAATGAGTTTGGTTATGACGGTTGTGTTAGCCCTGTCTATGTGGTTTTCAGAACGGAACCTAGCTATGAGTATTTTTTCGACCTTTTCAGACAAACTACATTGTTCAAGGAGGAGGTTAAGAAAAGGGCTATTGGCGGTGTTAGGCAAACATTAAGCTACAATGACTTTTCTTTGATTCAGCTTGTTTATCCACCAAAGTCTATTGTACAACAATTCAACACGATATACTTGAGCTTGTTTAGAGAAATTAAAGCCAACAATGAAATTAACACAAAATTAGAGCGCGCTCGAGATATTCTTCTTCCACGTCTAATGTCCGGCGAACTTGTAGTTATGTAAATACACGTGACACACTACTTCCTAAGTTAATGTCGGATGAAATCGATGTCGGACAATCCAAATTGCTGTTTATCTTATTATTAACCTCTATCTTGTCTTCAAGGCTTAACAATACAGCTATTATCTTATCTTGAACTGATAATGGAGGTATTGGTATTGACAATTCCTTAAATGTTGTAGTTGGCCTTGCTAAAGCAGGAACACCAACTTGTGAGGCATTCATTAATATCTTATGTTGCCCAATTCTGGTGTGAAAGAAATAAACGAAATAGTCAGGTCTGACAATGTCAGTCTTTAATTTCATGCGAAATTGACTCTGTGAAATTATGTACCTATCAAATAGGGAATTTTGTGGTATATAGACGATTTGTCCCAGTGTACCACGATGAGTTATAACAATATCACCTCTATGGGCATTTGCTTTACCTAAGCTGTCAGCTTTCTCTTCAGAAATATAATTGAAAGAGCCTTCATTAAGTTTGAAACCTTGAAGATTAGAACCATTAAGAACAGGTACTCCATATTCAATAAAGTTATCAACTTTAATGTTTGAGCCAAATGGCCCCATGGATATTTCCTGTATAAGTTCTGATACTTTTATCTCTTTCCACTGTTCCATAAATGGGAATTTAAAAGTTCAACTTAAACCCGATAGAAGCGAGCTGCTTCTGAATCTCGTTTTCGAGGCGATGGCTCTTGGTGAAGAGACCAGAGAGCTCTGTTGTCAGACGGTTCATCTTTTCTTCAAACGGCTCTCCATCATCTTCTTGTTCAGCAATGCCCACATAGCGACCAGGTGTGAGGATATAATCCTGCTCGCGGATGTCGTCAAGGCTCTTTACGGCGCAAAGCCCTTTCTCGTCTTTTAGTTCGCCACGGCGGTAGTTGTTGAAAAGCCCCGCAATATGATTGATGTCGCCCTCAGACAACTCGCGATTTCGACGACTGACCATCTCGCCCATGTTGCGAGCGTCAACGAACAGCACCTTGCCCGGTTGCTCCTTGCGACGCGAGAGAAACCAAAGACAGACAGGAATCTGCGTGGAATAGAAAAGCTGGCTTGGCAAAGCGACAATGCCTTCCACAAGGTCATCCTCAAGGATGTTCTTGCGGATTTCTCCCTCGCCACCTGTTTGTGAACTTAATGAGCCATTGGCGAGAACCATGCCGACACGGCCTTGTGGCGACATGTGGTAGATAAGATGTTCCATGAAAGCGAAGTTGGCGTTGCCAGCAGGTGGTATGCCATACTTCCATCGCGGGTCGTCTTGCAACTTGTCCTGTTCCCAGTCGCTCATGTTGAACGGAGGGTTACTCAGTCCGAAGTCCATCTTTATTGTGGGAAAGTTGTCGTGCATCAACGTGTCGGCGTTGCTCTCACCAAGGTTGGCCTCTAAGTTACGGATGGCGAGGTTCATCTTACACATCTTCCATGTATTGGCATTGATTTCTTGACCGTAGATGGAGATGTTGTTAATTAGCCCTTGGTGGTGCTTTACGAAGTCGGCACTTTGCACAAACATGCCACCGCTGCCGCATGTTGGGTCGTAGACACGTCCCTTGAACGGCTCAATGACCGATACCAATGTGCGGACAACACAGGCGGGAGTGTAGAATTCGCCAGCGTTCTTGCCTTCGAGTTGGGCAAACTTAGCCAGACAGTATTCGTAAGTGCGTCCTAACAAGTCTTTGTTCTCCTCGTTCTTGCCAAGCGATATGTTGTTGGTGAAGATGTCAACCACATCACCAAGGCGGCGTCCGTAAATGATTGATTTTCTGTGTATTGATGGGTGGACCACGATTTCACGACCTCCGGATTATGAATCCGGCACAAAATTAAAGCATTAAGTTTCTCTGGCCTGAAAAAGAAACTGACATTTGTCTGACAAATTCACTATCGTTGTGCCTGAACCCGCTTTTTAAGGTTTTTCCATATAATATATCAGAAAAACGATGTAAATTTGTATTCTTAAAATATACCAATATGGAAAAGAACTTTTTTGTTAAGACGCAAGGTCTGGGCAATGAATATATTGTTTTGGACAGCAAGAATATTACCTTTACGCTGACTCCTTCTGTAGTCAAGAAAATTTGTAATGTGAATTATGGCATTGGATCTGACGGTATCCTGCTCAAAGTAGAAACGGATAAAGCGGATGCTGGTCTGAGGATTTTTAACCCGGACGGGTCTGAAGCGGAAAAGAGCGGTAATGGTCTGCGGATCTTCTGTAAATATATATTTGATTACGGTTTTACCCGCAAACATCAGTTTACCGTCGAGACTAAAGGCGGAATCGTAAAAGCGAATATCGTTGAGGTTGAAAATAACAAGGCCGTACTGATTACCGTCGATATGGGGAAAGCAGAATTCCGTTCTGCACTGATACCCACAAAATTCCCGGCAGCAGAGGTGAATGACGAAACCATCACTGTAAATGGAACAAAATATCTGGCAAATTGTGTTTCCATGGGCAATCCTCACTGCGTGATCATTAGAGAACAACTGGACATTGATGAAATCAAGAAAGTTGGCCCGATGATAGAACATTACCCCATGTTCCCCAACAGGATCAATGTACAGTTTGCAAAGGTCATTAACCGCCATGAGGCTCGTATCCTCATCTGGGAACGGGGAGCTGGCTTCACGCTGGCCTCAGGCACTTCATCATGTGCCGTAGCGTGCGTATTGCATAAGAAGGGACTGGTTGACAACGAGGTTCTCATCAGATGCCTGGGAGGAAACCTGAACATACAGATCAGCAAGGACTGGGAAGTAAGGATGACCGGACAGGTAAGGCAAATCTGCCAGGGAGTACTCAGCAATGAGCTGACTGAGGAATTTGGTAAGAATTAAGGATTCTCTTATCTATGATGATAACCATAAATCATCTTTTTATCTTAGCCTAGTGAAAACTGTCTGCGGAATCAAGCAGCAAAAATATCAAGATTTAAGGTATTACACATAGTTTCAAAAAGAGAGGATGTATTGACACACCCTCTCTTTTCATCTATTTTTATAGCAACCGTCATTTAACTGCCTCAGGCCCCAGCACCTCGTGGAGGAACCACTGGCAGTCTGCATCGCTCAACTTCTGGTCTTTCAGGATCGCCGGCAGGTTCTTCAGGTTGTCATTGAAGGCCTGTATGAGGACATCAAACTTCTCAGGATAGTAGGTAAGGCTCATCCCCGTGGAAGCCATCGTGCCCAGACCGTCATTCAGTACGATGCCGGCATTCTTGTACTTCAGTCCTACGACCGCATCTCGCAGCCTGTGGGACGTCCCGATGAAACCATCCAGGTCAGGGGCTGGCCCCTGGGGATAGGTGATGACCACCTGTTTCTCTGCCGAGCACGAGGTCACCGGCACCTTCACCGTCAGTTTCAGGCTGTCCCCGCAGTAAGAATAGTCCGCTTTTTCTCCTCCCACGGTAACACTCTCGGGAGCCTCCTTACAGTTGACGCATACATAGAACTGCCTCTCCGAGGGCATTTCCCTGTACTGGCCCTTGCGTGCCCCGATCGTCACCGTGAGCCGGTTGCCATTATAACGGTAACTCAGCGGAATACGTGCATAATCAGTAGCATAGTCCTTGTCATTGCCGTTGTCTTCATAGAGGGAGAACGATCCTTCTTCAGCCCCGGGGAAGATGTTGACGTAAATGTCGTCATCCATGCCCTTGAGGTTCTTCACATGTCCCAGGAAAGGCAGTATGGCCCCCGCCTTGATATAGATCGGATATTCATCTATCTTAAAATAGCGGGTCACGGTCTGGCCGCCCTTCAGCAGAGTGCCCGTCTCCCATTCATACCAGTCATTGCCCGCAGGCAGCCACACCTTCTCAGTGGCATAGCCGTCTTTCATCGGGGCCGTGATCGGCGCCACCAGCATGTCATCACCGAACATATATTCATCCTTGAAGTCGTATGCTTCCCTGTTCTCAGGATAATCATAATACATCGGACGACAGAGGGATATGCCCGTATCGTAAGTCTTCCGCGCCATCGTATAGATGTAAGGATTCATCCTGTAGCGCTGGATGATCGTATTACGGAGCACGCTGAAGATGGTATCGTTGAACACCCAGGGTTCCTTGCGCAGGTTGCCGTTCTTGGTGGTATGCGTACGCATGATCGCACTCACGGCACCGAACTGCATCCACCGGGCAAACAGCTCCGGATTGATATGGTCTGCTCCCATGTGCCCCCCTATATCATGACTCCAGTAGCCATAGAGGACATTGGATGCCGTGGAATTGAAATAAGGCTGGAAGTCCAGTGACTTCCATGAGATCCGCGTATCTCCCGAGAAGCCGATCTGATAGCGGTGGTTCCCCAGTCCGCCCCAGCGGTGGTAAAGCATCGGACGGTCCTGGCCCTCTCGCTGGCTATGGGTGAAGAACACGTAGTTCAGCCACCACGTATTGCTCAGGCTGTCCACCTGCTTATCATAGGGCCACTGCTGCCAGTCCAGCCACCAGAAGCTCACCCCCTGGCGGTGCATCGGATCCAGAATATCCTTGAAAACATTCGTCATCAGTTTCTTGTCGGAAGCTACCCAGGGAATGGTCTGCTTGGACGCAGGATCAATACCCATGTCTCTGGCTATTTGCGGATACTGCTCCTCGTATGGGGCAATGCCTTCCGCAGGATGCAGGTTGAGGGTTACGTCCAGTTGATTGGAATGGAGGTAGTCCAGCAGTTTCGGGGGATCAGGGAACAGTTTCCGGTTCCACGTCCATCCCGTCCAGCCGCCTTTACCCGGCTCGGTATAATGCCAGTCCATGTCGATCACCAGCACGTCAAGGGGGATATTGTATGTCTTGAATTTACCGACCATATCCCGCAGTTCGTCATCCGAATAACTCCAGTAGCGTGACCACCAGTAGCCGAAGGCATACTTAGGAGGCATGGGGACCTTTCCAGCGAAAAGCGTAAAGTCCTTCAGCGCCTTTTTATAATTATGCCCGTAGGCCATGAAATACCAGTCCTGGGAATCACCGCCCCTACGCTTCTCCACCCAGGGCCAGCTGGAGTTATCAAACAAAAAATCCTTCGAGTCATCGATCATCGTCCAGCCGTCAGTGGCCAGGAGCCCCTGTTCGAGCTGCAGTTTATCCTTCCCATGCATGTCACCGTCACAACCATCCAGCGTACGGTAAGTGCCCAGAAGATTCCCCTTCTGGGCCATCCCCGGCTTCCAGGCAAACTTGAAGAACTTCCTGGCTGAAACCACGGACAGGTTGGACGGGGCAAACTTTCCACTGTTTTTCTTATAAGTCAGGGTCAGGTCATCCGTCTGGATAACCACCTTGCTTTTACTCTGTTTCACCCTGTACCTCACTGACGGGTATTGTCGGTCCACAGCCACGAAGGATCGGTTGTCGGTAAATTTCCCGTCAGGAGAATACTCCATGCGGAGTGTCCCGTCGGAAATCACGGTAAATCTCACGGAATTGTCCTTATAGGCCACATTGGCCGATTCCTGTGCAGAAGCACTCCCGGCGGAAAGCAGCAAAATAAGACAAGCTAATAGTGTTTTTTTCATCAAGTGTAATTTTTATAATAATTATTGGTTGGTTAGTTATAAGGTACATTCTGATTGCAAAGATAAAAGTTTTTTTTGTATTAAGAAACTTCTTTTTTCTTTTTTATTACCCATGAAGGACATTTTGTCAAGACCTGTCACTTTCTTCCTACAGAACAAAAAATATTTCAAATCCAGTCACAAATTCTAGACGCCCGCAAAAAAAAAAATTGGAATCCCACCCTTATCCTTTCACCCTTTCAGTAAGTTCTTCAGGTAATAGAGGCATGGCTCCATCCTGTGTACATACATACGCACTTACGTCAACCGCTAATCGATGAGCCTCAGTTACAGACGTACCATGAAGGATTGCTGCAACACTGACAGCCAAGGTAGCCAACACAAACTGAAAGACATGAAATGCAAAATTTGCAGGAGCTCCGCCTAATTTCTTGCCTCCAGGAAAAACATCCCACAAGGCTTCTCCAATACCAACTATGGTCTTATTCATTTTAATGTCGTCATTTATTAATGGCGGATGCCCGGCGCAAAACCAGGAAGGCAGGAACTGAGATTTATCTCCCTTACCCTCTTCTTGCCCCTTAACCACAAGGGGAAACACAGGATCATCCGAATGCCTATCAGCTATGCAATATTCGCTAAAATTCCTGGAATATGCAAGGATTTCCCTGAAGAAATTAACATTACCTGAATCTAACAGCTCTATTTCAATTGGATTGAAGAAGGACATCTGTATTAAAGTTACGACCATAGTCACCTGACTTTCAGACCATAATCAATGATCACCTCAATGGTACATACAGAGCACCTCAATGGTACATACAGAGCACCTCAATGGTGCATACAGAGTACCTCAATGGTGCATACAGAGTACCCCAATGGTGCATACAGATCATCCCAATGGTGCATCGCGCCCAACGATGAATATGCAGGATTCCTAATCCAAGGCCACTCCTTTTCCACAATTTCTTGTCGCAAAGATCATATACCATTCATTAAACTAATTTATTTTTACAGAGAAACAACAGAAATCAGAGTAATTATAGTTATCTTTGTCGGCAAAAGCAGCTATGTCACTCTGGATGCCAGAGATCATCAACAGAGAGGCAACTGAAACGATCATCTGCGAAGACCAGTTGCGCAGACAGCCACAACAGATATAAATAGTATAATAAAAGAATGAGCAAACTGCTGATCATAGATGATGAGCCGATCATACGCAAGCTATTGGCAAAGATGATGGAACTTGAAGGCTATGAAGTATTTCAAGCCGAGGATTTCCATACCGGCATGTCACAACTGAAGAAGAATCATCCGCAAGTTGTACTTTGCGATGTATTCCTTCCTGACGGTAATGGCGTGGAGCTGCTTCCGAAGATGAAAGAATGTGCTCCCGACAGCGAGATTGTCATGCTCACGGCACATGGAAACATAGAGGACGGAGTAAAAGCCATCAAGAACGGCGCCTTCGACTATATCACCAAGGGAGATGATAATAACAAGATCATACCGATCATCAGCAGAGCCATGGACAAGGCTGGGGACCATCAAACTCTGAAAAAGAAAACTACTAATTACACTTTTGATTCTATCATCGGCAGTTCACCAGGTATCCAGTCTTCCATTCAACTGGCCAGGAAAGTAGCAGTTACGGATGTCTCGGTACTTCTGACCGGGGAGACCGGCACAGGAAAAGAGGTCTTTGCACAGGCGATCCACAGTGGCAGCAACCGCCGGGCATACCCCTTTGTAGCCCTCAACTGTTCCGCTTTCAGCAGGGATCTACTGGAAAGTGAATTATTCGGATACAAAGCCGGGGCCTTCACAGGAGCGATGAAGGAAAAGAAGGGACTTTTTGAAATAGCCAACCACGGGACACTCTTCCTTGACGAAATCGGCGAGATGTCCTACGACCTGCAGGCCAAGCTCCTGAGAGTACTCGAAACGGGTGAATATTTCATGATCGGTGGTACCACCCCTACAGAGGTGGATGTCAGGATCATATCCGCCACCAATGAGGATTTACCTAAAGAAATAGCCAAGGGCAATTTCCGGGAAGATTTATTTTATCGCCTGTCTGTATTCCAGATTCACCTGCCCCCCTTGCGGGAGAGGCAGGAAGACATTATCCCGCTGGCAAAACTGTTCCTTGCCCGCTACTCCAAAAAATTGAACAAGAAAATAGAGGGTATCAGTCCGTCCTTTATCCATGCCCTAAGAAAAGCTGAATGGAGAGGAAATGTACGAGAGTTGAAAAACGTCATTGAGCGTTCCTGTATCGTCTGTGACGGCAAACTGACTTCGGAAGACCTGCCGATGGAGCTACAGGTCTATCAGGATAGTGACGGCTCTCATGCTGACACGATGGATCTAGCTGCCGTTGAACGCCGGCATATTGCCAGAGTCCTTGCGTATGCCAAAGGGAATAAGACCAAGGCGGCACGATTGCTGAAAATTGGGCTTACGACTCTATACCGCAAGATAGAAGAATATCATATTGACAATTCTTTTTCAAATTAGCATGGCAACCCTTCCAGAATGGAAGGGTTTTTGTTTTCCCCTGATTTCCTTCTTTATTTTTAACTGATTGATACTATTGCTGTTACAGCGATCAGGTGCCACTTGGCACGGTCGTTGTAACCTCACCTGTAGATATTAATCAATTAAAGACAAAAAAATATGTTTCATTTTACAATCGGGTTTACAGTTTGCATCTTGAGTGGTCTCTTATGCTTTCTGTTGTTTTACAAGTTGATTGAGTGGTTTGATAAAATGTAAAAAGGAGGGAAAGAGTATGTACACATTCTTATTTATTGTAGGCTGTATCATGTTCATCTATATGATGTACGTGATTATCCGGCCTGAAAAATTTTAATTTGCACAGATGATGAACAGCGAAATTTACGGTATTATCTTACAGATCGTACTGATGCTGGCGATCAGTTTTCCATTAGGGAAATACATTGCCAAGGTTTACAAAGGTCACAAGACCCTGCTGGATTTCATGAAACCAGTAGAGCGAGTGATGTTCAAGTTATCCGGGATCAATCCTGATGAGGAGATGAACTGGAAGCAGTTTCTCAGAGCCCTTCTCACGGTCAACCTGTTCTGGTTCCTATGGGGTATGCTGCTATTAGTATCACAAGGTTTTCTGCCGCTCAATCCCGATGGGAATCTGGGGCAGAATGTCCATCAGGCATTCAATACCTGCATCAGTTTTATGGTAAACTGCAACCTCCAGCACTACAGCGGTGAAACCGGAATGACCTATTTCACCCAACTATTTGTAGTCATGCTGTTCCAGTTTGTCACCGCAGCTACAGGTATGGCAGCCATGGCAGGAATTATGAAAGCCCTGGCCGCAAAGACCACCAAGACGATCGGCAACTTCTGGAAATATCTCGTGCTCAGTTGCACCCGCATCTTGCTGCCCCTATCGCTTATAGTAGGGTTCATAGTGATTCTGGAGGGAACCCCTATGACCTTCAAGGGCAAGGAAGATATTACAACCATGGAAGGCAGGACACAGCAAATATCACAGGGTCCTGTCGCAGCCATCGTCCCCATTAAGCAACTGGGGACGAACGGAGGAGGCTATTTTGGCTCCAACTCATCCCACCCTTTGGAGAACCCCACCTATCTCAGCAACATTGTAGAATGTACTTCTATCCTCATCATACCGATGGCCCTGGTATTTGCATTCGGTTTCTATATCAAGAAGAGGAAGTTAGGATACAGCATCTTCGGTGTCATGTTCGTGGCCTTACTCATCGGAATAGGTGTCAATGTCCGTCAGGAGACTGGCGGGAACCCACGTATCAGTGCATTAGGTATCGCCCAGGACAACGGTTCAATGGAAGGCAAGGAAGTGAGGTTCGGCTCGGCAGCCACAGCCCTATGGAGTGTAGTCACTACGGCAACATCCAACGGTTCGGTAAACGGCATGCATGATTCCATGATGCCCCTCTCCGGGATGGTAGAAATGCTGAATATGCAGATCAACACCTGGTTTGGAGGCGTAGGCGTAGGCTGGATGAACTACTTCACCTTTATAATCATTACCGTATTCATCAGTGGGCTGATGGTCGGTCGAACGCCAGAATTTCTATGTAAGAAAGTTGAAGCGAAGGAGATGAAGATAGCCTCTCTGGTAGCCCTGCTCCATCCCTTTCTGATTCTGACAGGCACAGCACTCGCTGCCTACCTGTTCGTCCATGCCCCACAGTTTGTCGCCGGTGAAGGTGGCTGGCTGAACAATCCCGGCTACCATGGACTGAGCGAGATGCTATATGAATTCACATCATCAGCGGCCAACAACGGTTCCGGATTCGAAGGTCTGGGCGACAACACCTGGTTCTGGGACATCGCTTGTGGATTCGTACTGATCTTAGGGAGGTTCATCCCGATCATCGGGCAAGTGGCCATAGCGGGATCACTCGCAGGCAAGAAATATATCCCTGAAAGCAACGGCACATTACGCATGGACACCGTTACGTTTGGTATCATGACCTTTGCAGTCATCATCATCATTGCTGCCTTGTCCTTCTTCCCGGTACAGGCATTAAGTACAATAGCAGAACATTTAACTTTATAAAGTTATGAATAGTAATAGAAAACAGTCGTTGTTCCGAAAAGAACAAGTCAAGGAAAGTATAAAACAGTCGTTTGTCAAACTTAATCCACGGCTGTTGATCAAGAACCCTATCATGTTTACCGTCGAGGTATGCACATTCATCATGTTTTTCGTCATGCTCTATTCCATTACGAACAGCAGCCAGGGTTCATTTGCATACAACGCAGTAGTATTCGTCGTGCTCTTCATTACGCTGCTGTTTGCCAACTTTGCCGAAGCAATCGCCGAGGCAAGAGGAAAGGCACAGACAGACAGCCTCAGAAAGACTCGTGAGGAGACACCTGCCAAACTGCTTGTAGACGGCAACATTAAAATGGTGAGCAGTTCCCAACTGAAAAAGGGCGATACCTTCTTCTGCGAATCCGGCGATGTGATCCCGGCAGACGGCGAGATAATTGAAGGTCTGGCCTCCATTGACGAAAGTGCCATCACGGGAGAATCGGCACCCGTCATCCGCGAGGCAGGCGGTGACAAGAGTTCGGTAACCGGCGGTACGAAAGTCCTGTCAGACCAGATCTCCGTAAAGGTCACCACCCAACCCGGAGAGAGTTTTCTGGATAAAATGATAGCCCTGGTAGAAGGTGCCTCACGCAAGAAAACTCCTAATGAGATAGCCCTGACGATATTGCTGGCTATGTTCACCTTGGTTTTCATCATCGTATGCATCACCTTAAAGCCATTTGCCGACTACTCAGGCACGGTCATCACCATCGCCGCATTCCTCTCCCTGTTCGTATGCCTGATCCCCACGACCATCGGCGGCCTGCTCTCTGCCATTGGCATCGCCGGCATGGACAGGGCATTGGGAGCTAACGTGATCACGAAATCCGGCAAAGCAGTAGAGACGGCCGGAGACGTAGACACGCTGCTGCTTGACAAGACCGGAACCATAACCATCGGCAACCGCAAGGCCACTGCCTTCTATCCCGCTGACGGCATCAACAAGGAAGATTTTATCAGAACCTGTATGCTTTCCTCTGTGGCTGATGACACTCCTGAAGGAAAGTCCATCATAGAGTTGGGCAGGACCACGGGACAACGCATGCATAATCTGAATACGACAGGAGCCAGGATGATCAAATTCTCTGCAGAGACCAAATGCTCAGGTATTGACCTGAGAGACGGGACGGAAATACGAAAGGGCGCCTTTGACGCAATCCGGACAATTGTGGTCCATGCCGGCAATCCCTTCCCGGAAAAGACCGGACAGATCATCAAAGTCATCACCAGCAACGGCGGGACACCACTCGTCGTAAGCATCAACAAGAAAGTGATGGGCGTCATCGAACTTCAGGACATCATCAAACCCGGCATCAATGAGCGGTTCCAGCGCCTCCGCAAAATGGGTGTGAAGACGGTTATGGTGACGGGTGACAATCCCCTGACGGCAAAATATATCGCACAGAAAGCAGGCGTGGACGACTTCATCGCCGAGGCCAAGCCGGAAGACAAGATGGAATACATCAGGAAAGAGCAATCTTCCGGGAAAATGGTTGCCATGATGGGTGACGGCACGAATGATGCACCGGCCCTGGCTCAAGCAGACGTGGGCGTGGCGATGAACAGCGGCACGCAGGCTGCCAAGGAGGCCGGGAACATGGTAGACCTGGATAATGATCCTACCAAACTGATAGAGATTGTCGAGATCGGCAAGCAACTGTTGATGACACGCGGGACACTGACCACCTTCTCTATAGCCAATGATGTGGCCAAATACTTCGCCATCGTCCCCGCCCTCTTCATGTTGTCTATCCCGGAATTGTCAGCTCTCAACATCATGGGACTGCACAGTCCTGAGAGTGCTATCCTCTCTGCGGTGATATTCAATGCCATCATCATACCCATACTGATACCACTGGCCCTGAAGGGGGTAAAATACAGGCCAATAGGTGCATCTGCCCTGTTGCGCCGCAATCTGCTTATCTATGGTCTTGGCGGTATCGCCGCCCCATTCGTGGGAATCAAGATCATCGACCTGTTCGTAGGACTATTCTTTTAAATATAAGTACACCATTATGAATAACTTTATGAAATCAATAAGGATTACTATCGTATTCTGCGCATTCTTCTGCGTATTTTATGTGTTGTTATTGTGGCTGTTCGCAAAGGCAGCCGGTCCAGGCCATGGGGACGCCAAGCTGCTGACCCTCAACGGCAAGGTAGTCGGCGCAGCAAACGTAGGCCAGTTGTTTACCAGTGACCGGTATTTCTGGGGACGCCCATCAAATGCCGGTGCCAAAGGATACGATGCCACCCGTTCAGGCGGGAGCAACAAGAGTGTGACAAACCAGCAATATCTTGCCGGAGTAAATAACCGCATCACCTTCTTCATGAAACACCATCCATACCTTCGGCGCAAGGACGTCCCTGCCGAGATGGTCACGGCAAGCGGCTCCGGACTTGATCCGGACATCACGATCCAGTCTGCCTATGTGCAAATCAGGCGTGTGGCTGAAGCCCGCCACCTGAAACAGGCAAAAGTGAAGGCTATTGTAGACAGTGTCATAGAAAGACCCTTGCTCGGACTCTTCGGACCGGCGAAGATTAATGTCCTCAAACTGAATATTGCATTGGATAAAGACACAAGATCCAGATAACAGAAAAAGAAAATGAATAGAACATCTATGAGATTATGGCTCTTTCTGATGATGATAATTATAGGAGGAATGAAGGGAAAAGCGCAGGAGAAATTAGACACTAAGGTCTCTTGTGATTTCGTGAACCAGTATATATTCCGCGGACAGCACTGTGGAGACGTCAGCATCCAGCCAACTTTAGGCATAATCTTCAAGGGACTGTCACTGACGGCATGGGGTAATGTGGGGCTTTCCAATACCAATGATACAAAAGAATTTGATGTTACCACAGCCTATTCGTTAAATCGATTCAATATCGGCATTATCGATTACTGGTATGACAAAGGACCTGATGCCGACAGCAGATATTTCAGATACAATGCCCATTCCACAAACCATTTGTTTGAAGCAAATATCGGTTACCATTTTAATCCAATATCTTTCCAATGGTATACGAATTTTGCAGGTAATGATGGCCTTAAAAGCAATGGAAAAAGGGCTTATTCTTCCTATGCCGAACTGTCCTGTCCTTTTCACCTGTTGCAATGTGACTGGACAGCCACAGCCGGATTCGTCCCTTTCCAGACCACCTTCTACTCTAAGGTGAATCGGTTCGCGGTAACGAACCTCTCTCTCCAGACTGTCAAGGTCATTAAGATGACAAAAGACTTCACTGTACCTGTCTTTGCTGGAATAACAGCTAATCCAAGTAACGGAAAAGCCTATTTAATATTCGGAGTAACTATCCATCCTTAATTTAAAAAACCTCAAGACATGAATAATAAAGAAGACAATGTCAGACATTTTCTGGATCTCATACAACGATCCCGCAGGGGTAAGTTCAAACTCTACATCGGTATGATTGCCGGCGTAGGCAAGACCTATCGTATGCTCCAGGACGCACATGATATACAGAACAGCGGCATTGATGTCCAGATCGGATACGTGGAGACCCATGGCAGGCAGGATACGGAAAGATTACTGAAAGGACTGCCCGTAATTCCAAGGAAAAGGATCTTTTATAAAGGTAAGGAGATAGAGGAAATGGATGTTGACTCCATCCTCCTGATACATCCCGAACTCGTTATCGTGGATGAGCTCGCACATAGTAATGTGAGCGGCAGCCGTAACGCCAAACGGTGGCAGGATGTAGAAGAACTCCTTGATGCCGGGATCAATGTTCTGTCGGCCGTGAACATTCAGCATATCGAAAGCCTGAAAGAGGAAATCAGGAAGATCACCGGTATCGATGTTCAGGAACGGATACCAGACAAGGTCATTCAGGAAGCAGATGAAGTGGTAAACATTGACCTTACCTCTGACGAACTCATCAGCCGTCTGAAAGCGGGGAAAATATATACTATGAATAAAGTCCAGACGGCTCTGGATCACTTCTTCAGGGCTGATCATATCCTGCGCCTTAGAGAGCTCGCACTGAAGGAGGTGGCATTAAGCGTGGAGAACCAGGTGGCTAACGTGTCACCGGAGACCTACGGGATAAAAGGTGACAAAATATTGGCCTGCATCAGCAGCAACAGAGGAACACCAAGGCATATCATCCGAAAGGCATACCGCCTGGCACGGCATTACAACTCCTCCTTCGTCGCGTTATATGTGCAGACCCGGAAGGAAACTCCTGAGAAGATAGATCTTGCTTCCCAAAGACATCTGATCCATCACTTTGAACTCGTGGAAGAACTTGGCGGAAAGGTCGAGAAAGTCGTATCCAACAATATAACCGATGCGATCATCCAGATCTGCAGGAAATATGATATTACCAACGTATGTATGGGACAACCCTCTTTCAAAATACCCAATTCTTTTTGGAATATTATAAAATATCGTAAATTCCTGCACTATTTGTCTCTGAATAGAATTGATTTGGTTATTATTGCATAATTTAAAACGAATCTTATGAATATAAAGACAAAACTGACCTTATCTATTGGCACCCTGGTAGCAATGATCATATTGCTGGTTTCCCTTTCTGTGGTCTACCTGCAGATACTTACCGCTACAGAACCCAACAGCCCTAATGCCGGAATAGGCCTTGACCGGGCATTGCTCTGGGTACTGGTGATCGGTGGAATCTGTATTTGCATAGGACTGTTCCTGCTCTTCAAAGTGCCTAATTCCATCAATGCACCTGTCAAGCAACTCATCAATGCCATCCAGCAAATTGCCAACAAGAACTATGATGTCAAACTGGATCTCCAGGGCAGCCACGAACTGCATGAGGCATCGGTCAATTTCAATATCATGGCCAAACGCCTTTCAGAATATTATCACAGCACCCTCACTGACCTGATGGCATCCAAGCGTTATCTTGAAACAGTGATCAACTCCATGAAAGAACCCATTATCGGCCTCGACAATAACATGAAGATACTTTTCATCAATGACGAGGCCTTGAAGACACTCAACCTGAACGGTAATGCCCTGATCGGCCAGTCAGCAGAAGACTTAGCCATAAGCAATGACTTGCTGAGGAAACTTGTACGTGGCATCGTCGAGGAAAACAGTAATGCCCAATCAACCAAGAAGTCACCGTTAAGCATCTATACCAACGACAAGGAAAGTTATTTCAAAGTAGAATACCTGCATATTGAACTCCCCCAGGACAAGGATAAAAACCTCCGCATGGGCTATGTCATTCTCTTGCAGAACGTGACGGAATATCAGGAGCTCAATGCCGCCAAGACCACCTTCATCTCTACGATCTCACATGAACTGAAAACTCCTATCTCTGCCATCATGATGAGTCTCCAACTGCTCGAGGATGAACGAATAGGCAAACTCTCCGGCGAGCAGAAAGAACTTGCAGGAAGCATCAAGGACAATAGTGAACGATTACTGAAGATTACAGGGGAACTATTAAATATCACTAAGGTAGAAAGTGGCAAACTGCAACTGAAGCCAAAAATTACCAAACCGATAGAGTTGATCGATTATGCGATAAAAGCCAACAGAGTACAGGCTGAAAAATTCGGAATCCAGATAGAAGTAGAATATCCTGACGAGGGGAAAATAGGAAAGTTGTTTGTAGATAGTGAGAAAATAGCATGGGTACTGACAAATCTGGTCAGCAATGCCATCCACTATTCTTATGAAAACGGCCGCGTTATCATCGGAGCACGGCCAACAAATAACCGGCATATCGAACTCTATGTCAGAGACTTTGGAAAGGGAATAGACAAAAGGTACCATGAGAGCATCTTCGACCATTACTTTCGTGTTCCCGGGACAAAAGTGCAAGGCAGCGGGCTCGGATTAGCCATATCACGTGATTTTGTCGAAGCACATGGAGGAACCATTCATGTGGAAAGCGAGATCGGCAAGGGCAGTTGTTTCATCATCTCCCTGGCAATGGCATAGGCACATCACATAAATTTATTGGCTGTCAATCAACCTGCATCTCGGTAACTGGCATGGATTTTGCTCCTTCTTTTCCTTAACTATTCCATATTACTGTTTATTATGACTAAAAAAGAAATTAATGTATTGGACTATGCCGGCTATATTCTGAAGGGGGTAAATAAGGGCGTATTGCTCACCACCAAGGCTGATGGCCGCGTCAACACCATGACAATCAGTTGGGGAACACTGGGTATCGAGTGGGGCACATGTATAAATCCGTGTTGACTATAAGAAGATAAAGGTTGAAGTTATAAGTTGTAGAATGCAAGAAAGAGCGTATCTTTGCATCCATGAACAACAATAACAATAAATCCTATGAGTTCTTTTCAAGTTTCCTTCTTCCGGAAGGTATACTTGACTGGTTTGACCTTGTAAAGGTAGAAGAAGAGAAGTTGAAGATCTCTAAAAAGAATGTGTACACCGGTATCCTGCATGTATATCTTGATGAGCGGGA